>KE354222.1 GCA_000415505.1 Streptomyces afghaniensis 772
GCGGAGCCGTGGTCTTCTGCTGCTCCGGATACTGCTCGGTCAGCCGCTTCTTGAACATGGCCTTGAAGGTCACGCCGAAGCCGGCCACCGGGTTCTGGAAACCGGGCTTGGTGTCCTTCGGTTCCTCAGCCATCGGACGCCTCCTTTCCATCCGTAGTTCCGCCCAGAGATTCGTCACTCTGAGTATCGGGCCCACCACTGACAATCAGCTCCCGCTCGCGGCGCGAGCGGCGTCGCGGGACCGGTGGCAGCTCCTGTCCCGGCAGTGGCGGTACGGGGAATCCGCCCGCCATCGGGTCGAAGGCGGCCGGGGTCTCGGCCGGCTGCTCGGCCTCCTTCGCCTTCTCGCGGAACATGTCGACGACGAAGGAGAGCACCAGCAGAGCCAGCACGCCGCCGCCGACGTAGAGGGCGATGTCGGCGAAGTCGTAGCCCTCGTTCCTGAAGGCACGCACGGTCGCGACGAGCATCAGCCACACCAGCGAGACCGGGATGAGGACCTTCCAGCCGAGCTTCATCAGCTGGTCGTAGCGGACGCGTGGGAGCGTGCCGCGGATCCAGATGAACATGAACAGCAGCAACTGGACCTTGACCGTGAACCAGAGCATCGGCCACCAGCCGTGGTTCGCGCCCTCCCAGAAGGTGCTGATCGGCCAGGGGGCCCGCCAGCCGCCGAGGAACAGCGTCGTGGCGACGGCCGAGACGGTCACCATGTTGACGTACTCGGCGAGCATGAACATCGCGAACTTGATCGACGAGTACTCGGTGTTGAAGCCGCCGACCAGGTCACCCTCGGACTCCGGCATGTCGAACGGGGCGCGGTTGGTCTCGCCGACCATCGTCACGATGTAGATGACGAAGGAGAGCGGCAGCAGCAGGACGTACCACCGGTCGGTCTGCTGCTCGACGATCGTCGACGTCGACATCGACCCCGAGTACAGGAACACGGAGGCGAAGGCGGCGCCCATCGCGATCTCGTACGAGATCATCTGCGCGCAGGACCGCAGACCGCCCAGCAGCGGATACGTCGATCCGGAGCTCCAGCCCGCCAGCACGATGCCGTAGATGCCGACGGAGGCGACCGCGAGGATGTAGAGCATCGCGATCGGCAGGTCGGTGAGCTGCATCGTGGTGCGCTGGCCGAAGATCGAGATCTCGTTGCCGGCCGGGCCGAAGGGGATCACCGCGATCGCCATGAAGGCCGGGATGGCCGCGACGATCGGCGCGAGGACGTACACCGCCTTGTCCGCGCGCTTGACGATGACGTCTTCCTTGAGCATCAGCTTGATGCCGTCGGCGAGCGACTGGAGCATGCCCCAGGGCCCGTGCCGGTTGGGGCCGATGCGCAGCTGCATCCAGGCGACGACCTTGCGCTCCATGACGATGGAGATCAGCACGGTCACCATCAGGAAGGCGAAGCAGAACACCGCCTTGATGACGACCAGCCACCAGGGGTCGGTGCCGAACATCGAGAGGTCTTCAGCAGCGAGGTACGACGGGCTCATGCCTCCACCTCCTTGGGGGCCTCGCCGGCGAGGGTCGCCGGGCCGATGCGGACGAGGGAGCCGGGCCGCGCCCCGGTGTCGGAGGCGACGCCGCCACCGGTGGAGTTCAGCGGGAGCCACACCACGCGGTCGGGCATCTCACTGATCTGGAGCGGGAGTTCGACGACTCCCTGGGGACCGGTCACCGCGAGGAGGTCGCCGTCCTTGACGCCCGCCTCGGCCGCCGTCGCGGCCGACACACGCGCGCGGGCGGCGTGCCGGGTGCCGGCGAGCGCCTCGTCGCCCTGCTGGAGGACGCCCTGGTCGAGCAGCAGCCGGTGTCCGGCGAGCACTGCCTCGCCGGCGGCCGGACGGGGCAGGGCGCCCGCCGTCTCCAGGGGTTCGGTGGCCCGCGGGCCGTCCCAGGCGCCGAGCCGGTCGATCTCCGCCCGTACGGTGCGCAGATCGGGCAGTCCGAGGTGGACGTCCATGGCGTCGGCCACCATCTGCAGCACGCGCGCGTCGGTGGGCGCGAGGCGGCGCGTCATGTGGTCGGGCTTGAGCGCGGCCTCGAAGAAGCGGACCCGGCCTTCCCAGTTGAGGAAGGTGCCGGCCTTCTCGGCGACCGCGGCGACGGGCAGGACGACATCGGCCTTGCGGCTGATCTCGCCGGGCCGCAGTTCGAGCGAGACCAGGAAGCCGACCTCGTCGAGTGCCGCACGCGCGCGTGCCGGGTCGGGCAGGTCGGCGATCTCGACGCCCGCCACCAGCAGGGCCTGGAGTTCGCCGGTCGCGGCGGCCTCCACGATCTGGCCGGTGTCACGGCCGTAGCGGTGCGGGAGGCCCGCCACGCCCCAGACGGTGGCGACTTCGTCACGCGCGCGTGGGTCGGTGGCCGGACGCCCGCCCGGCAGCAGCGACGGCAGCGCGCCCGCCTCGATGGCACCGCGTTCCCCGGCCCGGCGCGGGATCCACGCCAGCCGGGCACCGGTGGCGGAGGAGATGCGCACGGCGGCGGTGAGACCGCCGGCCACCGCGGCCAGCCGCTCACCGACGACGATCACGGACCCCTCGGCGCGCAGCGCCTCGGCGGCCGCGGCGCCGTCGCCCTCCAGGCCGACGTTGCTCGCGAGCGCGTCCAGCCACTCGGTCTCGGTGCCGGGGGCGGCCGGCAGCAGCGTCCCGCCGGCCTTCTCCAGACCGCGCGTGACGTGTGTGGCCAGGGAGAAGACCTTCTGCCCGTGCTTGCGCCAGGCCTTGCGCAGCCGCAGGAAGACGCCGGGCGCCTCCTCCTCCGCCTCGAAACCGACCAGCAGGACGGCCGGTGCCTTCTCCAGCGCGGTGTACGTGACGCCCGTGCCGTCGAGGTCCCGGCCGCGCCCGGCGACCTGGGCGGCGAGGAAGTCGGCCTCCTCGCTGCTGTGCACGCGCGCGCGGAAGTCGATGTCGTTGGTGTCGAGCGCCACGCGCGCGAACTTGCTGTACGCGTAGGCGTCCTCGATGGTGAGCCGTCCGCCGGTCAGGACACCGGTGCGGCCCCGGGAGGCCAGCAGCCCCTGGGCCGCGATCTGGAGCGCCTCGGGCCAGGAGGCCGGTTCCAGCTCGCCCTCGGCGTTGCGCACCAAAGGCGTCTCCAGCCGGTCCCGCTGCTGCGCGTACCGGAACCCGAACCGCCCCTTGTCGCAGATCCACTCCTCGTTGACCTCGGGGTCGTTGGCGGCGAGCCGCCGCATGACCTTGCCGCGCCGGTGGTCGGTGCGCGTGGCGCAGCCGCCGGAGCAGTGCTCGCACACCGACGGGGAGGAGACGAGGTCGAAGGGGCGGGAGCGGAATCGGTACGCCGCCGAGGTCAGCGCGCCGACCGGGCAGATCTGGATGGTGTTGCCGGAGAAGTACGACTCGAACGGGTCGCCCTCGCCGGTGCCGACCTGCTGGAGCGCGCCCCGCTCGATCAACTCGATCATCGGGTCGCCCGCGACCTGGTTGGAGAACCGGGTGCAGCGGGCGCACAGCACGCACCGCTCACGGTCGAGCAGCACCTGCGTGGAGATCGGGACGGGCTTCTCGTAGGTCCGCTTGCGGCCCTCGAAGCGGGACTCGGCGTCACCGTGCGACATGGCCTGGTTCTGCAGCGGGCACTCGCCGCCCTTGTCGCAGACCGGGCAGTCCAGGGGGTGGTTGATGAGCAGGAGCTCCATCACACCCTTCTGGGCCTTCTCCGCGACCGGCGAGGTGAGGTGGGTCTTGACCACCATCCCGTCGGTGCAGGTGATGGTGCAGGACGCCATGGGCTTGCGCTGGCCCTCGACGTCGACGATGCACTGGCGGCAGGCGCCGGCCGGGTCGAGGAGGGGGTGGTCGCAGAACCGGGGGATCTCGATGCCGAGTTGTTCGGCGGCCCGGATGACCAGGGTGCCCTTGGGCACGCTGATCTCGATGCCGTCGATCGTCAGCGTCACGAGGTCCTCCGGCGGGACCGCCGCCTCTCCCCCGCCTGAGGGAGCGTTGGTGGTCACGGTCATGCGTTCACCTCCGTGCGGTCGGCCCAGGCCGTCGACTTGGCCGGGTCGAAGGGGCAGCCCCGGCCCGTGATGTGCTGCTCGTACTCCTCGCGGAAGTACTTGAGCGAGGAGAAGATCGGCGAGGCGGCACCGTCGCCGAGGGCGCAGAAGGACTTGCCGTTGATGTTGTCGGCGATGTCGTTCAGCTTGTCGAGGTCGGACATCCGTCCCTTGCCGGCCTCGATGTCGCGCAGCAACTGCACGAGCCAGTAGGTCCCTTCGCGGCAGGGCGTGCACTTGCCGCAGGACTCGTGGGCGTAGAACTCGGTCCAGCGCGTCACGGCCCGCACCACGCAGGTCGTCTCGTCGAAGCACTGGAGAGCTTTTGTGCCGAGCATGGAACCCGCGGCGCCCACTCCTTCGTAATCAAGAGGGACGTCGAGGTGCTCGTCGGTGAACATCGGGGTCGAGGAGCCGCCCGGCGTCCAGAACTTGAGGCGGTGCCCGGGGCGCATCCCGCCGCTCATGTCGAGGAGCTGGCGGAGGGTGATCCCGAGCGGCGCCTCGTACTGGCCGGGGCTGGCGACGTGGCCGGACAGGGAGTAGAGCGTGAAGCCGGGCGACTTCTCGCTCCCCATCGACCGGAACCATTCCTTGCCCCGCTGCATGATCGCGGGAACCGACGCGATCGATTCGACGTTGTTCACCACAGTCGGGCACGCGTAGAGGCCCGCGACGGCAGGGAAGGGGGGACGAAGCCGCGGTTGACCCCGGCGGCCTTCGAGCGAGTCGAGCAGTGCGGTCTCCTCACCGCAGATGTACGCGCCCGCGCCCGCGTGCACGGTGATGTCGAGGTCGAGTCCGCTGCCCAGGATGTTCTCGCCGAGGAAGCCCGCCTCGTAGGCCTCGCGTACGGCCGAGTGCAACCGCCGCAGCACCGGGACGACTTCACCACGCAGATAGATGAAGGCGTGCGACGACCTGATGGCGTAGCACGCGATGATCATGCCCTCGATGAGGCTGTGCGGGTTCGCGAAGAGGAGCGGGATGTCCTTGCACGTCCCGGGCTCCGACTCGTCGGCGTTGACAACCAGATAGTGCGGCTTTCCATCCCCCTGGGGAATGAACTGCCACTTCATCCCCGTGGGGAAGCCCGCGCCGCCGCGCCCGCGCAGACCGGACTCCTTGACGTACGCGATCACGTCGTCCGGCGACATGGCGAGCGCCTTGCGGAGTCCGTCGTACCCCTCGTGCCTCCGGTAGACGTCCAGCGTCCAGGACTTGTCCTCGTCCCAGAAGGCCGACAGCACCGGTGCGAGCAGCTTCTCGGGGCTCATGTCTTTCAGCTCGGGTGCCAAGGTCATCACTCCCCCTCCTCGGCGACGGGCCCGGCCGGGTGGGCCGGGTCGGAGGCCGACGTGTCCTGCGGCGCGTCGTGCGAGCTGAGGTGTTCCGTCGGTGACGGCTCGTGCGGCGGCTCGTCCCGGGGCGCCTCGCCGCGCGGATGCACCACACGCGCGGGAGCGGACTCGCCCTTGGCGAGCTTCAGGCCGACCAGGGAGGCGGGTCCCGCGCTTCCCCCGGACTCGACGGCCCCGTCCCGCTCGTCGGGGAAACCGGCCAGGACCCGGGCGGTCTCCTTGAAGGTGCACATCCGTGCCCCTCGCGTGGGGGTGACCGGCCGGCCCGCGCGCAGGTCGTCGACGAGGCTTTTGGCGCTCGCCGGGGTCTGGTTGTCGAAGAACTCCCAGTTGACCATCACGACCGGCGCGAAGTCGCAGGCGGCGTTGCACTCGATGTGCTCCAGGGTGACCTTGCCGTCGCCGGTGGTCTCGCCGTTGCCGACGCCCAGGTGCTCCTGGAGCTCCTCGAAGATCGCGTCCCCGCCCATCACGGCGCACAGGGTGTTGGTGCACACCCCGACCTGGTAGTCACCGCTCGGCTTGCGCCGGTACATGGTGTAGAAGGTGGCGACCGCGGTGACCTCCGCCGTGGTGAGGCCGAGCATGTCCGCGCAGAACCGCATGCCCGTGCGCGTGACGTGGCCTTCCTCGGACTGCACGAGGTGCAGCAGCGGCAGGAGGGCGGACCGGGAGTCCGGGTAGCGGGCGATGATCTCGCGCGCGTCGGTCTCCAGACGGGCCCGGACGTCGTCCGGGTAGGCGGGTGCGGGCAGTTCGGGCATGCCCAGGCTGACGCCCCGCTCGGAAGAAGAGGTGGTCACCGGTCGACGCCTCCCATCACGGGGTCGATGGACGCGACGGCGACGATGACGTCGGCGACCTGGCCGCCCTCGCACATCGCCGCCATGGCCTGAAGGTTGGTGAAGGACGGGTCTCGGAAGTGGACCCGGTAGGGGCGAGTGCCGCCGTCGGAGACGACGTGCACCCCGAGTTCGCCCTTGGGCGACTCGACCGCCGCGTACGTCTGTCCCGGTGGGACGCGGAAGCCCTCGGTGACCAGCTTGAAGTGGTGGATCAGGGCCTCCATGGAGGTGCCCATGATCTTCTTGATGTGGTCGAGGGAGTTGCCGAGGCCGTCGGGCCCCAGGGCGAGCTGGGCCGGCCAGGCGATCTTCTTGTCGGCGACCATGACCGGGCCGGGCTGGAGCCGGTCCAGGCACTGCTCGACGATCCTGAGCGACTGGCGCATCTCCTCCAGGCGGATGAGGAAGCGGCCGTAGGCGTCGCAGGTGTCGGCGGTCGGGATGTCGAAGTCGTACGTCTCGTAGCCGCAGTAGGGCTGCGTCTTGCGCAGGTCGTGCGGCAGGCCGGTGGAGCGCAGGATCGGGCCGGTCGCGCCGAGGGCCATGCAGCCGGCCAGGTCGAGGTAGCCGACGTCCTGCATGCGGGCCTTGAAGATGGGGTTCCCGGTGGCGAGCTTGTCGTACTCCGGGAGGTTCTTCTTCATCTTCTTCACGAACTCGCGGATCTGGTCCACCGCGCCGGGCGGCAGGTCCTGGGCGAGTCCGCCGGGGCGGATGTACGCGTGGTTCATCCGCAGGCCGGTGATCAGCTCGTAGATGTCGAGAATGAGTTCACGATCACGGAATCCGTAGATCATGATCGTGGTGGCGCCGAGCTCCATGCCGCCGGTGGCGATGCACACCAGGTGCGAGGAGAGCCGGTTCAGCTCCATCAGGAGCACGCGGATGATCGTGGCCCGGTCCGGGATCTGGTCCTCGATGCCGAGGAGCTTCTCGACGCCGAGGCAGTACGCCGTCTCGTTGAAGAACGACGTCAGGTAGTCCATGCGCGTCACGAACGTGGTGCCCTGCGTCCACGTCCGGTACTCGAGGTTCTTCTCGATGCCGGTGTGCAGGTATCCGATGCCGCAGCGGGCCTCGGTGACGGTCTCGCCGTCGATCTCCAGGATCAGACGGAGCACGCCGTGCGTGGACGGGTGCTGCGGGCCCATGTTCACGACGATGCGCTCGTCGTCGGCGCGGGCCGCGGACTGGACGACCTCGTCCCAGTCACCGCCGGTGACCGTGTAGACGGTGCCCTCGGTGGTCTCGCGCGCCGCGGCGGCCGCGGCGGCGGCGTCGGATGCGTGCGACGTGCTCATGAGTACGACCTCCGCTGGTCCGGAGCCGGGATCTGGGCGCCCTTGTACTCGACGGGGATGCCGCCGAGGGGATAGTCCTTGCGCTGCGGAAAGCCCTGCCAGTCGTCCGGCATCATGATCCGTGTCAGGGCGGGGTGGCCGTCGAAGACGATGCCGAAGAAGTCGTACGTCTCGCGCTCGTGCCAGTCGTTCGTCGGATAGACCGAGAACAGCGACGGGATGTGCGGGTCGCTGTCGGGGCAGCTGACCTCCAGGCGGATCAGCCGGTTGTGGGTGATCGAGCGCAGGTGGTAGACGGCGTGCAGCTCGCGGCCCTTGTCGTTCGGGTAGTGGACGCCGCTGACGCCGGTGCACAGCTCGAAGCGCAGGGCGGGGTCGTCGCGCAGGGTGCGCGCGACGCGGAGCAGGTGCTCGCGCTCGATGTGGAAGGTCAGCTCGTCGCGGTCGACGACCGTCTTCTCGATGGCGTTCCCGGGGAGGAGTCCCTGCTCCTCCAGGGCGCCTTCCAGTTCGTCGGCGACCTCGTCGAACCATCCGCCGTAGGGGCGGGTCGCCGGTCCCGGGAGCCGGACCGAGCGGACCAGGCCGCCGTAGCCGGAGGTGTCGCCGCCGTTGTTCGCGCCGAACATGCCGCGCTGAACTCGGATCTCCTCGCCGCCCTGGCCTCGCCGGCCCGGGAGGTTCGACGCGCTGAGGTCCTTCTCGGGGTTGACCCCGTTCGACCCGTTCGCGCCGTTGGTGCCGTTCGCGTCGCTCACCGCAGCAGCCCCTTCATCTCGATCGTGGGCAGGGCCTTGAGCGCCGCCTCCTCCGCCTCGCGGGCCGCCTCCTCGGCGTTCACGCCGAGCTTGGAGGTCTGGATCTTCTGGTGGAGCTTGAGGATGGCGTCCATCAGCATCTCCGGCCGGGGCGGGCAGCCGGGGAGGTAGATGTCGACCGGCACGATGTGGTCGACGCCCTGGACGATGGCGTAGTTGTTGAACATGCCGCCGGAGGAGGCGCAGACCCCCATGGAGATCACCCACTTGGGGTTCGGCATCTGGTCGTAGACCTGCCTGAGCACCGGCGCCATCTTCTGGCTCACCCGGCCGGCGACGATCATCAGGTCCGCCTGGCGCGGTGAGCCCCGGAAGACCTCCATGCCGAAGCGCGCCAGGTCGTAGCGCCCGGCGCCGGTGGTCATCATCTCGATGGCGCAGCAGGCGAGGCCGAACGTGGCGGGGAAGACGGACGACTTGCGCACCCAGCCCGCGGCCTGTTCGACGGTGGTCAGCAGGAAGCCGCTCGGCAGCTTTTCTTCGAGTCCCATGACTTGTGGCCCCTCAGTCCCATTCCAGGCCGCCGCGCCGCCATACGTACGCGTACGCGACGAAGACGGTGAGCACGAAGAGCAGCATCTCCACGAGCCCGAAAATCCCCAGGGCGTCGAAGGTGACGGCCCAGGGGTAGAGGAAGACGATCTCGATATCGAAAATGATGAAGAGCATCGCCGTCAGGTAGTACTTGATGGGGAAGCGCCCGCCGCCGGCCGGCGTGGGGGTCGGCTCGATCCCGCATTCGTAGGCCTCGAGCTTGGCCCGGTTGTACCGCTTGGGCCCGATCAACGTGGCCATGACCACGGAGAAGATCGCAAAGCCTGCCCCGAGGGCTCCCAGTACGAGGATGGGCGCATAAGCGTTCACCGCTCCTCGCTCCTCTCAGTCGGCACTGACTGCTGGCGGTTTGCGTCAGGCTCACATCCGGCCCACCCGTCCCTCGAACCCCGCCCGCCCCGGCGAAGATCGGGAACATGTGAAGCAGGTCACAAGCCCAACCGCGTGCATCTTATGCCCGACGCTCTGTGATCTGCGACACGGGGTATTGCACAAGCTTTGTGATCTCCACCACCTGACGATCGATCATGAAGTCGGATGAGCGGTGATCTTCACACCCGAAGCGTCCGAGTGATCACCAGACGTGACATTTTGGCTCGTCAGCGCAGGCCGGAGGGGGCGTCTCAATATCAAGAGAGTTCCCTTGCATGCAAATTGGCGATGGAATCGATCTCTTGATAGTGGCGCGTTCACACGTCAGAGGGCGCGCGGAGCGGGGTGTGGACGCGTGCATTCGTTCACGATCTTCGCGAGGCCGTGATCCGGCCGTGATCTCCGGCGCCGGACGCACCGACCGCGACAGCCGTTCCGTGACCTCCGTCACACACATGAGAGGTCCATGAGAACGGGGCTTGGCCAACCAGCCCAACCGATGGTAGGTGCGGGGCAATTCGGGCGTATTGATCAAAGACCGTGATCACAGGCCGATCACGGTGCGCCCGCAATGTCCGTTACGGCGTCAATAAAGGGCCTCGCGCAGGGGTTTTGGGGGCCCGATTGAACAACTGTGGCGCAGCCCACGTTTCTTGAAGATATGAAGGAGCCCCTGGTACCGGTTGTTCCCATGTCCCACACCGCTCACATACGCAGCCACCGGAAGCCCCGCCGCAGCGCGACCTCTTCGATCGCCCTGCGTGCCGGAGTTGCCGGTGGCGTTCTCAGCATGGCAGCGGCGGGTGCGTCGGCCTCGGCGAACGCCGCCGAGCCGGTCACCCAGACCATCGAACTGCCCACCCTGACGGCCGACATGTCCGCTCAGGTCGCCCAGTCCGCCGCCGCCACCCAGCAGGCGGCCGCGAACTACGAACTGCGCGCCGAGCGTGACGCCGCCGCCGCCAAGGCCGCCGCGGAGGCAAAGAAGGACCTCGCCGAGGCGAAGAAGAAGGCGGAGGCCAAGAAGAAGGCCGCCGAGGCCGCCCGCAAGGCCGCCGCCGAGCGCGCCACGCGCAGCACCGAGCGCGCCACGCTCTCCGCTTCCGCGTCCGCGTCCGCCTCCACGTCGGTGTCGGCGCCCTCCAGCGGCAGCGTCGCGACCGTCATCGCCTTCCTGAAGGCTCAGGTGGGCGACGCCTACGTCATGGGCGCCACCGGTCCCAACGCCTGGGACTGCTCCTCCCTCGTGCAGGCCGCGTACAAGCAGGTTGGTGTGGACCTGCCGCGCGTCTCGCAGGACCAGTCGATGGCCGGCACGGACGTGCCGCTGTCCGACGTCCAGGTCGGCGACATCCTCTACTGGGGCGGCAAGGGTTCCGCGTACCACGTCGGTGTCTACATCGGCGACGGCCAGTACCTGGACGCGGCCAACCCGTCCAAGGGCGTCGTCATCCAGGACCTGTCGGGCTACCCGGCGTCGGGCGCAGTTCGCGTCCTCTGACCGCACGCATACGGGCTTGAGGGCCGCTGCCACTCGGGGGCAGCGGCCCTCCCGGCATGTCCGGAGGAGGGGCGAGGCGCCCTGCTGCCGCAGGAGGCCGCCGCGGCGGCCGCGAGGCCCGGCCCCTCGGCGATGGCCCCGGCGGCTCCCCTGGCGGCCGTCAGGGGCGTCTACGGGTGTGGCCGGACTGCTGCTGGGACTGCTGCGGGTGTTCTGCTGTGATGCTCCCTGACGGCAGGGAGGGGGTTCCGAGGCGGAAGCTTCCGTTCCCTGCCACCCACAGCAGGCTCAGCAGACAGGGAGAGACAGATGCCGAGCGTCTTCGTACAGGGACGGCCCGTCGACTCGTACCCGCGGCTCGCGCCCGAGGCCCGGCGCGGCCGGGTCCGGCGGATCACCGAGGTCGGTGAGGAGGTCCTGCACAAGCCGTGCCGGGACGTCACCGAGTTCGGTCCGGACCTCGCCGCGCTGATCGACGACATGTTCCTGACGATGTACACCGCGGACGGTGCCGGACTCGCGGCGAACCAGGTCGGGGTCGACCTGCGGCTGTTCGTGTACGACTGCCCGGACGACGAGGGGGTGCGGCACGTCGGGCACATCGTCAACCCGGTGCTGAAGCCGCTGGACGCCGCTCACCGGAGGCTGCTCGACGAGGGCGAGGGGTGCCTGTCGGTGCCGGGGGCCACGATGGACGTGCCGCGTCCGGACCGGGCCGTGGTGCACGGGTACGACCGGGACGGCGAACCGCTCGTGATCGAGGGCACGGGTTACTTCGCCCGCTGCCTGGAGCACGAGACCGACCATGTGAACGGACAGGTGTACCTGGACCGGTTGTCCGGGCGGGAGCGCAAGGACGCGCTGCGGCAGATGGCGGACCGGCGCGAGGCGGTGTTCGCGCGCCGGGCCGCCAACATCGCGGCTTTGAGCGGCTGAGCGGCTGAGCGGGCCTTCGGCACCGAAGGCCCGCGTACGCGAGTGCCCGCGTGCCTGATCAGGCCTTCGGCGCCACCTTGCTCAGGCCGTTGATGATGCGGTCCATCGCGTCGCCGCCGGTCGGGTCGGTGAGGTTCGCGAGGAGCTTCAGCGTGAACCTCATCAGCATCGGGTGCGTGAGTCCGCGCTGGGCCGCGATCTGCATGACCTTCGGGTTGCCGATGAGCTTCACGAAGGCCCGGCCGAGCGTGTAGTAGCCGCCGTAAGTGTCCTTGAGGACGCGCGGGTAGCGCTGGAGGGCCATCTCACGGCCGGCCGGCGTCGCCCTCGCGTGCGCCTGGACGATGACGTCGGCGGCGATCTGGCCGGACTCCATGGCGTAGGCGATGCCCTCGCCGTTGAAGGGGTTCACCAGGCCGCCGGCGTCGCCCACCAGCAACAGCCCCTTGGTGTAGTGGGGCTGGCGGTTGAAGGCCATGGGGAGGGCGGCGCCGCGGATGGGCCCGGTCATGTTGTCGGGGGTGTAGCCCCAGTCCTCCGGCATGGACGCGCACCAGGCCTTCAGGACCTCGCGCCAGTCCAGTTCCTTGAAGGAGTCGGAGGTGTTGAGGACACCCAGACCGACGTTGGACGTGCCGTCGCCCATGCCGAAGATCCAGCCGTAGCCGGGCAGGAGACGGTCCACGGGGCCGCGGCGGTCCCACAGTTCCAGCCAGGACTCCAGGTAGTCGTCCTCGTGGCGCGGGCTGGTGAAGTACGTCCGTACGGCCACGCCCATCGGGCGGTCCTCGCGGCGGTGCAGGCCCATCGCCAGGGACAGCCGCGTGGAGTTGCCGTCGGCGGCCACGACGAGCGGGGCGCGGAAGGTGACCTCGCGCTTCTCCTCGCCGAGCTTGGCGTGCACGCCGGTGATGCGGCCCGTGCGGTCGTCCAGGATCGGCGCGCCCACGTTGCAGCGCTCGAACAGCCGGGCGCCCGCCTTCTGGGCCTGCCGGGCGAGCTGCTCGTCGAAGTCGTCGCGCTTGCGGACGAGGCCGTAGTCGGGGAAGGACGCGAGATCCGGCCAGTCGAGCTGGAGCCGCACCCCGCCGCCGATGATGCGCAGGCCCTTGTTGCGCAGCCAGCCGGCCTCCTCCGAGATGTCGATGCCCATCGCCACGAGCTGCTTGACGGCGCGTGGGGTGAGGCCGTCGCCGCAGACCTTCTCGCGCGGGAACTCGGTCTTCTCCAGCAGCAGGACGTCGAGGCCCGCCTTGGCGAGGTGGTAGGCGGTCGTGGAGCCGGCCGGCCCCGCGCCCACGACGATCACATCGGCGGTGTTCTCGGAGAGGGGCTCGGTCACGACGGTCACGGCGGGATCTCCCCCAGTTCGGAATCTGCGTGCCGACCGGCACTGGACACGGGCAGTCTATGCAGCGGCACTGATCACCCGGCTGAAGGGCCGCCTTCAACGAACCGGGCGTCCAGCAGCAGAGAGTAGTCGACTGTCACAGAAAGACACCTGTCGCTTCCGGTCGCTGTGGAGCGGGAGTTACCCTTCCTGTACCGCTGGGGGTGACATCTGTGCACATATCCCGCAAAACACCCGGAGTGCGTGTACCGCGTCTGGTGGGCCTGATGGCCGTGGACGCGCGTGAGACGGCCCGGGCGCAGGGCCTGCTTCTCAACGCACCGGACCGGCCCGACATCCATCTCGCCGTCGTCGACTACGTCGTCCGCCAGTACCCGCACCCCGGTGCCGAGGTGCCGCGGGACTCGATGGTCTACGTGTGGTTCGACTTCGGTCCCGGCGAGGGCGGCGGGGGCGTGCACGAGCCGCGGATCCCGAAGCCGCCCAGGGGCGGTCTCCGGCGCGAGCTCGACGAGCCCGGCGACCCGTACCCGGCCCTCAGTTCCCCGTAGGGTTCAGCTCTCCTTGAAACCCCGGTGCAGGGCGACGATGCCGCCGCTCAGGTTCCGCCAGGCCACCCGGGACCAGCCGGCCTTGCCCAGCCGCTCGGCCAGCGCGGGCTGGTCGGGCCAGGCCCGGATGGACTCGGCGAGGTAGACGTAGGCGTCGGGGCTGGAGGACACGGCCCGCGCCACCGGCGGCAGGGCCCGCATCAGGTACTCGGTGTAGACGGTGCGCAGCGGCGCCCAGGTCGGATGCGAGAACTCGCAGATCACGACCCGCCCGCCGGGCCGGGTCACCCGGTACATCTCGCGCAGGGCGGCGTCCGTGTCCTGCACGTTGCGCAGCCCGAAGGAGATGGTGACGGCGTCGAAGGTGTCGTCCCTGAAGGGGAGCCGCGTCGCGTCCCCGGCGGTGTAGGGCAGCCAGGGCTGCCGCTGCTTGCCGACCTTGAGCATGCCCTGGGAGAAGTCGCAGGGGACGACGTAGGCGCCGGTGCGGGCGAAGGGCAGCGAGGACGTGCCCGTGCCCGCCGCCAGGTCGAGGACCTTCTGCGCGGGGCGCGCGTCGACCGCCTTGGCGACCTCCTTGCGCCATCGCCGGTCCTGGCCGAGGGACAGCACGTCGTTGGTCAGGTCGTACCGTTCCGCCACGTCGTCGAACATCGAGGCGACTTCGTGCGGCTGCTTGTCCAGGGATGCGCGGGTCACGGGCCCATTCTTGCAGTACGCCCGCCCGGGAGAAGCCGCGGCTTGCGCCGTGCCGCCACGTCCTCCAACCCACCCGCACAGCAGCACGGATACGCCTCGAACGCGGGCACGTCCCGGAACCGGTCGATCAGCGGTACGACGAGGACCAGCGTGATCTCGTGCCAGAGGCAGATCGTCACCGCCCGGGCGTTGAGCCGGCCGTCCGGCGGCTGCCGGGCATACCGGAGGACGACGACCGGGACGAGGGACGGCGGCAGGACCGGGACGGGCGCGAGCCGGAACACCTCCGGGAGGGGGCGCGGCGGTGGCCGCGGGAGGGGGGTCGTGGACATACGGCGACCCTCGGTCAGTCGGCGACCGCGGAGGCGGACGTGGATGCGGACGTGGATGCGGACGGCGAGAGGGACCGGGACGGGG
>KE354223.1 GCA_000415505.1 Streptomyces afghaniensis 772
CCTTGACGTACAGGGCGGGCCTGCGAGTGTCGGCTCCCGGCGGGCAGGCCGCCATCAGGGCCTCGCCAAGCCGCTTGAAGCGCCGTCTCTCGCCCCGGCGGCCAAGCGGATGCTGCGGCAGCACGCTGGTTGGAGTATCAGCGGTCGCGGCCCTCAGCCCCGATACCTAGCGTCGTGAGCAAAGCCCGACCAGCACGAAAGGAGGGCTGGCGGATGCCCATCCTTGCGTATCACCACAGCCCTGACTGGACCCAGGAGCTCTACCAGGCGACCATCGACCAGGTCATTCCTGACCCTGACAACCTGCCGAGTGGGATGATCGCCCACTACGCCGCGCCGCTGGAGGGAGGCGGTTGGCAGGTTGTCGATGTCTGGGAGTCTGCGGAACATCACGACCGCTTTCTTCGCGAACGGGTGATCCCGGCAGCCCAGGAACTCAACGCGCCTCCCTTCGAGACCGAAATGACCGAGCTCTACAACTCGCTGATCGCTTAGCAGCGCTCGCCGCACTGCCTTGTGGGCAGCAGACTGTCTGGAGCCTGTTTCAGGGCCGGTCCGTGGCACGGACAACGGACAGAAATGAAGGGACCTCGTAGTCTCTCAGGCTGCCGAGCCCGTCGCTCCGTGGGTTCAGAACCCGGTACTGACGTCCAGCGTGGACCCGCACTCGCCGAGGCCGTGACTGTGACGTCGTCCCAAATGCGTCGTTGACGGCTGCGATGATCGCGAGAGTGGCCGTGTGGGAACCGATGCCGACTGACGACCGGGACTGGGTGCTGGATGCCGCCGCCACGGTGCCCGGCGTCCATGGCGCGTATCACCTCGTCGACCCCGCCACCGGCAACGGACTGTCCATCGCCTTCTTCGAGGACGAAGCCGCAGCTCACGCTGTACGAGAGGCGATCGAGAAGCGCGCCGAGAAGATCGGCTGGAACAGCGCCCCGCATGCGGCACTGGCGGTGCCCGGGCGCAGGCCGCCCGCCTGGTGCGCCTGGGTGTCCGAAGCCGACCTCGCGGTGGACTCCGGCCAGGGCCCTCCTCGACCTCGGCGACACCGGACGCGGCCACCACCTCATCAAGGAGGCGGTCTGACCGTGAGCGGTCGCGGGTAGCGATCACCACCCGGCCCGAGGTCAGGACTGACGGGCAAGGGCGCCCGGCTCGTCCGTGGGAGGGGGCGGCTTCGTGGCACGCGGCAGGTCACTGTCGGCGATCGCTCGTTCGAGGCGCGGCGCGGTGTCGTGCTGGCCACCGGTACGCGGCCCCGGACGCGCGGCCCCTGTCGTGCCCGGAGGCCGACCACGGTGAGGACAACCAGCTCGACCTGCGGGAGGAGACGTCCACGCTGCTCGGGAATCTCCTGCCGAGCGCCCTGTGACGTACGGGCGCCGCTTCAGGTCAGCGGCTTGATCCACGGGTCGTCCGAGCCGGAGAGGCGGTGCACGGCCGCCGACGTCACGACGAGCAACACCAGCGCGAGGCCGAGGGCGAGCGCGAGTTCGGTGTGCAGCAGCAACACCGCACCCGCCAGGGCACCGAGGAACATGGCCAGGACGGAGAGAAGGCGTCGGCCCGGACGGGGTGCCGCCCCGCCCGCTGGGGACGAGTCGGCGGCGAGCCCCGTCAGGGTCAGGGTGAGGACCGTCGTGGTCAGGTCCGGGACGCCGAGGCGCCGGGCGACCGCGTTCTGCAGTCCCATGGCCAGGCCGAGCAGCACGATCAGGGTGTACTGAGCCCCGGTGCCCACCGTGCCGTGCGTGACGGCGGCCGTCACGAGGCCCCGGCGACCAGCAGCGTCTGGCAGGGCCGTGGCGACGGTCAGCAGCCGCCCCCGGTGCGCCGCGAACCGGGTGCCGGACCGGCCTCCCACCAGCGCGCCGGCGAGGAACGCCGCCATGGCGACGACGGACGCGGGCGCGGACAGGCCGTCGGCGCCCGCCAGGGCGAATCCGAGGAAGACCACGTTGCCGGTCATGTTGGCGACGAAGACGTGGCCGAGCGCCAAGTAGCTCACCGCGTCGACGAGACCCGTCACCACCGTCAGCGTCAACATCAGCGGCATCAGCGGGCCGTGCCGGTCCCCCTTGGGCGGTGCCAGCGTGAGGGCCGCGTCAGTCAACAGCTTGGGCATGGCGGGATGTTCCTTCCGGGACGGCTGGACGGTGCAGGGCCACTCGGGTGAGCAGTCCGCCGGCCGGGCCCAGCACGATCGCGGCGACGCCGCTCCACACCGGCCAGGGGTCGAGACCGACGACGTGGTCGGCCGAGAAACGGCCGGGGCCGGTGAGCGCGAGGGCCGCGCCGACGACGACGAGAACCATCGGATACTCGTAGCCGTCGTCCTGCACCCACAGTCCCCTGCGCCATTTGACGGTGCTCGCCACCGTCATGACGCCCATGGCGGCCATGCCCGCCAAGGGGGTGAGCAGCCCGGCCGCCAGGAACAGGCCGCCGCCAATCTGACTGACGCCCGCGGCCAGCGCCGTGAGCCACCCGCCCCGGAAGCCGTCGCGCCGGAACTCGTCGGTTCCGCCCGTGAGGCCCCTGCCGCCCAGCCGGAAGCTCACCTTCTGCACTCCGTGCCCGGCGAGGAGAAGTCCCACCACCAGCCGCAGGACCAAGAGTCCGCTGTCCATTCACTCCCGCCTGTTCCTGACTGCCTGTTCCTGACCGGCCGCTGCTGACCGGCTCCGGGCGGGTCACCCGGCCGCGTGGGCTCCGATGACGGACTGCGCGTAGACGACGCCGAGGCCGTAGACGCCGGCGTGCTCCTTCACGACGTCGGTGACCGGGACGTAGGTCTCGGTGCGCGCCCAGTCCCGCTGGAGTTCCAGGAGCACCTGCACCCAGGTCACCGGGACGGCACCGGCCTGGATCATGCGCTGCACGGCGTGTTCGTGCGCCTGCGGACTGACCCCGGCGGACGCGTCGGTGACGACGTACACCTCGTACCCCTGCGAGAGGGCGGAGAGGGTCGGCAGGACGACGCAGACCTCGGTCCACAGACCGGCGATGACGAGCTTCTTACGGCCGGTCGCCTTGACGGCCTCGACGAAGGGGGCGTCCTCCCAGGCGTTCATGGAGGTGCGGTCGACGATCTTCTGGTCGGGGAAGACGTCCGCGAGCTGCGGCATGAGCGGCCCGGAGAACGATTCGGCGGCCACCGTGCTCAGCACCACGGGGACATCGAAGACCTTGGCCGCCTTGGCCAGGCCCACGGTGGAGTTGATGACCGAGGAGCGGTCGGCGCTCCCGGCGGCGAAAAACATCTGCGGCTGGTGGTCCACGAACAGCACGGCGCAGTTGTCGGGGGTCAGCAGGTCGGGGCTGGGGACCGCGGTGACCTCGGAGACGTCGACCATGGGGGTGCCTTTCTTGAGTGGGTGATCAGTGCATTGAGTGGAGTCGTGGGCGGCCGTTCGGCGAACGGCGGGGTGCGGGTAGTGCCCGGGAACGGGCGGCGAGGCCCTCAGGTCGCCCGGGAGTTCACAGCGCGAAGCAGGGATCGAAGGGCGTGTTCGCGGTCTGCGGGGTGAGGCCGCGTCGGGCACGCCACTGGCGGTGCTGTTCGGATTCCGCGACGGCCTGGCCCAGGAGTTCGGCCTGGCGGGTGCCCGACAGGCCGGTAGGGGGCGTGGCTCGGTAGCCGCCGTAGTGCGCCACCGGGCTCCAGGCCGGGCTGACCGGCGGGAGTTCCTCGTCGAGTCCCTCGTACTCGGCCGCGGCGTGCACGATGCGGCCCCCGACGACCGTCAGCAGGGACTCGATGTGTGCGATGTCCGGCTCGGGCACGGTGAAGTAGTCCTCGGACAGCAGTGCCAGGTCGCCCAGGAACCCCGGACGCAGCACGCCCTTGACGTCCTGCTCACCGGTCAGCGAGGCGCCCGCCTCGGTGAACATGGCGAGTGCCGTGCGCCGGTCGACGCGGTTGTGCGGCGGGCGCATGACGAGGTCGCCGACGCTGCGTCCGGTGATCAGCCAGTGCAGGGCGATCCACGGGTTGTAGGAGGAGACCCGGGTGGCGTCCGTGCCCGCGCCGACGGTCAGACCGCGCTCCAGCATGGCACCGATCGGCGGGGCGTCCGCCGCGATGCCCGGTCCGTAGCGGCGGAGGAACGCCTCGCCCTGGAACGACAGCCGGTTCTGCACGGACAGCGCGCCGCCGAGGGCGGTGATGCGGTCGAGGCTGTCCGCCGAGACCGTCTCCGCGTGGTCGAACAACCAGCGGTTCCCTGACGGGAAGAGCCCTTCCGCGGCCAGTTTCTCGAATACGGCGAGATCGCGGCGGATGGTCTCGTCGTACGTGGCGTGCAGCCGGAAACCCCAGCCGTTCTCCATGAGGAGGCGTACGGCCTTCTCGAATTGCTCCTCGTATCCGGAGGACAGTGTGGGGCGCGGCTGGGCGAAATTCTCGAAATCCGCGGCGGCCCACGTGAGGTTTTCGCCGGCGCCGTTGAGGCGCAGCCATTCGTCTCCGTCCTCGGGCCTGGCCATGTCGACCCAGCGGGTGAGGTCGTCGATCTCCTGGCCCGCGGTCTGCGGGAACAGGTGATAGGCGATGCGCACGGAGAGTTGGCCGGCTTCGGCGAGTTCGACGACGGTGCTGTAGTTGTCAGGGAAATTCTGGAATCCGCCGGCGGCGTCGATGGCGGAGGTCAGCCCGAAACGGTTCAGCTCGCGCAGGAAATGGCGGGTGGAGGTCTTCCTGTCCTCGCCCTGGAGCACCGGCGCCTTGGCCAGGGTGGAGTAGAGGACCAGGGCGCTGGGGGCGGCGAGCAGCATGCCGGTCGGCTCGCCGTCCCGGCCCCGGACGATCTGCCCGCCCCCGGGTTCCGGGGTGTCCCGGGTAAACCCGGCCGCTTTGAGCGCCGCACGGTTGAGGACCGCCGCCTGGTAAAGGTGGAGGACGAAGACCGGGGTGTCGGGCGCCGCCGCGTTCAGTTCGGCGACGGTCGGCAGCCGGCGTTCGGCGAACTGTTCGGCCGACCAGCCGCCGACCACCCGTACCCACTGCCCCTTCGGGGTGCGGGCGGCCTGCTCCCGCAGCATCGCCAGACCCTCTCGCAGCGTGGGCACGCCGTCCCAGCGCAGCTCCAGTACGTAGTTGAGGCCGCCCCGGATGACGTGCAGGTGGGCGTCGTTGAGCCCGGGGATCATGCGGCGGCCGAGGCCGTCGACCACCTTCGTGCCCGGGCCGGTCTGCGGGGCCACGTCGGTGTCGTCGCCGACGACCGTGATGACTCCGGCCCGGATGGCGAGCGCCTCGGCCTGGGGCCTGGAGGGGTCGCCCGTGTGTATCTTCGCGTTGCGGACGATCAGGTCCGCCGCGTCGTCGGTGGCCTGGGGCGTGAGTCCCCCGACCGGCATGGTCGACACCTTTGGACACCCTCCTGCGGGATGAGCAACGTCGATTGCGTTCGCTGTCAGCGGCGAAGCGGAGGAGAACGGGGACGCGCGCCCCTGCGGCGCCCACCCGGTTCGTGGAACAACCGGCGTGAATTCCCGGGAAATTCACGCGGCTTTCTTCCCCCCCCCGGCAGCCGGTTCCACGAAGGGACGGCCGGCCTGCGGCTGCAAAGCCACGTTATGCGGGTCCGTGACGGCCAAGTATCCCCGTAGCGCACTCCGTTGATACCGAGAGCGCACCGGCCGCGCGCAGTGCGCTGTCAGGGCATACACGGTGCACTGGCGGGCAATTCCCGGCGTTCTGGCGCTTCTAGCTTTACGGCATCGCCCCGAGCGGACGTCGTTTCCGGTCGGGGGCGTCGCGCCGGACGGTCCGGTGTGCGGCAAGTCCTTGAGGAGCTTTTCATGTCGGATGCTGTGGAGCCGGTCGTACCGGTACTCGAACCGGCTGCGGCCGCGTTCGCGGAGGCGACGTCCCGTCCCCCGTTCCTGTTCGAGCTGGCGCCGGCGGAGGGGCGCAAGGCGGTCGACGAGGTGCAGTCCGGACCGGTGGAGCTGCCGGAGGTGGACGAGGAGTGGGTCACGGTCTCCGGTGGTCCGACGGGGAGCGTGCGGGCGCGGATCGTGCGGCCCGCGGGTGTCGCCGGAACGCTGCCGGTGATTCTCTACATCCACGGTGCGGGCTGGGTGTTCGGCAATGCGCACACCCATGACCGGCTGGTGCGCGAGCTCTCGGTCGGTGTCGGCGCGGCGGTCGTGTTCCCCGAGTACGACCTCTCGCCGGAGGCGCGGTACCCGGTGGCCATCGAGCAGAACTACGCGGTGGCCCGGTGGGTCGTCGAGCAGGGCGCCGCGCTCGGTCTGGACGGGGCGCGCCTCGCGGTGGCCGGCGACTCGGTGGGCGGCAACATGAGCGCCGCGCTGACGTTGATGGCCAAGGAGCGCGGCGATGTGCCGCTGCTGGGCCAGGTGCTGTTCTACCCGGTCACCGACGCGAGCTTCGACACCGGCTCGTACCGCCAGTTCGCCGAGGGCTACTTCCTGCGCCGGGACGGCATGCAGTGGTTCTGGGACCAGTACACGACCGGCGCGGCCGAGCGGGCGCAGATCACCGCCTCCCCGTTGCGGGCCACCACCGAGCAGCTGGCCGGTCTGCCGCCGGCGCTGGTCGTCACCGGTGAGGCCGACGTGCTGCGCGACGAGGGAGAGGCGTACGCGAACAAGCTGCGTCAGGCCGGTGTCCCGGTCACCGCGGTCCGCTTCCAGGGCGTCATCCACGACTTCGTGATGCTCAACGCCCTGCGCGAGACGCACGCCGCCGGGACCGCCATCGCGCTGGCGATCTCCACCCTCCGCGGCATGCTCGGCACGCGCTGACGCGGCGCCACCAGTTGCCCCGCCGCCGCGCGGCCGGGCCCCTCCGCCGGCCTCCCCTCGCTTCCGCGAAGGACCGCCCATGCCGGAACCGCCCGACCTCACAAACCACACCGCGCAACTCAACGGGATCAAGCAGCACTGGGTCAGCGCCGGGCAGGGCCCGCCAGTCCATCTGCGGCACGGCTTCCCCGAGACCTGGTACGGCTGGCGCAAGCAGATCCCGGTGCCGGCCGAGCGATTCACCGTGATCGCGCCGGACCTGCGCGGCTACGGCGACACCGACAAGCCCGCCGCCGGCTACGACAAGCGGACCATGGCCAACGACGTCGTCGCGCTGATGGACCACCTCGGCCACGAGCGGATCGCCCTCGTCGGCCACGACCGCGGGGCCCGTGTCGGCACGCGGTTCGCCAAGGACCACCGGGAGCGCGTCGACAGGTTCGTGGCGATGGACAACATCCCCACCCGTGTCATCGCCGAGACGTACGACGTGCATCTGGCGCGGATGGGTTACTGGTTCTTCACGTTCCTCGGCGTGCCCGACCTGCCCGAGGCGCTGATCGCCGGCCGCGAGGAGACCTGGCTCACCCACTTCTACCGGAGCTGGTCCTACGACCCCGAGATGCTCAGCCCCGAGACGAGGACGCCGACCGGCTCATCGACTGCCCCGTCCTGACCAACTGGGGTGAGGACTTCAGCACCCGGTCACCACAGCCCACGAACCACCCACCAACAAGCCCACATTTCAAGGGAGTCACCCATGTCCACCACCGAGAAGCCGACCGTCGTCCTGGTCCACGGCGCCTTCGCCGACGCCTCCAGCTACGCCCGCGTCATCCCCGGACTGATCACCCGCGGACTCGACGTCGTGGCACCCGCCGTACCCAACCGCAGCCTGATCGGGGACGCCGCGTACGTCGCCTCGATCGTCCGCCAGATCCCCGGCCCCGTCGTCCTGGTGGGGCACTCCTACGGCGGCGCCGTCATCACCGTCGCCGGCGTGGAGGACAACGTGCGGGCGCTCGTCTACCTGGCCGGATACGCCCTGCAGAAGGGCGAGAGCCTCGGCGAGCTGCAGGGCCGCTTCCCGGACTCCGACCTCGCCGCCGCGCTCGTCCAGACGCCCTTCCCGATCGAGGGCTCGACCACCCCCGGCACCGACGTGTCCGTCCAGGTCGACAAGTTCCCGGCCGTCTTCGCCGCCGACGTCGACCCGCAGCTCGCCTCCGTGCTCGCCGTCTCCCAACGCCCGCTGGCCGCACAGGCGTTCACCGAGGCGGCCCCGGCTGCGGCCTGGGAGACGAAGCCCTCGTGGGGCCTGGTCTCCTCGTCCGACCACACCATCAACCCCGATGTGGAGCGCTTCGGTTACGAGCGGGCCGGCATGACCACCGTCGAGGTCGACTCCTCGCACCTGGTGATGCTCGCCCACCCCGAGGCGGTCGTCGACCTCATCGAGAAGGCCGTCCGGGCCACCACCGCCTGACCCACCGCCCTCCACGCCTGCCTCCGCCCGCCACTTCGAGGAGCTGAACCCATGAACTCACCGATCCCACATCGCGCCGTCACGCTGGCCGCGGGTCAACGCGGACAACGAGGTCGCCCTGGTACGGCCGGACGGCAGCCACCGTGTCGTCCTGACGGGCGCCGACGGCCTGGAGAATCCGACCTCCCTCGCCGTGCGGGGCGCCACCGCCTACGTCGCCAGCGGTGTGCACTTCACCGACGAGGATCCCCATGTGCTGGCCGCGCGGATCGCGCCCGGCCGATAGGCACCGTAGCCGTAGCCGTCAATCGTCAGTCGTATCCAGCTGGAGGAGCCCGTGATGGTGAACACGCAGCACTCCGAAACCCAAACCCCTCCCCCGCAGCCGAGTTCGACCCCGGGCGTTCCTGGTGGTCCCGGCCAGGACATTCGCGGACCTGAGGATCGGCGAGGTGTTCCGGGCCTCCTGCCGCACCCTGACCGACGCCCACGCCGCCGCGTTCCAGACTGTGCGGCGGACAACCACCCGGTGCATTACGACGCCGAGTGGGCCCGTCGGGCCACACCGCACCCGCCGTGCACGGTCTTCCTGCTGCGCGATGACCTGCGAGGCGAGGCGACCCGCTCCGGCGGCTCGGCAAGACGTCGCCGGTGCGGGGCCAGTCACCGGTCTAGGGCAGCCGGGGCAGTTGGCGCAGCGAACGGCGGTCCGGGACGACGAAGGGACCGCTCCCGTCGCCGTTCCACGCGGCCCGCACGCTGCGCCATTCGCGGGGCGAGATTCCGTAGGCGCCGCGGAACACCCGGCTGAAGTGGGCGGGGTTGACGAAACCCCACCGCTGCGCCACGGACGACACGGTCGGGGCGGCCCTTCCGCCCCGGCCCAGCTCGCGGGCGCACTCCTCCAGCCGACGCCGCTGGACGAGCCGCCCGACGGTGATCCCCTCGTCCTCGAACAACCGGTGCAGGTAGCGCACGGAGATGTGGTGCGCCTTCGCGATGCCCTCCGGTGCCAGGGCGGGATCGCCCAGGTTCCGGTCGATGTGGTCGCGGATACGCGCCACCAGGTGACCGCGCGAGGTCTCCTCCTCGGCGCCCGCGTCCGGGGCCGTCTCGGCCACGAGGGTGGCGAAGAGTTCGATGACGCTGGCCGCCAGCCTGCCCGCGGCCGTCGGGGAGTACGAGTCCGTGGAGTCGACCAGCGTCGTCAGGAACGGCATCAGGACCGCGCCGCACCCCTGCCCTGTGCCGATCGCGGTGCCGGTGACACGGCGCAGCTCCGCGTCGGACAGGCCCAGCGCCCGGCGGGGCATATGAACGATACGGACGGAGAACCGCTCCGGGTGTTCCAGGATGTACGGGTGCGCGGTGTCGTACACGTAGAGGTCGCCCGGTCCCGCGTCGGCCCGCCGACCGCCCTGGGCGAGGGCCGTCCGGCCCGAGACCTGCACGCCGATCCCCACGAACTGCTCGGCCGAGCGCGCGATGTGCGACGCCGTCCGGCCGACGCGGTACGCGTCCGCTTCCACGGTGGCGACCCGGAGGTACCCCACCCGTCCGATGGTGATCCGGCCGGCGAACGGTCCGTCGCCTCTCGGTGTGACGGCCATGGGCACCCGCGTTCCGGCCATCGCCTCGCACCAGTAGGCGAGTTGATCGTTCTCGGAAACCGCGGCAGTGGTCAGCACCAGATCCATCCGGTTCTCCTCTCCCTCCACGCGCTGTGACGGAGACCTCGGATCCGAGCGCACACGGATCCGGGGCCGGCGCCGCTGCCGCGAAAGGGCGTCGGCCGGTACCTGGTCCTGCGCGGATGTCCGGTCGGCAACGTCGCCGCCCGGTTTCTCCGCCGTGTCCAGACAATCAGCGGGCTGTAGCGACCTCCAGGCAGAAAGCAGGCAGAAAGTCCTGCCGGTGCGGATGACCGGTGCTGTGCACGGAGAGAACGGAACCAGTGCGCTCAGAGAACGGACCTCTGCGCCGGCCGACATAGCCTCTCGTTCAGGAGACGTCAGGAGTTGTCAGGAGACGTCAGAAGGCCAGAGATCGCAGAAGACCGAGAAGACTTCAAGCGCCGGACGCTTCGAGGCGAGCGACGCGCTCGCGGGCGTCGGCGACGATCCGCGGATCGGCACCGGGACCCATGGCCGCGGTCCGCCGGAAGGCCTCGTGCGCCTCGGCTGTTCGTCCGGCGTCCAGCAGGACGGTGCCCAGTGTGTGGAGACGGCGGCTCTCCATGGCCGTGTTGCCGTTCTCGTGGTACAGGTCGACGGCGATCCGCAGGTGCGCGACCGCCTCGTCCCACTGTTCGAGCTGCGCGTAGGTCACGCCGATGTTCGAGTGCAGTTCAATGCGGGTGATGACGGCGACGTGCGGTTCGATGCGATCGCCGGCCTCCTCCAGGAAGGCGTCGACACCCTGATAGGCGGTGAGGGCCTCTTCGGTCCGGCCCTGTTCCATGAGACCGAGGGCGTGGCCCTGCTTCGCCTGAAGGCTTCCGTGCAGGTCTCCCGCCGCTTCGAAGAGGCCTGCGGCCTCGCGGATGTCTTCGAGCCCCGCCTCCTGTTCGCCGAGTTTGCGCAGGCCCCAGGCCCGGTAGCTGTGGGCCCAGGCCTGCTGCGACGTGTCGCCCGCTCGCCGCGCGGCGGCGAGGGCTTCGGTGGCACGGTCGACGCCCTCGCGCGGGCGCCCTTCGCACACGATGAGAGCCCAGGCGTGGTAGTTGGTCTGGGTCGCTTCGGGAAGCGGATCGCCCAGCGCCCGCGCAGCCCGCGCGGCGGTCGCGAAGACCTCCGGCCAGTGCCCCCAGAAGATCCACTGGTCGGAGAACCAGTGCAGCGCCTCGGCCACCTCCACCACCGTGGCGTGCTCACCGGCCTCCGCGGCCGCGCGGAAGGCGGCCAGCCAGTTGGCGCTCTCGGCCTTCAGCCACTGGAGCGCCCTGTCGGCGGAGGACAGGTCCACGGTCCCGCGCCAGGTGGCGGGCGGGGCACCGTGGTCCGGCTCGAACCAGCGGCCGGCGACCACGGCGGTCTCCAGCAGCCACCGGTACAGATCGGTGCGGGCCCGCTGGATGTCGTCCGAGCTCTCCTCGGCCTCCAGCCGGTTACGGGCGAACAGGCACAGCAGGTCGTGCAGGCGGTAGCGGTCCCGGTCGGTGCCCAACAGCCCGGCCTCCACCAGTTCCTCAAGGGTGTCCTCGGCGTCGAACAGGTGCTGTCCGGTCAGCCGGGCGGCAGGAGGAGCGCCGGTGTCCGGCCCCGGGACGAGGGAGAGGCGGCGAAAGAGGCGGGCGGCCGTCGGGGTGAGCTGGCGATAGGACAGGTCGAACGCGGCGGACACGCGTACGTCACCGGCGGCCAGCGCGTCCAGTCGCCGCTCGTCGAGCGCGAGGCGGTCGGCGAGGCGGCGCAGCGACCAACCGGTGCGGGTCGCGAGCCAGTTGCCCGCCACCCGTAGCGCCAGCGGGAGATGTCCGCAGCGCCGGGCGACATCGTCGAGGGCGGTCGGATCGGCCTCCACCCGCTTCGGCCCGACGAGCGTGGTCAGGAACGTGGCGGCCTCGTCAGGACTCAGCTCGCCCAGCGGGATGCGGTGCACGCTCTCCAGGCCCGTGAGCATGCGGCGGCTCGTCACCACGACCATCCCCGCCCCGGCGCCCGGCAGCAGCGGGCGGACCTGCGCCTCGTCGCGGGCGTTGTCGAGGACCAGCAGGACCCGCCGGTCGGCCAGCAGCCGCCGGTACAGTCCGGCGTGTCCCTGGGGCCCGGCCTTCGCGAGCTCCCGGTCGGCCACCTGAAGCGCCTTGAGCACACCGAGCATCAACTCGGCGGGGCCCGGCGGCGCATCGTCCATCCCGCGCAGATCCAGTACCAGTTGCCCGTCCGGGAACCGGTCGGCGAGTTCCCTCGCGGCGTACAGGACCAGCGTCGTCTTGCCCGTGCCCGGCGGGCCGGACACGGCGACCGCCACCGGGTGGGAACTGCCGCTCCCCGGTCCGCTGGTCACCTCGGTCAGGCTCCGGGAGACAGCCCGCTCGGCGAGTTTCGTGAGCCGGGCGAGTTCCTGCTCGCGCCCGACGAAGTCGTCTATGCCGCGGGGAAAGGTCCGTACTCCCGTGGGGCTGTAGCCCGCGCTGCGACCGCTGCGGGCCACTTCCAGGAGCCGCTCCCGGTCCGCCTCGCTCAGCCCGAGACCGTCGGCGAGCGCGGCCACCGTACGTCGCTGCGGAGCGGCCCGCCGCCCCCGCTCCAGGTCCCCGATGCCCCGCACGCTCACGCCCGACGCCTCCGCCAGGCCCTCCATGGTCAACGACGCGGCCAGCCGGAACTCTCGCAATACAGCCCCGAACGACGCCTGTTCACCGCCCACCCCGCCCCCATCCTCACCGTCATGCCGTCACCGAAACCCCTGAGCATGATCACCAAAATTCTACGAGACTTCCGCAACCGCATTGACATAGCGCGGTGATTGGACAGATCACGTTGGCGGTGTTGCGCCCAAGATCGGCGCGCAGCGGTGTGAGGCCCTGGGGACCGCGCAGGCGCCACCGCAACCCCCGCCGTCCGGAGTTCACCGGAGCAGTGCCGCCATCGCCTCCGATGAAAGCTTTTGCGCGCCACCGCTTGCGTGGGCGGATGCGGTAGTACAGCCTGCCGGTGGCCAGATCGAGGGCGGCGAGCGTGTGTCTCACACCACCGTAGCGGTTGTAGGTGGCCCGCAGCGGGCGCGGACGCCGTACCGGCCCCCATGCCTTGCCCTTGCGGGGCATCAAGTTCAGCGGCCCGAATTCATCGACGCAGATCACCCGCCCGTCGGCCGGCGGGGTGTCCTACAGCGCCAGGACACGCTGCATCTTGGCGATGAAATCGGGGTCGGTGGACGCCTTGCACGTGGTGGTGGTCTTCCAGGAGACCTTCCCGGCGCGCAGAATCCGGCGCAGGGT
>KE354224.1 GCA_000415505.1 Streptomyces afghaniensis 772
CTACGGCGACCAGGGCGAGCCGGAGTACTTCGGCGACGGCGCGTACCCGCCCGGCCCGCAGGGCCCGCACGACCCGTACGCGGCGAACAACCCGGGCCACACCCAGGCCTTCTCGGTCGGCGAGGACCCCTACAGCCAGGGCGACACCTACCGCGCCGGCTCGGCCGCCCCGCCGCCCGGCCCGGTCGGCCCGCGCCTGCACTGGAAGGCCCTGCTGAGGGGCATCGTCCTCGCCCCCAACCAGACGTTCCTCCAGATGCGGGACTACACGATGTGGGGCCCGGCCCTCATCGTCACGTTCCTCTACGGCCTGCTCGCCGTCTTCGGCTTCGACGGCGCCCGCAAGGATGCGATAAACGCCACACTCTCGAACGCCATCCCCATCGTCCTGACGACGGCGGTCGCGATGGTGATCAGCGCGTTCATCCTGGGCGTGGTCACCCACACCCTGGCCCGCCAGCTCGGCGGCGACGGCGCCTGGCAGCCCACGGTCGGCCTGTCCATGCTGATCATGTCCCTCACGGACGCGCCCCGGCTGGTCTTCGCCATGTTCTTCGGCGGCGACGCGACGTTCGTGCAGATGCTGGGCTGGGCCACCTGGGTCGCGGGCGGCGCGCTGCTGACCCTCATGGTCGGCCGCTCCCACGACCTGCCCTGGCCGAAGGCGCTGGGCGCGTCGGCGATCCAGCTGATCGCACTGCTGTCGATCGTGAAGCTGGGCACGGTCTGAGGTCTGCCGCACGGCACAAGAAAAGGGGCTCCCCGGAAGGGGGAGCCCCTTTTCTCTGTGTCTCTCGGAGTGGTGTCAGGCGTCGAGCACCTGGTCGGCCCGCCGCACCACGGGCGGCTCCACGGACCACGGGAAGTTGATCCACTCGTCGGTCCGCTTCCACACGTACTCGCACTTCACCAGCGACTGGGACTTCTCGTAGACGACAGCGCTGCGCACCTCGGCGACGGTGTCGAGGCAGAAGTCGCGGACCAGCTTGAGCGTCTTGCCGGTGTCGGCGACGTCGTCGGTGATCAGCACCTTCTTCTCGGAGAAGTCGATCACGTTCGGGACGGGAGCGAGCATGACGGGCATCTCGAGCGTCGTCCCCACACCCGTGTAGAACTCGACATTCACAAGGTGGATGTTCTTGCAGTCGAGGGCGTAGGCGAGCCCTCCGGCCACGAAGACACCGCCGCGGGCGATGCTGAGGACTATGTCGGGCTCGTACCCGTCGTCGGCGATGGTCTGCGCGAGCTCGCGCACGGCGACGCCGAACTGCTCGTAGGAGAGGTTCTCCCGCACTTCACTCATGCTCGGGTCACTCACACCTGGGTCCGATGGAAGTTGAGGAAGGACCGGGAGGCGGTCGGCCCCCGCTGCCCCTGGTACCGTGACCCGTACCGCTCACTGCCGTACGGGAAGTCGGCGGGCGAGCTGAGCCGGAACATGCACAGCTGCCCGATCTTCATCCCCGGCCACAGCTTGATGGGCAGGGTGGCCAGGTTGGACAGCTCAAGGGTGACGTGTCCGCTGAACCCGGGGTCGATGAACCCGGCCGTCGAATGCGTGACCAGCCCGAGCCGCCCGAGCGAGCTCTTCCCCTCCAGCCGGGAGGCGAGGTCGTCGGGCAGCGAGATGACCTCGTACGTACTGGCGAGGACGAACTCCCCGGGATGCAGGATGAACGGCTCGTCCCCCTCCGGCTCGACGAGCCGGGTCAGATCGGCCTGCTCGATCGAGGGGTCGATGTGGGGGTACCGGTGATTCTCGAACACCCGGAAGTAGCGGTCCAGCCGCACGTCGATGCTCGACGGCTGCACCATGGCGTCGTCATAGGGATCGATCCGCACGCGCCCGGCATCGATCTCGGCCCGGATGTCCTTGTCTGAGAGAAGCACGCCCCGAGGATACGCAAGGCGCGCGGAGCGACCACAACCGGACGTCTCCGCGCGCCTGCCTGCGTACTTCTGGCGGTCCGTGCCGCTACCGCTTCTGAGCCGCTACTACCGCTTCTCGTAGCTCACGGGCACCACGCTCCGCAGCCGCGCACATCGCGGACAGCGAAGCAGCCGGCCGGGGCCGAGCCGGTCGGCCTGCTGCATCGGGAACGAAGCGGTGGTGAACACGTGCCCATCCGCACAACGGACGACGGTGCGCTCCATCAAGTCCAAGAGTCCCTTCCCCAAGAGCCGCGTCGGGCTGCTGCTTGCCTGACGACAAAAGCCACGGTACGGGATCAAAAGGAGGGCCCTCCAGGCGGCACTCCGGTCCCGCCCGGACCCTCGCCCACGCCCCCACCGTACGCCCCAACTCCGGCCACCCGCAGCCGCATCCCGCCCCTGAAACGCCCTCAGGCTCCGCGGCATGAACACCGGGAGCCTGACATGAGGTAAAGTGGCGACCGTTCGGACACCGACTCGGTCGGCGTCTTACGCGGGTGTAGTTTAATGGTAGAACATCAGCTTCCCAAGCTGAGAGCGCGAGTTCGATTCTCGTCACCCGCTCCACGAAGAAGGCCCAGGTCAGAGACCTGGGCCGTTTTGCTGTCCGCTGTAATCACCGGCCGCGTGCCAGATCCGTGCCAGAACGCTTCTCGGTGGTCTCCTGGGCAGCCTCCTCCCGAGCCTTCCGGACGGTGGCGTCGAGGCCGACGGCGACCTCCTCCTGACGCTCCTCGTCGGAGTGCTGATAGATCAGCGCGGCCTTGGCGCGCGGGTGCGGTCGGCGGCGGTGGCAAGCGCCAGGGTCGTCCGCGAGCGCGGCCGCTAACTCGTCACACCGCGCCCCCTTCCAGTGAAGTGGCCTTAGCCAGTTTCTGGATAGTGGCATTAGCCACTAGGTCGACGCGAGCGATTCGCTGCAACTGGCCCCCTCAGGTGAGGGGGTAGCCCTGCTCGAAGGCCCAACGATGCGGCGGGTAGGTGGCCTCAGCGAACTCCAACGGCCGGTCCTGGAGATCGAACACGACGTGGTGCACGATCAGGACGGCGGAGCCGGCGGCAAGTTGCAGGTCCTCGGCCTCTTCCCCCGTCGCCTCACGCGCGCACATGCGATCTTCCGCGTAACTCCCCTGCCGTCCGGTCATGTTCTCGACGTACAGCAGCGCCCCCTCTTGGATCCGCTCCGGCTCCAGAAGCTTCGGCGCACGTTGACCGATATCCGGAGCGAACCACGAGGTGGACAGTGTGATCGGCCCGTCCTGGTTGTTGGTCACACGCCGCCGGTGCACCGCCCGACGGTCCTTGACCAGGCCCAGCGCCTCAGCCACGTGATCCGGGGCCTCCAGCCAACCGGCAGAGGTGATCACGGCGTACTCGCCAGGCGTGTAGATCTTCCCGGCCTGCCGAGCACGCCCGTACAACTCGCGTGCCCGCCGATTGACCTCCAGGCTCCGCACGTACGTGCCCGATCCCTGACGCTTCTCGACGAGCCCTTGATGGCTCAGTGCCTCCAATGACCGTGCAGCCGTGGGCCTGGACACCTTCCAGTCCGCCGCCAACTGCCGTTCGGACGGCACCTCGTCCCCCGGTCGCAGGTCACCCCGAAGAATCTGATCACGGATGTAGTGCGCGATCTGGAGATACTTCGGCTGAGCCTCTTCGATCTGCGGCATCAGTCCTCCTCACCCAAGGCGGGCCTCAGGCGAGTAGTCGGGAACACCGCTACCGGGCTGAGGCTTGCTTCTCGATACAAAGTGGCTATGGCCTCTAGCCACTATAGGGTGAGTGGTCACCCCCACCCCGTAGGCTGAACTGCATGACGCGGTTGATCGTCGCAGCAGGAGGAGGGGGTGACGCAGTCGCCGCCGCAATGATTCACGCCGCCCTCTACGGCGACGAGGACCAGGCGGTGATCCTCACGTACGCGTGGGACCGCCTCCTGATCGACCCGGTTCCGGGTCCCCGAGGACCAGAAAACTTCACCGGCCTCCAACCCCTCACTCCAGCGGTCTGTGCAGTGCCGGCCGAGGCCCGCCCGATCGCTCCGGCAGGCTCGACTCTCCCCCGACTCGCAGCAGAGCTCCGGCACACGTTCGCGCTGATCGACCCACGCCACGGAGTTGAGGGCGTCACCCGCCAACTCGAAGAGCTGGTGGACCACTTGTCGCCAGAGTCGATCGATCTCCTGGACGTGGGTGGCGACATCCTCGCCCGAGGTGACGAGCCGACGCTGAAGAGCCCTCTCGCCGACGCCGTCACACTCGCCGCGTGCTGCCAGGTGAACGCGCCCATTCGCCTCCTGGTGACGGGCCCTGGTCTCGACGGCGAACTCCCTCTCGACGATCTGCACAGCATGCTGGGCCAGCTCATCCACACCTTCACCGCGAAGGACGTCGAGCCGATCAGCTCGGTCCTGGAGTGGCACCCCTCCGAGGCAACCGGGATGCTCGCTGCGACTGCCCGAGGCGTACGCGGCACTTGCGAGATGCGAGACGCCGGCCTCCCGGTCCCCCTCACCGACGAAGGACCGAAGGTCCATGAGGTCGACTTGGACGAGGCGCTGACCCGCAACCAGTTGGCCCGCGCCATTCTCACGACCGCCACCCTGGACGAGGTTGAGGCACACAGCCGCGAAATCTGCGGCTACTCGGAGATCGACTACGAGCGCAACAAGGCCGCATGGCTTAAAGACCAGCCACCGGCGCAGCTCGACCCGAAGGCCGCACTGTCCCAGCTCGACCAGTTCGAAGCCGAGGCCCGCAGCCGCGGAGTTACCCACACGACGTTCCGCCGCATCACCGAGGCCCTGAACCTCAACGGCTCCCTGCGCGAGGACCTGCGCCAGCTGCTCATCAACAGCCGACCGGAGCAGTACGACGCGCCCTTGTGGCGCATCACTGCCACTACTGAGTAACAACCTTCTTCACGGGTTCAAGGCCCGCGCACGGCGCGGGCGCGCGCCGCCTCTGCGGCGCGGCCTGCCTCCTGTCTGCGCCCCGGCTGGCCGCGCCCGGCGGCGCGCTCGGCGTCTGCGGGCACGATGCGGGACACCCTCTGTGGCTGGGGCGGTCGGCTCCACGGCTTTAGGCAGCCACTTTGGGGCGAGCCTCTAAGATCATGGCCCCAAGGTCGTGCTTTACGGGCAGGTCCACTGACTGCCCGACTCGCCATGAGCTTACGAGGCCATGATCACTCGCCCCAAAGCAGCTCCGTAAGTTGTTCGGTGGCCCGGGAGGGCCGGATGTGGCTTCAAAGCAGCTTGCCGACCGTGGCTCGGCTGGAGTGGCCGTCCGGCCCTTCGGGGCGCCCTGGTCGCTGATTGAAATACGCGGAACGCGTCGCTGTTTACGGAGCTGACGACGGGGTGTCCTACGGGCCCGACGGCAGGAAACTCGGCTGCGGGAGGGACGCGTGAACAAACAGCGGGCCCGGATATGGGTCGGCATCGACGCAGGCAAGGGCCATCACTGGGCCGCTGTGGTCGACGAGACCGGTGCGACCCTGTGGTCGAAGAAGATCGAAAACGACGAGTCAGCGATCCTGACCACGCTCGGCGAGATCCTGGACCTGGCCGATGAGGTGCACTGGGCGGTAGACATCTCCAGCAGGTCCTCCGCCCTGTTGCTGGCGCTGCTGGCAGCCCACGGACAGCAGGCTGTCTACGTGCCCGGCCGGACGGTCAACCGCATGGCAGGCGCCTACCGGGGCGAGGCCAAGACGGATGCCCGCGACGCCTACGTCATCGCCGAAACCGCCCGCCACCGAAGGGACTTCGCCACTCTTGACGTGCCCGCCCAGCTGGCCGCCGACCTCGCGCTCCTGACCGCACACCGCACCGACCTGATCACCGACCGGGTGCGAACGGTCAACCGGCTCCGCGACGTGCTCACCGGCATGTTCCCGGGCCGTCCTGGGGCCGTGGAAGGGCGCTCAACGATGACCACCGCCGACAACTGCCGACAGCTCAGCAGCAGGTCAGGACGTTGATCGATAAGACGGCCGCAGGTCACGGCCGCCGATGATCAGTTGTGGCTGTGCAACAGCTCAACTTGGGCCAGCCACCAGCAGTGCACCCTCACGTCTTCGATCGAGATGGGCGTACTGGCCCACCCTCATAGTTGCCGGCGCTTGCCATGCGTGCGAACGCCTGCGGGCGCGTACATGGCGGGCGAACGCCCCTCCAATCACCCGTCCGAGGGACCATGAGCCACGGGTAGGCGTGCAAAGCTCGAAGCGGCCCCCAAATGGCCCAAGATGACCGCACGGCAAGAGCCCGCCCCACCGAACCGGCTTGGCGGCAAGGTCGGTGGGCGGGCCATGAGTACCTGGGAGGTACTGCTATGAGTTTGATCCCAACTGCCCCGACGCTGTCAATCACTCGCCCGAAGGACTGGGCTACCGTTCTCGTGATCATCGTAGTGGTTTGCGTTCCCACCGCAGAGATCCAGAGCGTTCTGGCGAGCATGATCGCGCTAGCTGCTGTACTCGTCTCCGGCTCCACTGTGAAGGCCGTGGCGGCACGGCAGCCCAGCCGACTCTGTGAGCGCTGACTAACCCTGCTAGCCCCAGGAGGGTGCCCGCAGCCTGGAAGGGCGGGAGAGGCCCACGTGTGCCCCCTGCGTGCCCGATAGAAGGGCAAGCGGCGGGGACCCACGGGGGCAAGCGCCCTGGAAACGTCCAGGTCAGCGTCGCACAAGGTGAGGCCGCGTCCGCGTACGCGATCTTCCAAACTAGCGATGGCCCGGCGCGAAGTCCGGGCCGTCCCTGGGCCGTCCAAGGTCAGCCAACGCTGACCAACAACGACAGAAGCCCACGGCATCTGAGCTGGTCAGAGCCGTGGGCTTCTTCAGTCCTGCTGGTCAGCCAGAGGGCTGATTAGTACTTCGGCTTCTTAGAGCGTGCCTCCGCGTCGCGTGACTCGGTCATTGAGACTCCATCGGCCTCGCGGGTGCCCCTACTCCGCCAAGAGGACTACCAGGACGATGATCGGCCAGTACGGCGACAAGAGTCGGCTAATCGGGTGGATTTCAACGCCGAGAACGCCTGGCGGCTGGCTTGCAGGATATGGGTTTGATGTGAGCGGCATCAGGCGAGAGAGTTCTCTGTGATTTCTCAACCGGTAGCTACCTTGATTGGAGCTGCAGTTGGAGCGGTCTTTGGTTTTGCCGCTTCGGAGCTCAATCGCAGACAGAAGGTGGATGAACTATTCTTTGCGGCCCTGAATTTCCTGGGCGGAGGCTCCCAGCGAAGGAATCTCGGAATCTCCGCAATTGAGTTGTACTGGAAGGGGAAGCGACATCAAAAACTGTGTACATCTCTACTGACCGGGTCGGCTATCTATCTTCTGCGACAGTCTAGTCAACGCACTGCCGCACACGAGGCTTTCAACCTGCATCGAATTATGGAATTGCTGCTGCAGCGCCCACCAAGCCATGACAGCAGGCTCTCCTACAAATCCCTGCTGAAGTCAGTGCAAGAGAAGAGAGCAGGCAAGCAAGGCGGGGTTGAAGTAGCTGACGCCGAGCTCGCGAAGTGGGAGGATAAACTGAAGGAGACCCTTCGTGTGGAAAAGAGTAGAAGTCGTTAATTCGCCACTCTCTAGAGCCAGCACCCGCCGTGGTTGCAGTCGCTCCTCACCTACTCATGCCCACAGCTGACCAGCGCCGAAGACCTCAGACTGTCCCGCTGCTAGTTCGGTGCAAAGAGATCTCGTCACCGCTCGGCTGGTGGACTATTCGTGGACAGATCGATCGCCAGGAGTGGGGCACGAGCTGCTGAGCAGCAAGGACAGCCAGGTGTGAACAGGCCTCCGGAGCCGTGTGCGGCAGTTACAACCACTCAGGGTGTTACGGCCGGACTCCCTATTCAGACTGCCGTCTGTACTGCTCCCAGGAACTCCGTCCATGAGGCGAGGTTCCGGCCGGGCAGGGCGCCCTTCAGACTGAGTTGCAAGGTGCGGCGCAGGGGATGGGGAGACCGCATGATCGCCTCGTTCCGGGCTGCCAAACGGGCGAGTTCCTCCTGGGCGGGCAGCCGATCGCTCTTCGCTCCGTTGCAGGCGGCGTGCGTGGGGGCGAGGTTCCAGAGGGCGTCCAGATCTGGGCCGTGCCAAGAGCCGACGCTGCCGAAGCGGCGCATGAGGGAGAACGGGAAGACATGGTCGACCGCTATGGCGTCTTTCCGGGACAGGACGTCATCGCAGATCAAACAGCGGCCGTGTTGGAAACCAACCGTGGCCTCGCCGATGCCGGCCACCGAGCGGCGGCGGCGTTTGTCGGTGATCTTGAGCGTGTCCCAGTCGACCGCGACGCCCTCCTCGACCAGGCTGCGACCGACACCGGCAGCGAAGCAGCTCTCCACGATGCTCCAGCGTGCGTCCAACTCGGCAGCCAGGCTTTCTGCCTGGTCCGACTGTGCCAGTCGTAGCAAGTCGGGGGTCAGACGCACGACGCGCTGCCGCCCCGTCCCAGTCAGCTCATAGAAGGTGTGGGGCACCGCGGTGTCGCCACGCAGGTTGTGGAACTTCTGCATCACCATCATCGGCATGGAGCGCACCGCGGCCGCCAGCAGGCGCTCGGTGGGGCGGCCGGCGTCCAGCGTCGCGGCACTCTCCTGGGCGGCCACGGTCAGGAAGTCCTTCTCGCCCAACTCCACGGTGTGCGGTGCCTGTGGGTCCTGGGCCAAGTGGCGCACCATGCCGAGGCTGTAGGCGGCGGCGAACTCGGCGAAGAGGACCTCCCCTTGTCCGGTCCGTCCGAACTCCAGCAAAGCCTGGCCAAGGGCGAACTTGTAGGTGCGCGAGTTGGCCCCCATCAACACTGCCAAGCGCCACGACGCGCGCGCTGAAGCATCCTGAGCGTAGAACTGCCGCCCGCTCACTCTGCCCCCTTGCGCAGGGCGACCGTCTGCCACCACACCTCGGCACGGCCGAGCCGGTCCGCGCCCTCCTCCACCAGTCGCACCAGCCGCAGCCCCGCTCGCTTCCCGTCCCGCACCACCTCCTCGGCGGGAACGTCGAACATCACGCGGTCCGCCGGAGGTACTCCCCGTCGTAGCGAGACAACGAGCAGTCCCGAGGGAGCCAGCAGCGCGGCCAGGCGCTCCATCGCCTGTCCACGTGCCGCCGGCGGCAGGTGCATCCACACCGCCGATAGCAGTGCCAGCTCAAAAGGGCCTTCCAGCCGGGACAGTTCAGGCAGCGAATCCTCCGCCCAACGGATGTTCTCGCTCGGGTGCAGGCTCTGCGCGACCGCCCGTAGCTCGCGCACCGGCTCCGCCGCAATCACCTGGTAGCCGCGCAGCGCCAGTGCCGCGGCGTCCCGCCCAGTGCCGGCCCCGACGTCCAGCACGCTCGCAGGGGCCGGCGGCAGCAGATCCAGCACCCCGCCATGCACCTCGTCGAAGGTGACGCTTCCATACCGCTGCCCGAGGGATCCGGCGTTTTGAGCGTAGTAGGGCTGGACGCCAGCAATGGGTTGTCCCATCGCCGACAACTCGCCGGGTTGAGTGAAGTTCTCGCCTGTACCGACCATGGCCTCAAGCTACGGGAGCGCTCTGACAACGTCCGACTCGCGAGAAGCTCACCTCCACCTGGAGGAGAACAGCGGACTCGAAGCAGGCTTGGTGGCCTGGAGTTGGAGAATGCGACGTCGGCATGACTCGTGCCAGACGCGTGCCAGATCCTGCGGGGAACAGCGGGGAACCAGGCGACCGTCCATCAAGCGTCTGCGCTCCTCCGCCGCAGGTCAGGCAGGGAACAAGCCGTAGATGCCCTTAGCTTCCCAAGCTAAGAGCGCGAGTTCGATTCTCGTCACCCGCTCCACGAAGAAGGCCCAGGTCAGAGACCCGGGCCTTTTTGCTGTCCGTGGTGATCAGCGGTCGCGTGCCAGGTTCGTGCCCCCGCTCCGAGGACTGGCCGGCGCGGGCCATGAGGTTCTGAGCTTGGCGCCGGTGTCGGCGGCGAGGGTGTTGCCGGTGTGCCGGGCGGGCATAGTGACAGGCCCCCTAAGGGCTGCGGCCGTAGTACTGGCGGAGGAGAAGCTGGACCGTGCGGCGCGCGCGACGTGGATCAACGAGCCGCGCCTCGCAGGATGAAAACCGGCCGACTGAACGAGCATGCCGGTGGCGATGAGGGGTTTGCGGCCGATCCGGTCGGCGAGGTGGCCGGTGGGGCCTGTCCGGTGCCTCCACGAGATCGGGTAGAGGCCCTGTGGAAGGGAACCAGCGTCAGCACCTTGGCCGAGAGATACGGGGCCAGGTCGCGTTCCGCGAAGTAGCGCCGATCCGCGTCTGGCGGGTTGTGCTCAGGCGGGCCGGGTGGGAGCCCGTAGTTCGATCTTGTATCCGCCCTGTGGGGAAGGCTCGGCGGTGAGGGTGCCGTTGAGCAGTTCGGCGCGTTCTCTCAGGCCGATCAGACCGTGCCGGGCGCTGGGCAGGGCGACGGACGGGCGGGTGGGGGCGGTGTTGGTGACGGTGACGCCGAAGTGCTGCGCGTCGCGCCACAGGCGTACCTCGGCGCGGGCGCCGGGGGCGTGCTTGCGTACGTTCGTGAGGGCTTCTTGGACCGTGCGGTAAATGGTGCGTTGGGCGGTGGTGCTGATGCCGGGCGGGAGTTCGCCGGTCAGGGTGGTCTCGATGCCGCTGTTGGCGATCAGCTGCTGGAGGTCGGCGAGGGTGGGCTGCGGGGTGAGTTCGGTGTCCTTGCCGCCGGAGGCGCGCAGCAGGGTGACCATGTGGCGGAGTTCGTCGAGGGTGTTCACGCTCAGGGTGCGGATGGTGCGGGCGGCGTCGCGGGCGTCGGGGTCCTTGGCGGCGACCTGCAGGGCTCCGGCCTGTACGGCGATGAGGCTGACCTGGTGGGAGACGACGTCGTGCATCTCGCGGGCCAGTTGGGCGCGTTCGCGGGCGAGGACGGTCTCGGCGTACAGGGCGCGTTCGTGTTCGCGGGCCACTTCGACCTCGACGAGCTGGCGGGCCACGTCGTGTCTGGCCTGCACGAGCTGGCCGAACAGGATCGGGGCGAAGGCCGTGGCCAGCGTGTAGACGAACTGGATGAGCGTCCAGGTGCGGTCGCCGGGAAACGTGTCGCCGGAAAACGTGTCGGACAGGGGCCAGGCGAGGGTGCTCGCCGCCGCGTTCAGCAGGGCGCAGCCGGCCAGCAGGCGGCGGTTGCGGGTGCGCGTGGCCAGCGTGTACAGGGCGGCGATCGGCGCGACCGCCACGTCCATGAACAGGGTCATGGGCAGGGTCAACAGGAAGACGGTCAGTGGAAAGCGCCTGCGCAGGAGCAGTCCGGCGCAGCCGAGGGCGGCGCAGGCCCATATGAACGGTGTCGCCTCGCCGTAGAGGTTGATCCAGGCGTCGAGGGCGGCCAGCACGACGAGGCCCGCGTCGACGGCCCAGGGCGGCACCCGCCGCCACCGTTCCTGAGCCGTGCTCATCATCCGTTGCCCCGTGCCGTGCCGGCGCCGTCGTCGCTGAGCAGTCCGGCCCGCTCCGCGAGGAGCGCCGCCTGGACGCGGCTGGAGACCCGGAGCTTGGTCAGGATCGAGCTGACGTGGTCCTTGACGGTGCCCGCGCTCAGATGGATGCGGGTGCCGATGTCGGCGTTGGACAGTCCTTCCGCGATCAGGACGAGGACGTCACGTTCGCGGTCGGTGAGCAGGTTCACGCGCGCCACGTCCTCCGCGACCTGGGGCGTGTCCGCCCCAGGATGGCCGCGCAGCAGAGCCCGCGAGGCTTTCGGGGACATCACCACGCCACCGGCGGCCAGGGTGCGTACGAGGTGGGCGAGTTGTTCGGGCTCGGTGTCCTTGAGCAGGAAGCCCGCGGCTCCCGAGCGCAGCGCGGTCAGGATGTACTCGTCGGTGTCGAAGGTGGTCAGCATGGCCACCGTCGGTGGCTCGGGCAGCGTCCGGATCTCCCTCAGGACAGTCAGGCCGTCCACATCCGGCATGCGGATGTCGAGGAGCACGACGTCCGGGTGCTCGCGCCGGATCACGTCGGCGGCCTGCGCTCCTTCCGCGGTCGCCACGACCTGGATGCCGTCGGAGGCGTTCAGGATCAGCTCGAACCCGGACCGCACCAGCGCCTCGTCGTCCACCACCACTACCCGGATCACCGGCGTTCCGCCTCACACTCGTCTGCTCTGTCCACCGCTGCCGTCGACACTACGTCCGGCACGGCGCGCGGCGGTGCGGCTGCTGTGGACACCCGCCACCCGGCAGCGGTCAGCGTCGGGGAGCGCTCGGCCGTCGGCGGCGGGTGGGCGAGGCTCGGCGGATGGTGTCCGTGGTTGTCGTCCGGTGGGATCGGTCCGTGGGCCGCCCGAGTCTGCGGGCCGCAGTCGATTTCCGTACCGTCAGAGGACCACCCAGCCATGCCCCGCCTGTACCCGCGTCAGCCTGTCCGTGCTCTGCGCCGCTGTGCGGCGCGGCCCCATGTGCTGTTCGGGGGCGTGTACGGGGCGGTACTGGCCAGCTCCATGGTGGCCGCCCTGACGGAGCAGGGTGAGACGGCGCCCGCCGACCGGTTCAGCAGCGCTCAGTGGCTCCTGGTCACGGCCGTCGCATCGGCCCTGGCGCACGGTTACGCACATCTGATCGCCCTGCGCGGCGACCGGACCCATCACGGTGTGCGCGCCGGGGTGCGGCTGTTGCTGTCCGAGTGGCCCTTGGTGGTGGCGACGGTGCCGACACTGGTCCTGCTGCTCGGCGCGGCCTGGGGGTGGTGGCCCTCGGCGGGCATCGAGTACGTGGCCTTCGCCGTGAACGTGGTGCTGCTGTTCGCCTGGGGCCTGCTCGCGGCCCGCGCCGCAGGTCGCACGTGGGGCTCCGCCTTGAGGATCGGCACCGTGGACGCGTTGCTCGGGCTGGCGGTCGTGGTGGCCAACGCCCTCATCAAGTAGGGCAGTTGGCAGTGGCCGTCCGGGGCCCGCCGAACGGCCGACGCGGCGCTGTTCCTCCGGTCGGCGGGGCAGACCCGGCCGGTCGGCGGGGGTGCTACCGAAGCCTGCCGGATGGTCCGTCTCCTGACGGCACCGAAGGATTTTCCGTATGACACAGATACAGCCGCCCCAGGAGACACCGGCTCCGCAGGAGAGCGCGCCTCCACGGTCCCGAACCTCGCCCGACTCCGCCGGGCAGACCCCCGGCGGTCCCTCGACGGGACGCCTGGTCGGGGTGGACCTGGCCCGCGCGCTGGCGGTGTTCGGCATGTACGTCGTGCACATCGGCCCGCCGCTGTCGGCCACACACGGCGTCGGCAGCTGGGTCCGGTACATCGCGGACGGCCACTCGTCGGTCCTGTTCGCCACCCTCGCCGGGTTCTCGCTGATGCTGATCGCCGGCCGCCGTGAGCCGAAGACCGGCCTGGCGGGCCGGCAGGCGAAGGCCCGGATCGCGATCCGCGCCGTGATCCTCCTGGCGCTGGGCACCGTGCTGGCGATGGAGTACGGGGGCGTGATCATCCTCGGCTTCTACGGCGTCTACTTCCTCCTCGCCCTGCCCCTGGTGCGACTGAGCGCGAGGACCCTCGCGATGATCGCGGCGGGGCTCGCGCTCGTCATGCCGCAGCTGGCGTTCGTCCTGACCACGCGGCTGAGCGAATCCGTCCAGCAGAGCATCAACGCCTACGACCCGCTCCGCCACCTCAGCGAGGTGGGAGTGCTCGATCTGCTGCTCACCGGTTTCTACCCGGCGCTCACGTGGATGTCGTTCGTGATCGCCGGCATGGCGCTGGGTCGCATGGACCTGTCGGCGGCCGCCGTCCAGCGGCGCCTGGCGGCGATCGGCGCCGGCCTCGTCGTGGGGGCTTACGGCTTGTCCCTGCTGCTGGCGGGCAAGAACGCGTTGAGGAGCACGGCGGAGGACGGGGCGTCGTCCAGTGGCTCCGGGTCGGCGTCCATGGGCAGTGGGTCGATGAAGCCCCAGCTGTCGTTCTCGGATCTGTTGGCCGCCGGGCCGCACAGCGGCACCACGTTCGACATCATCGGCAGCGTGGGCGTCGCGATCCTCGTGATCGTGGGCGCGACGGTGGTGATGGACCGCCTGCCGCGTCTGCGCCGCCTGGCGAAGCCGGTCATCGCCGTGGGCACCATGTCCCTGACCGCCTACGTCGGCCACTTCGTCGCGCAGTCCGTGCTGTCCACGCCCGCCGGGACAGGGACCCAGCAGTCCTGGGTGCCGCTGCTCATGTACGTCCTCGGGGCGATCGTGTTCGCCACCGTCTGGTCCCGCTTCTTCCGCCGCGGCCCTCTGGAGCACCTGCTCAACACCGCCACCAAGCCCGCCAAGTACGTCCGGTGAGGTCCGGCCGGGGTGGCTCGGCTTCCTGCCCCATCCCGGCCTGAACGGTCTGCCGAAGCCCGCAGGGGGATCGCCCTTGCGGGCTTCGGCTGTTGTTCTTGGCCGACTGATGTCGGGGACATGCGTGGGCAGGGTGCCGGCGCGGCCCGGGGGCGATCGTCAGTACTGGCAGGCGCGCAGGGAGTGTTGATCACGACGTGGCGTACGTGTGCGTCGGCTCGCGCCTGGCGCACGGGCACCGAGCGAACGATCCCCGCACCACTCGGCGCCGCAGGCAGTCTCCGAGGTGCTGCCGTCGAGGGAGCTGCCGGAGAAGACGGTGTGATCCACGTGGGGAGGCAGCCGGGACAGGCAGGCGAAGAGCGACTCGGTGTCCCCTTCGCCCGAGGGTGTACTCCACCCTGGGGCCGGCGATGTGCTCGACGGGCTCGTCCGGGTCGCGGGGCTGTCGGCGAGCAGAACGTCGAGGAACCGGCCGTGGCGGTACAGCACGGCGTATCCGGCAGATGTCCGACGCCACCATCCCGCCACCCGGTACGGCCGGCGGCACCGGCGAGCCCATGGTCAGGCCCGTCTCAGTCGCGGGGGCGTCCCGCCGAGGTCAGCAGCTGTGTCGCCGCGAGCTGCGCGTACAGCTCGTCCTCGGCCACCAGCTCCTCATGAGTGCCGACCGCGCGGACCGTGCCCGCGTCCATGACGACGATGCGGTCGGCGTCCGTGACGGTCGACAGGCGGTGGGCCACCACCAGCACGGTCGTCTCGCGTGCCGTCTCGGCGATGGCGTCCCTCAGTGCCAGCTCGTTGACGGCGTCGAGCTGCGAGGTCGCCTCGTCCAGGAGCAGCAGCCGGGGCCTGCGCAGCAGCGCGCGGGCGATCGCGACGCGCTGACGCTCGCCGCCGGACAGTTTCGTGCCACGGTGCCCGACCGGGGTGTCCAGGCCGTGCGGGAGACGCTCGACGAGGGCGTCGAGCCTGGTCCGGGCGAGGACCTCGCGTATCTCGTCGTCGGTCGCGCCGGGCGCGGCGAAGACCAGGTTCTCCCGCAGCGTGCCGGCCAGCACCGGCGCGTCCTGCTCGACGTACCCGATGACGGACCGCAGCTCGGACAGCGGCCACTTGGTCACGTCCTTGCCGTCGACCAGGACCCGGCCGCCGGTCGCTTCGTAGAACCGCTCGACGAGCGCGAAGACCGTCGACTTGCCCGCGCCCGAGGGGCCGACGAACGCCGTCATCCCGCCGCCCGGCACCTCGAAGTCCACCCGCTGGTGGATGTCCGGCAGCCGGGGCCCGTACCGGAAGGACACCTCCTCGAAGCGAACCGACGCCGGACGCGGCCGCACCGCCTTGGTCACCGCGGGCTGCACCGACCGGTGCCGGTCCTGCGGCTCCGTCGCCAGGCCGTCCACCTGCGCGATCCGGGCGATCGCGGCCGCGCCCTCCTGGTAGTGGGACGCTGCCTCGACCAGCTGGTACACCGGCTCCATCAGGTAGAAGAGGTACAGCAGGAACGCGATCAGCGTGGACACGGGCATGTCCCCGGACGCCACCCGCGCCCCGCCGACGGCGAGCACCGCGAGGAACGCGAGCTCGACGGCGAGGTTGTCGGCCGAACCCAGCACGGCCTCCCACTTCGCGCTGCGCACGCCGTGGCGCCACGCCCTGCGTGCCGCCGCCTCGACGCGAGCGGTCTCCCGCTCCTCGGCGCCGGACGCCTTCACCGTACGGAACGCACCGAAGACCCGCTCCAGGCCCGTGGACATCTCCCCGACAGCCGCCTGCGCACGCTCGGCGGCCTGCCCGATCTTCGGCATCACCAGCACGGCACCCACACCGACGACCGCGACCACGCCGAGCGTGACGCCCAGCAGGACGGCATCGAGGAACGCCATCACCACGACCGCCGCGACCAGTGTCACCGCCCCCGTCGCCGCGGAGACCACCGCCTGGGTGCTGACCGCCCGCAACAGCGTGGTGTCGGAGGTCACCCGCGACATCAGATCGCCCGGCTGCATCCGGTCCACCTCCGCGAGGCGCAGCCGCAGCAACCGTCCGATGAGGCTGCGGCGGGCGGCGAGCACCACCGACTCCGCCGTCCGTTCCAGCACGTAGGCACCGAACGCCTCGGCCACCATGCTCAGCAGGACCAGAACGGTCATGGCCAGCAGGATGGTGCCGATCGTGCCACCGGACGAGAGCCGGTCGACCAGCGCCTTCGTGGCCAGGGGCTGGAGCAGTCCGCCGGCGGCCCCTGCCAGCGCCAACAGCAGACCGAGTACGACGGCCCACCGGTGCGGGCGGACATACCCGTACAGCGCCTTGAGCGTCTCGCTGGTGCGCAGGGACTCGGCACCCGTCGCCTCCGGGGCGGATGCGGTGTTCACAGAATTCCTTTCCTACGTGGTCGGCCGCGCAGCGCGTCAGCGGTGAGGACACCGGCCGGCGCGGGGGCCTGTCATCGCGGAGTTCAGGGCGTACGACGGCCAGGCAGAAAGGGTTCAGCCTGGCGGGGGCGCACCCGACGGACGCCGGATGGTCGAACCCCAGGGACTCCCTGGGCGGATGTGCTCGCCGATCGCCGGCTCAGTGGACCAGTGAGGCCGCCCGCGTGGCGATGATGTGCGCCCCTGCCTCGTAGAAGTCAGGACGGACGACGAACAGGACACCGGCGCCCGCCACCAGCGTCAGGCCGAGAAGTTCCAGCAACCGGCTACCGCGAGGTGTGACGTCACGGCCGGGCACGTCGGTGTCGGCCGACGCCCCGACCGTGGTCTCGGGCTCCTTGTCACGAACCTGCTGTGTCATGCCTCCAGCCTGGGCGCCCGGCCGCTCTCCGCACATCCGGCGACTGTCGGGTCCACCCCGCCGAGTGGCTGGAGATGACCGGCCTGGGGTAGGAGCCGTCGGGGCCGCTAGGCGGACGCGCCGCAAGCACGGCAGCACCGCCAGGCACATCAACGCTGCATGGCGACGCCCGACGAGTCCGGCTCGTCGTTCCCCGAGGAGCCAGGGCCGCCGGCAGCCGACGGGGGCGGGCCGGTCAGGGACCGGGCGATGACCACCGAGCCGCCGCCGTGGAGCAGAACGCTGCCGAGCACCGTCAGGGTCATGGCGTACAGAGCGGTGTCGGCGTACGGCCCGTCCGGCAGAGCGTTGAACGCGAGCAGGCCGAACACGATGGAGGTGGTGCCGCGCGGTCCGAGCGCGCCGACCATGAGCCGTTCTCGCCAGGTGAACTTCGAGCCGAGGAAGGCGAGCATGATCGGAAGGATGCGCACGACCGTGAGCGCGGCGACGCAGAGGACGATGGCGGGCCAGTCGACGCCCTCGCCCAGGGCGAGCACCACGGCGTTGCCGAAGAAGAACCACATGCACATCGTCATCATCGAGTTGGTGTCCTCGATGAGCTGGAAGTCCGAGGCGTGGGGAGCCGAGGCGCCCCGCCGGCGGACCGGCGCCTGCCTGACGTAGCGGAAGGCGATCCCGCACACGAACGAGGCCACGAAGCCATTGCCGTCCATCGCCGTGGTCACGGTGTAGGCGAGCAGCGGTGTGACCAGCACGATGATCCGCCGGGACTGCTCCGTCATCCACTCGGCGCGGTCGGCCCTGTTGATCAGCCACGCCACCAGCGCCCCCATCACGAAGCCGGCCACGAGGGCCTTCAGCGCGAATGGGACGGCCGTGCCGAGGGCCTGCATGGGCGTGCGGGTGACGGAGTTGGTGCCGACGAGGATCAGTGCGAACAGGAAGAGGGGCGAGACGATGCCGTCGTTGTAGCCGCTCTCCACGTTGAGCACGCTGCGCACCCTCGCCGGGATACGCCGGTCGCGGACCAGCGTCTCGGCCGGAGCGAAGTCGGTCGGGACGACGATGCACGCGATGAGCAGCAGCAGCGCCACCGGCAGCCCGGGCAGCAGCAGCGTTCCCAGCAGCACCATCGTGATCAGGCTCAGCGGCAGGGCCACCAGCAGTGCCCGCGCGGCGGAACCGGGGTCATTGCCGAACAGTCGTCCGCCCGGCAGCTCGGTGGCGTCGACGAACAGCAGGACGGCCAGGATGACCTCGGCCACATGCTGAGCGACCTCGGAGTTCAGGGTGACGGCGATATGGCTGTGGGTGAACACCCCCGTGACCACGCCCGCGAGCACCAGCATCAGAGGAGCCCGCACATGCCGTTGCTCCAGCCGGCCGGCGACCAGCGACCACCCGGCCACCACCGTGGTGATCACAATCAGGACAGAGATCATTTGAATCCGCTTCAGCACTCGGACCGGACCGGCGGCCGCCCCACCGGGACCTCCGCAAGGGCGTCGATCGGGGTGAGCGCAGGCAGACGGTACATCGGGCGAGGGCCGGCAGACAGCACCGGCCCTCGCTCCTGGCTCCGGGATACCGCCGCCGGATCCTCGACCGGGCGGAGCGCGGTCAGAGGCGTCGTGCCCCGCGCAGCCCTTGTGCGTAGTAGCCGTCACCGTCGAGCGGGCCCTCCACGACCCGTCCGCTCTCCGCCGGGCCGAGCTCGACCGGCCCAGCGCCCGCGACACCGCCCTGCTGGACACGGCGAACACCAGCAGCCGGGAGGCGAACCAGGTCGGCCGGTCGATCAGCGTCCACAGCAGGAGACGGCCAGCGTGACCGCACCACTCAGCAGCAGGCGCACAGCCCTCCGCAAGGGCGGGCTCCCCGCCGCGAGTTGATAGACCACGGCGAAGACCGGCAGTACGAGCCGGGCCTGCAGCATCTTCGTCTGGAAGGCGAGCCCGACCCAGACGCCACACGTGATCAGCGGGAGCAGCCGCCCGGTTTGCACCGCCTTCAGCAGGGCTCCGGCGGCTGCCACCAGCAGCAGGGTGAGTGCGGTGTCCGGGATGGTGGCTCTGTTCAGTACCACGGTGACCGGAGTGAAAGTGAGCGTCAGCGAGGCGATCAGTGCGGCGAACGGCCCGGCCCAGGCTCGTACGATCCGGTGCAGCAGCCATACCGTGAGCACGCCCTCGATCACATGGGGCAGCGCGGCCGCCCACGTGTGCGGCCCGAAGATCCATACGGAGACGGCATCGGGCCAGAAGGCGCCGGGGACCTTGTCGAGGGTGATCGAACCGCTGGTGTCGAGACCGCCGAAAGAGAAGGCCCGCCAGCTGGTGGCCATCGACCGTATCGCCGCGCTGTAGTAGGGGTGGATCGCGGCGTGGCCCATACCCCAGGCGTACAGCAGTGCTGCGATGCCCAACGCCGCGGCCAGCGCCGAGCGTTCCCAGCGCGCCGGAGCTTCCGGCCGGTCGGCGCGGCGATGCGATTCCTGGCGGATGCCATGCGAGCCGGTGCTCCGGACGGTGGGGATGGCGGCCAGGGCGAAGGTCCTTGGAGTCAGAGTCGAGGCGGAACGGCAGGTGAGAGGCGGAGCTGCGCGGAAGCCGCGGGGCTACGGCCTCCGGCGCCCGCACGCCGGAGGCCGACTCACGCTCGGACTTCCCGTGGTGCCAATCCGAGGCTCAACGGACGCGACTTGCCAGTTTCGTGGCGTTGTTGAGCAAATATTCCAAGGGGCCGCGGCGGAAGAAGCGGGACCAGAGGGCCGCGAACACGGTGGCCCCGACGATGAAGCAGAGCAGCAGTTCGAAAGAGGCGGACTGGGGCGGGGTGGCCGCTTCACCGGGCAGGGCGAGGATTGCCAGGATGTGGCCCACGTAGAGGGTCAGGGACATGGTGCCGACGGCGATGACCGGCGTTGCCAGCCGGCGCAACCACGGCAGTCGGTCCAGCGCCACCGTCGCGCACAGGAGCACGGTGATCGCGATCCCAACGCAGCCGACGAGGTCGAACGTGGAAGCACTGTGCGGCTCGGCCGCCAGCAGCCCCCATGCGTCGGGGCCCCACAGGCCACTGCCGACCGGCAAGTCGAAAGATCCCTCTGCCATGCCGGGATCCTTCATGGCACCGAGCTCCTTCATGGCGTCGAAGTCCTTCATGCCAGGCATCCCGGCCATGATCTTCTCAGCGCCGCCGGTCAACCGCAGCGCCAGCCACGAGACGCCGTATCCGAACGTGATCAGCGCGGGACCGACCACGGCCAGCCGCCGCCGCACCGCGCCTGAGGCGAGGTCCAGCCGGCCCAGCGCCATGCCGGTGACCACGTAAGTCATCCAGGTGATCGCCGGGTAGAAGCCGGTGAGCAGGAAGTCGAGCACTCCCACGCCGGAGAGGCGCGCGATCGGGTCGTACGAGTCGATGGTGTTCACGATCGACTCACTGAGCAGCGCTCGAAGGGCGTACGCCAGCTGCGGCGTGACAACCGCGAGCGCGACCGCGATGAGCGCGAGCGTCCTGGCCCGCAGCCGCAGCAGGGGCAGGGACAGCAGGAAGTACACCGCGTAGTAATTGATGATCACAGCGCCGCCGAAGTCGGTCATCGCCAACGCGGTGCCCACCACCAGCAGGGTCACGGCCCGGATCACGATCCTGGCCTTCGCCTGCCGGCCCGGCCAGTCCGGTCTTCGGCTCCAGGCGACCGGCGATCAGCACCAACGAGAACCCGGCGAGGGTGGCGAACAGCGCCGAGGCCCGGCCGCTCGCCAGCCAGACCAACCATTCGCCAACGCCGCTGCCGGACGTCGGGAAGGGGTTGAAGGGGCCGGTGTGCACGGCGAACATCCCGAACACGGCCAGTGCACGGGCGAGGTCCACCCCGACCAGCCGCGCCGTCGACGAAGGACGTTCCGTCGCCGTGGCGGACTCGGACGCGGGTAAAGGCTGGCGAGGCGCCTCCTCGGCGCTTTCGATCTAGGTCATCGGGACAACCTCGCCGAGGCGGGGGGCGGTCGACCATCCGCCGGGCTTCGGGAGATGTCCCGCCGGTCAGCCGACCGGCCCCCTCCGATCGGCGGGGGTCGGTCTCGGCCGCGTGGCAGGCTCGTCGCTGCCGGCGCCGAAAGGCGGTATCTGACCTGCCGTTTCGCTGTGCCATCCGCATCAGTCGTGCCCGGAAGCCCTCAGCCTGCCCGTCCCCTCGGGAAAGCGGACGGTGGTTGTGGACGCCGCAGCGTTGTTGGTCGCCCAACTCATGCCCAAGAGGCAGTACTTCATCTGACGCGCCATGGAGGCCACGAAAGGGCCGGGCGACACGCAGGCCCGGCGGAAACGTCTCAGACGATGTCGTGGATGTTGTGCTCGGTCAGGTCGGATGAATGCCGGGCGATGGCACGGTAGTCGGCGTCGTCGTGGAGGACGGCGAGGCCGTGGTGGGCGGCGGTGGCGGCGATGACCAGGTCGACCGCCGAGGCGCTGCGGTGCTCCCCGGCCCGGGCCATACGGTGTTGCACCGCGCCGATCCAGCGTCCCGCGTTCTTCGGCACCGACACGTCGGGGTACAGGTCGGTGAGCATCTCCACGATCTCGTCATACTCGCGTCCGTTCCGAGCACTGTGGAGGAACTCGGCGCGTTGCACATAGCAGGATGCGATAGCCCCGGCGTCGATCGCGTCGTACCAGGCCGCTTGGAGCTTCGGATCGCGGAGCAGGCGGACCAGGCCGGAGGTGTCGAGCAGGTAGATCACCGGCTGTTCTTCTCCGCCCGGTGCAGGCGCTCGGCGTCCTCGACAGCACCCCACTCACGCGCACGCTCGAAATGACGGCTGATGCGCGCCGCACGCTCCTGCTGCTCGGCGTAGAAGTTCAACGCGAGATTGACCGCCTCCTTCTTGGTCCTGACCTTGGCCAGAGCCATGGCGCGCTCCAGGGCGTCATCGTCGATGTCGATCTGAGTCACAGACATACGAGCACTCCTACGCGATGTTGGTGATGTACATAGACGAGTATGTCACCAACATTGGTGATGCCACACCTGAACGTCGGATCCGCAATCGCAACGGACACTCCAGATCGGTTCGGCAGGTGATGCCCGCCGGTCAGCGCGGAGCGCCGCGCACCGCGTGGCTCGACCGCTGGTGATCCCCGTGCCCAGAGCGTGCCCGTAAGAACGGACAACCACGGTGAACACCGGCGCGATCAGGCCCGCGCAACGGTACCGAAACGACGAATCCGCGCAGGTCAGTGGCCGTTCGGTCACCCAAGCGCCGTCGCTTCCCAAGCTGAGAGCGCGAGTTCGATTCTCGTCACCCGCTCCAGAGAGAAACCCCGGGTCAGCGGCCTGGGGTTTGGTTATTGTCTAGACCAATTTGAGAGCTCCGCGCCCTTCGCGTGCCCTAAGGGTCCTTTCAGAAAGCCGGATGCTTGCGAGCAAGCGTCATGCAGTGGGCGAGCTGAAGGAAGGCATCGTGCATGTCGTCTCGGACTTCCCAGCGAGTCCGTAAGCGGCGGGGGCCGTGGAGCCAGGCGATGGCGGTCTCGGCGACCCACCGGATGCGGCCCAGGCCCGAACCGTGCGGTTCGCCGCGCCGGGCAATGTTCGGGACGATGCCGCGCTGATGTAGACAGCATCGGTAGCTGTCGTGGTCGTAGCCGCGATCGGCGTACCACGTACGGGGCGTGCGGCGGGGCCGGCCCCGTTTGCCCCGCACCGGGGGCAGGCCGTCGACCAGCGGCAGAAGCTGGGTGATGTCGTTGCGGTGCCCGCCAGTGTGCGACACGCGCAGCAGGGTGCCGTGGGCATCGGTCAGCACATGATGCTTCGAGCCCGGCCGCGCACGGTCAACCGGACTCGGACCGACTTTTGTGCTGCTTCGCCCCCGCTTGGCCGGCACATGCGAGGAGTCCACGGTGACGCGGGAGAAGTCGAGGCGGTCCGCCGCCCGCAGCCGGTCCAGCAGCACCCGCTGAAGCTCCTCCCACAGGCCGGCCTCCTGCCATTCAGCCAGCCGCCGCCAGCAGGTAGGGCCGGAGCCGAACCCCAACTCCTGCGGCAGGTACTCCCACTGGATGCCGGTGTAGAGCACGAACAGCACACCCTGCGGCGTCTTGCGGTCATCGATCCGCTTACGCTCTGGGTACCGATACCGCCGTTCATGCTTCGGCAACAGCGGCTCGATCACCGCCCACAGCTCGTCGCTGACCACCCACGGCTTGCGCCGCGTCATGGTCACCCCCACGAAGCACGGGATCACGTACAACTCCACCGTGCCAGGCCCTGGTGGCTTGAGGTGAGGTCAGCCCCGGTGCAGCCAGGCGGTGGTGTCCGGCGGCAGCAGGCCGTCACCGTCCATCGGCCCCGAGGCAAGGAAGGGGCTGTGGCCGGTGGGGAGGGGGGCGGGCTGGTCGGACAGGTTCACCGCGCACAGCAGCCCATTGCCCCGCTCGAAAAGCAGCGTGCCGTCCGGGCTGTCCAGCCAACGGAACTCCTCACCGCACAGGCCGGGTTCGGTGCGGCGCAGGCGCAGGGCGGCGCGGTAGAGGTGGAGCATGGAGGCGGGGTCGGCCTGGTTCGCCTCAGCGGTGTACGACTTCCAGTCCTCGGGCTGGGGCAGCCAGGGCGCGGCGCCGGAGGTGCTGAAGCCGAAGGGCGGGGTGTCGCCGGTCCACGGGAGGGGGACTCGGCAGCCGTCCCGGCCGCGGAGGGTGTGGCCGGAGCGTTCCCAGATGGGGTCCTGGAGGAGTTCCTCCGGGATGTTCTCGACCTCGTAGAGGCCCAACTCCTCACCCTGGTAGACATACGCGCCTCCCGGCAGGGCCAGCATCAGCAGGGCCGCCGCCCGGGCGCGGCGGGTGCCGAGAGCGAGGTCGGTGGGGATCGGCCGGTCCCGGAACAGGGCCTGGACGCCGGTGTCGGCGCGGCCGTAGCGGGTGACGTGGCGCGTCTCGTCGTGGTTGGACAGCACCCAGGTGGCGGGTGCGCCGACGGCGGCGAGGCTGGTGATGCTGCGGTCGATGACCTCGCGCAACGCGCCTGCGTCCAAGGGGCACTTGAGGAAGTCGAAGTTGAAGGCGGTGTGGAGCTGGTCCGGGCGGAGGTACTCCGGCATGCGGCGGGGGCGCACGTGAGCCTCGGCGACGAAGACGCGGGGGTTGGGGTAGCTGTCCGCGATGGCGCGCCAGCTGCGGAAGATGTCGTGCAGGCCGTCGCGGTCCCAGTGCGGGTGGTCCTGCTGGCCCTCTCCCGTGAGGACGGAGAACTCGGTCAGGCCGAGGTCGGGCAGCGCCGGGTCCTTGACCATGCCGTGGGCGACGTCGATGCGGAAGCCGTCGACGCCAAGGTCGAACCAGAAGCGCAGGATGGACTCGAACTCGGCACGGACCTCGGGGTTGTCCCAGTTGAGGTCGGGCTGTTCGGGGGCGAAGAGGTGGAGGTACCACTGGCCGTCGGGCGTGCGGGTCCAGGTGGGACCGCCGAAGGCCGCGTGCCAGTCGTTCGGGGGCAGGGAGCCGTCCTCGCCCCTGCCTTCGCGGAAGATGAACCGCTCCCGCTCCGGCGAACCGGGCCCGGCGGCCAGCGCCTGCTGGAACCAGGCGTGCTGGTCAGAGACGTGGTTGGGAACGATATCCAGGATCACGCGCAGGCCCAGCTCGTGGGCCTCGGCGATCAGCTGCTTCGCCTCATCGAGGGTACCGAACGTGGGGTGGATGTCGCGGAAGTCGGAGACGTCGTAGCCACCGTCGGCCAGCGGGGACGGATACCAGGGGTTGATCCAGATCGCGTCCACGCCGAGGTACGCCAGGTACTGCAGGCGGGAGCGCAGGCCGGCGATGTCGCCGGTGCCGTCGCCGTCGCCGTCGGCGAAACTGCGTATGTAGACCTGGTAGATGGCGGCCCTGCGCCACCAGTCGGCATCGGCTGCGGCTTCGGCGGGCAGCGCGGTGGGGGTCGGATTGCTCATGGGTGCTCGGTCCTGACTGTCTGAAGAAGAGGGTGTGGGTGGTGGGTCAGCCCTTGACCGAGCCCTGGAGGAGCGCCTTGACGAAGTGGCGTTGCAGGACCAGGAACACGAGGATCGTGGGGGCCATGATGAGAAGGGCGCCGGCGTTCAGCAGGACCTGGTCGGTGCTGTATTTCGTGGTGAACGCCTGCAACGCGCCTGCCATGGTGCGCTTGTTGGGGTCGTCGATGAGCACCAGGGCGAGCAGGAACTGGTTCCAGGTGGACAGGAACATCAGCAGCGCCAGGGACGCGATCGCGGGGCGGGCGAGCGGCAGGTGGATGTGGAACAGCGCGCGCCAGGGGCCGGCGCCGTCCATGCCCGCCGCCTCGGACAGCTCCTTCGGTACTCCTGCGAAGTGCGCCCTCATCCAGAACACCGCGAACGGCATGTTCATCCCGATGAGCGGGAGGATCAGCGCCCACTGGGTGCCCAACAGGCCCATGGCCCTGGTCTGTTCGTAGAGGGGGACGATGACGATCTCGTACGGCAGGGTCAGTGTCAGGACGAGGATCGTGTAGAAGACGCCGCCCAGCGGGATCTCCAGTACGGCGATCGCGTACGCGGCCATCGTCGCGATCAGGACCGCGATGGGGACGACGCCGAGCACGATGAGCGTGCTGGACTTCAGCAGCGTCGTGATGTTGGCGACGTTCCAGGCGTCGACGAAGTTGTGCCAGTGCGGGTCGGACGGCCAGCTCAGTCCGAGGGGAACGTGCCCTGGGGTGCGAGGGCCGCGCTGACCATGCTCAGGAGCGGGACGACGGAGTAGAGCGCGGCTGCGGTGATGAGGATGAGTCCGGGAGCGCGACGGCGAAGTGCGCGTGCGGTCTGCGTGCGTTCGGGCATCGGACTACTTCTCCCGGAACAGGCGCTGGAGCGGGACGACTACGGCGATCACGACCAGGGCGAGGACGACGGCGAGCGCGGAGGCCGCGCCGAGGCGGGCGTCGTTGAAGGCCAAGTTGTAGACGGCGACACCGGGGACCATGGTCTGGGTGCCGGGGCCGCCCTGGGTGGAGAGGTAGACGACGTCGAAGCTGGCGAGCGCGGCGATGATCGTGATGGTGACGCAGACGCCGATCTCGTTGCGGAGCCCCGGCAGGGTGACGGCCAGGAACTGGCGGATGGGGCCTGCGCCGTCGATGCGGGCCGCCTCGTACAGGCTGTTGTCGATCTTTCCGATGCCGGCCAGGAGCAGCATGGTGCACAGTCCGGTGGAGAGCCAGGTGCCGATGAAGCCGACCGCGGTCAGGGCCCAGGTGAAGTCGGCGAGCCAGGGGCGGGCGACGTCGTCGAGGCCGATGGCGCGCAGGAGTTGGTTGACCACGCCGTTGTCGGAGTACATCCACGTCCAGGCGACACCGGCGGCGGCCCCGGGGATGATCTGCGGCAGGAAGAGCAGCGTGCGGGCCAGGGCTCCGGTGAAGCGGCCTTGCAGCTGCCGTAGTACGGAGGCGGTGATCAGGGCGATGGTCACCGGCAGGATGGTGAAGAAAAGGATCAGGTAGAAGGCGTG
>KE354225.1 GCA_000415505.1 Streptomyces afghaniensis 772
TGGGGGAATCCGTAGCCGCCCTGGGCGTTCGGTGCGGCCGGGGCCGGAGCTCCCGGCTGCGGGAAGCCGTAGGCGCCGGGCTGCGGTGCGTGCTGGGCGGGCGGCTGGGTCGGCGGTGCGGCCGGCGGGTTCCAGGCGGCGGGCGCGGGCTGCGGCGCCTGCGGCTGGAACGGCGGCTGCCCCTGCGCGGGAGCGTTCGGGTCCGTGGGCTCTGCCTGCGGCTGAGGCTGGTGCTGCGGCTGTGCGGGCCACTGGCCGGCCGGTGCCGGGGCGGCCGGCTGATACGACGGCGGCAGCGGCGGCATGGCCTGCGGGCCGGGGGAGTCCAGGCGGGCTGGGCGTCGGACGCACCCGGCGCGGCGGCATCCTGCGGAACGCTGTCCTCGGGAGCGCCGTCGGCGGGCACGGCGTCGGCGGGCTCGGAGCCCACGGGCGGGGCGTCGTCGGGCTCTGCGTCGGCCGGCTCGGGAGCAGCCGGGACCTCGTCCGCAGCCACTGCGTCGGCCGGCTCCTCGTCGACAGGCACTGCATCCGCCGGCACCGCGTCTGCGGGCACCGCATCCGCAGGCACGGAGTCCTCAGGCTCGGAGTCCTCAGGCTCGGCATCCTGCGGCAAGGCCTCGTCCGTCGCCGCCTCCGGAGAGGCTTCCTCCGTCGCCGCGCCCTCGGGGACCTGGACCTCGGGAGCTTCCTCCTCCGGTGCGGTCACCGCGGCTCCCACGTCCCCGCTGTCGGCGTCGTCGGAAGCAGGACCGTCCGCAACGGACACGTCAGCCGTATCCACCGCGACCGCCGTCTCGGAGGAGACGTCCTCGCCCCCCTCCTCGTGCTCGTCGGCGTCGGCGGGAGCGTCCTCGACGTCACCACCGGACTCCTCACCCGGCTCGGACCCGTCGCTCGGGCCGGAAGCGGCCGTGCGTTCCTCGTCCTCGTCGGACGACTCCAGCCGCGCCTCGACCTCGGCGGCACGCTCCTCGATCTCCCGCTTCAGGGCGGCGGCGGAGAACCGCATCGTGGCACCGCTCTCCAGGTCACCGTTCTCCGGCTCCGAGTCCTCAGACTCGGGAGCAGCCGAAGCCTCCGGAGCAGCAGGCGCGACCGAAGCCTCGGGAGTGGCCGGAGCGGCCGGAGCCTCCGCCGGAGCGGCCGGAGCCCACTGCGCCTGATACCCGCCGACGGGGATGTTCGGCACGGCCGTGGGAGAGGCCGGATCCCCCGCAGGCGCCTCGGTCCGCCCCTGAGGCTGCGGTCCCGGCGACTGCGTCCCCTGCGGCTCGAACCCCACCGGAAGCCTGGGCACGGCAGTCGACCCTCCGGCGGAAGGCGCGGGCGGGGTGAACGGCGTACCCGGCGCGGGCGCGGGAGGAGCGGGAGGCGTGAACGGAGCGCCCGGAGCAGGCGGCGGCGCGGGCGGCGTGAAAGGCGCCCCCGGAGCCGGAGAAGGAGCCGGTGCCGGAGCCGAGCCGGCGGGCTGCCCGTGCCCGTGTCCGTGCCCCTGCCCCTGCCTCGGAATGGACGACGCCCCACCGGAAGGATTGGCGTGCGGCGGCGGAGTGAGCCCCGGCAGCGGCGGAACCGGCCCGCTCGGCCCACCGGAACCCCCACGCGCCCCGGAACCCCCCTGCGCCCCGGAAGCGCTGGCGCCCTCGGACGCCCCGCCCCCTGCCCCGAGCTGGAACTCCCCGAGGCGTTCTGCGTGTACCAGGCCGGCGGCGCGTAGTCGATGGTGAACTCGCCCGTCACCTCTGCCGCGGACTCCGCGTCGGGCTGGTCATCGCCGGGTGTCGCCCAGCCCCCGCGGTTCCCGTCCCGATCGCTGCTCACAGTGTTCCTCCTGGTTGGTCGAGCACCCTCATGCCGTGCTGGGGCGACCCTTGCTTGTCGTCCGACGTCGTACGAAGTCGTTCTGAGGCGTAAGAAGGGGTCGTCCGAGGTCGTCCGAATTCCAGGCTCCCCCGCTCTCCCCCTGGGACGCCCACGCCTACTCACGGGTTCTGACGCCGCGCCCCCTCCCAGCCTAATCACCACAAGCCCCACCTCGGCAGGCCCGTCCACCCCCGAGCACCTGTCCGCCGCGTCACAACCTGCCCAGAAGCTGCCCGGAAGTGACGTACACAGCACACACTTTGGTGAACAATCAGGGCGATTAAGGTGGAGAACCGCGAACCACCTTGCCCCGCCGCACACGAAGAAGCGCGACGAGGGGCGGCCGGCCACCGGCCCGCCACGCCTCTCGTCGCGCTCCGCGGAAGCTGCCGCGCCTACTGCCCGGCCTCGGCCTGCAAGCCCCCGTTGTGCCGTCGCGGCTCCAGATCGAACTCCCCGTCCCGCGCTCCCAGCACGAACGCCCGCCACTCCGCCTCGGTGTAGCGCAGCACTGTGTCCGGGTCGAGCGAGGACCGCATCGCCACCGCCCCCTCGGGCAGGTACGCGATCTCGACCCGCTCCTCGTGCTCCTCGGTGCCCGGCGCGCAGTGCCACTCGACACCGGAGATGTCGAGGGCGTAGAGCTCGTCCCGCTCCCGCTCCTTGCGTGCCTTGATCTCCTCAGCCGTCTCCGCCATGCCGTAGCGACCCCTTCCCGACGTACCGGTTCCGAACGTCCGGATGCCGTACGAACGATCCGAACCTGCTCACCCTAGTGGCGCCGGCCGCCCCGTCCGGCGGGTTCGGGGACCAGCGCAAAGACGCCCATGACCGCCTGGTACCCTGGTCGACGGCCGTTTGTGTACGCACCCCCGGAGCGAGCTCTCGCCCTGGAGGCCGCGCCCAGCGGATCCCCGCCTTCCGAGTCACGGAAGCTCCCCCGAGAAGCAGACCGGGGGCACTCGGTGGCCAATCACAGACTATGAGGAGTACGCGTGTCGCTCGACGCCGCTACGAAGAAGCAGATCATGTCCGAGTTCGGTACCAAGGAGGGCGACACCGGCTCCCCCGAGGTCCAGGTCGCTCTGCTGTCGCGTCGGATCTCCGACCTGACCGAGCACCTCAAGACCCACAAGCACGACCACCACTCCCGCCGTGGCCTGCTGATCCTGGTCGGTCAGCGCCGCCGGCTGCTGCAGTACCTGGCGAAGAAGGACATCCAGCGCTTCCGTGCGCTGGTCGACCGCCTCGGCATCCGCCGCGGTGCGGCGGGCGCCAAGTAAGACGCCGTGAAGGGAGCGGTTCCCGGCAGGAAAGGGGACCGCTCCCTTTGCTGTACGTGCGGAGTGTCACCACTGCTTTGTAGTGTGGTAGCACAACGCAATACGGACGACACAGCACGACAAGAAGAAGAGGAGAAGCGCGCCTAGCCGCCGCCGGTCCTCGGTAGTGGCCCCCGGGGGGAAGTGAGCCCCGGGTGCTTCGATCGAAGACCGGCCCGCACCGCACGGAGCGCTTCTCCGCCACCGTCCCCCTGCCACACGGGCAGCGAGGGACGAAAGACGACAAAGTAACGGAGAAAACGCTAGTGGAGAACGAGACCCACTACGCCGAGGCCGTCATCGACAACGGCACCTTCGGCACCCGCACCATCCGCTTCGAGACGGGCCGCCTGGCCAAGCAGGCCGCCGGCTCCGCCGTGGCGTACCTGGACGACGACACCATGGTGCTGTCGGCCACCACCGCTTCCAAGAACCCCAAGGACCAGCTCGACTTCTTCCCGCTCACGGTGGACGTCGAGGAGCGGATGTACGCCGCCGGCAAGATCCCCGGCAGCTTCTTCCGCCGTGAGGGCCGCCCCTCCGAGGACGCGATCCTCACCTGCCGCCTGATCGACCGCCCGCTGCGCCCGTCCTTCAAGAAGGGCCTGCGCAACGAGATCCAGGTCGTGGCCACGATCATGGCGCTCAACCCCGACCACCTGTACGACGTCGTGGCGATCAACGCCGCCTCCGCGTCCACGCAGCTGGCCGGCCTGCCCTTCTCCGGCCCGATCGGCGGCGTCCGCGTCGCGCTGATCCGCGGTCAGTGGGTGGCCTTCCCGACGCACACCGAGCTCGAGGACGCCGTCTTCGACATGGTCGTCGCGGGCCGCGTCCTGGAGGACGGCGACGTCGCGATCATGATGGTCGAGGCCGAGGCCACCGAGAAGACCATCAAGCTGGTCGAGGGCGGCGCCGAGGCGCCGACCGAGGAGGTCGTCGCGGCCGGTCTGGACGCCGCGAAGCCCTTCATCAAGGTCCTCTGCAAGGCCCAGTCGGACCTTGCCTCCAAGGCCGCCAAGCCGACCGGCGAGTTCCCGATCTTCCTGGACTACCAGGACGACGTCCTGGAGGCGCTGACCGCCGCCGTCAAGCCGGAGCTCGCCTCCGCGCTGACCATCGCCGGCAAGCAGGAGCGCGAGTCCGAGCTGGACCGCGTCAAGGCGCTCGCCGCCGAGAAGCTTCTGCCGGAGTTCGAGGGCCGCGAGAAGGAGATCTCCGCCGCGTACCGCTCGCTCACCAAGCAGCTGGTCCGCGAGCGCGTGATCAAGGAGAAGAAGCGCATCGACGGCCGCGGTGTCACCGACATCCGCACCCTGGCCGCCGAGGTCGAGGCGATCCCGCGGGTCCACGGCTCCGCGGTGTTCGAGCGTGGCGAGACCCAGATCCTGGGCGTCACCACGCTGAACATGCTCCGCATGGAGCAGCAGCTGGACACGCTGTCGCCGGTGACCCGCAAGCGCTACATGCACAACTACAACTTCCCGCCGTACTCCACCGGCGAGACCGGCCGCGTCGGCTCCCCGAAGCGCCGCGAGATCGGCCACGGCGCCCTCGCCGAGCGCGCTCTGATCCCGGTCCTGCCGACGCGCGAGGAGTTCCCCTACGCGATCCGCCAGGTCTCCGAGGCGCTCAGCTCCAACGGCTCGACGTCCATGGGCTCGGTCTGCGCCTCCACCATGTCGCTGCTGAACGCCGGTGTGCCGCTGAAGGCCCCCGTCGCCGGTATCGCCATGGGCCTGATCTCCCAGGAGATCGAGGGCGAGACGCACTACGTCACCCTCACCGACATCCTCGGTGCGGAGGACGCCTTCGGCGACATGGACTTCAAGGTCGCCGGCACCAAGGAGTTCGTGACCGCCCTCCAGCTCGACACCAAGCTGGACGGCATCCCGGCCTCCGTCCTGGCCGCCGCCCTCAAGCAGGCCCGTGACGCCCGCCTCCACATCCTCGACGTGATGATGGAAGCGATCGACACGCCGGACGAGATGTCCCCGAACGCACCGCGGATCATCACCGTGAAGATCCCGGTCGACAAGATCGGCGAGGTCATCGGCCCCAAGGGCAAGATGATCAACCAGATCCAGGAGGACACCGGCGCCGAGATCACCATCGAGGACGACGGCACGATCTACATCGGCGCCGCCGACGGCCCCGCCGCCGAGGCCGCCCGCGCCACGATCAACGGCATCGCCAACCCGACGATGCCCGAGGTCGGCGAGCGCTACCTCGGTACGGTCGTCAAGACGACCACCTTCGGTGCGTTCGTCTCCCTGCTGCCCGGCAAGGACGGACTGCTGCACATCTCGCAGATCCGCAAGCTCGCCGGCGGCAAGCGCGTGGAGAACGTCGAGGACGTCCTCGGTGTGGGCCAGAAGGTCCAGGTCGAGATCGCCGAGATCGACTCCCGCGGCAAGCTCTCCCTGATCCCGGTCATCGAGGGCGAAGAGAACGATGAGACGAAGGACGACACCGACAAGTGACGTCGAGTAGCTCCAAGGCGACGGCCCGCACCTCCTCCGAGGCGCGGGCCGTCGCCCGTACCCAAACGCTCATCAAGGGCCAGAACGGCATCGGCACGGTCCGCAAGACCACCCTCCCGGGCGGCCTGCGCATCGTCACCGAGACCCTTCCCTCGGTCCGCTCCGCGACCTTCGGCATCTGGGCGCACGTCGGCTCCCGCGACGAGACCCCGGCCCTGAACGGCGCCACGCACTACCTGGAGCACCTGCTCTTCAAGGGCACGAGCCGCAGGTCCGCCATGGACATCTCCTCCGCGATCGACGCGGTCGGCGGCGAGATGAACGCGTTCACGGCGAAGGAGTACACGTGCTACTACGCCCGCGTGCTCGACACCGACCTGCCGCTGGCCATCGACGTCGTCAGCGACATGCTGACCGGCTCGCTCATCCTCGAAGAGGACGTCGACGTCGAGCGGGGCGCCATCCTCGAAGAGATCGCCATGACCGAGGACGACCCGGGCGACTGCGTGCACGACCTGTTCGCGCACACGATGTTCGGCGACAACCCCCTCGGCCGCCCGGTCCTCGGCACGGTCGACACGGTCAACTCCCTCACCGCCGACCGCATCCGCCGCTTCTACAAGAAGCACTACGACCCGACCCACCTCGTGGTCGCGTGCGCCGGCAACATCGACCACTCCAAGGTCGTACGGCAGGTCCGCGCCGCCTTCGAGAAGGCCGGTGCCTTCAAGGGACCCGCCGCCGAGCCCGTCGCCCCGCGCAGCGGCCGGCGCGCCCTGCGCACCGCCGGCCGGGTCGAGCTGATCGACCGCAAGACCGAGCAGGCCCATGTCGTGCTCGGCATGCCGGGCCTGTCCCGGACGGACGAGCGGCGCTGGGCCCTGGGCGTGCTGAACACCGCCCTCGGCGGCGGCATGTCGTCCCGCCTCTTCCAGGAGGTCCGCGAGAAGCGCGGCCTGGCCTACAGCGTGTACTCGTACACCTCGGGCTTCGCCGACTGCGGCCTGTTCGGCGTGTACGCGGGGTGCAGGCCGTCGCAGGTGCACGACGTGCTGAAGATCTGCCGCGACGAACTCGACCACGTCGCCGAGCACGGCCTCTCGGACGACGAGATAGGGCGCGCGATCGGCCAGCTCCAGGGGTCCACGGTCCTCGGCCTGGAGGACACCGGCGCGCTGATGAACCGCATCGGCAAGAGCGAGCTGTGCTGGGGCGAGCAGATGTCCGTCGACGACATGCTGTCGCGGATAGCCTCGGTCACCCCGGACGACATTCGCTCGGTCGCCCGCGAGATCCTGGGACGGCGGCCCTCCCTGTCGGTCATCGGCCCGCTGAAGGACAAACAGGCGGCCCGCCTGCACGACGCCGTCGCCTGACAACCCCCTGGTGAAGGAAGCACAAGAGATGAGCAAGCTGCGCGTGGCGGTCCTCGGCGCCAAGGGCCGGATCGGTTCGGAAGCGGTCCGAGCCGTCGAAGCCGCCGAGGACATGGAACTGGTCGCCGCGCTGAGTCGTGGCGACAAGCTGGAGACGCTGGCCGAGACCGGCGCCCAGGTCGTGGTCGAACTGACCACGCCCGACTCGGTCATGGCCAACCTCGACTACTGCGTGCGCCACGGCATCCACGCGGTCGTCGGCACCACCGGCTGGACCGACGAGCGCCTCGCGCAGCTGACGGGCTGGCTGGAGCAGTCCCCGGAGACGGGCGTGCTCATCGCGCCGAACTTCTCCATCGGGGCCGTCCTGACCATGAAGTTCGCACAGATCGCCGCCCCGTACTTCGAGTCCGTCGAGGTCGTCGAGCTGCACCACCCGAACAAGGTGGACGCCCCCTCCGGCACCGCCACGCGCACCGCCCAGCTCATCGCCGAGGCCCGCCGCAACGCCGGCTCCGCCCCGGCCCCGGACGCCACGGCCACCGCCCTGGACGGTGCCCGCGGCGCCGACGTCGACGGCGTGCCGGTCCACGCCGTCCGGCTGCGCGGCCTGCTCGCCCACCAGGAGGTCCTGCTCGGTGGCGAGGGCGAGACCCTGACGGTCAGGCACGACTCGCTGCACCACAGCAGCTTCATGCCGGGCATCCTGCTCGGCGCCCGCCGTGTGGGGAGCGTCCCGGGCCTGACCTTCGGCCTGGAACACTTCCTGGACCTGAGCTGAGTCCCTGACCGTCATGCGCGCGAAGCTCACCTACGCCCTCACGGCAGCCGTCCTGGTCGTCTACTTCGTCCTGGTCGGCAGCCGCGGCGTCCTGCTCATCGAGACCGGCACGCCCCTCACCGTCACCTTCGGTGTCGCGGTGCTGATCCTGCCGGCCATCGGCCTGTGGTTCCTGTGGAAGAACACCCAGTTCGTCCGCAGGGCCAACGCCCTCGCCGCCGAACTCGACGCCGAGGGCGCCCTGCCCGTCGACGAACTGAGGCGCACGCCCAGCGGGCGGATCGACCGGGACTCGGCCGACGAGGTCTTCGCCAAGCGCAAGGCCGAGACGGAGGCCGCCCCCGACGACTGGCGCACCTGGTTCCGCCTCGCCGTCGCCTACCACGACGCCCGCGACACCCCACGCGCCCGCAAGGCCATGCAACGCGCGATCGCCCTGCACGACGGCAAGCAGCCCGAGACGGCCTGAACCGCACCCACTCACACCGGAGGGGCCGGACCGCGAACGGTCCGGCCCCTCCGGCACGAGAATCCGGGGCCACCCGGAAACGTCAGTGCGGACAGTATTCGTCCGCCCACGCCTCCACCGAGTCCGCCGCCCGGTCGAAGGCCTCCACCCGGCCCAGGAAGTCCGCGTTGTGCGTGGTCAGCAGCGCCGACCCACCGTCGGGCGACTGCCCCCGCCGGACGAGCAGCAGCGCCTGCCCCTGCACCGTCCGGGGCAGCCCCAGCCAGCGCACCGGCTGCTGCACCGTGCGCACGGCGGCGACCTGCTCCCAGGACGCCGTACGCGTCGTGAGGAAGCCCACGTGCCGCAGCCCGCGTGCGCTCACCCACACGCCCACGCGCAGCAGCCGCAGCGCCCCGGCGATGACGAGCAGCGCGAGCCCGAAGACCACACCGGCCGAGGCCGGTTCTGCCGTCGCCGCGATGACGACCGCCGCGAACAGCACGAACGAGGCGAGCAGCAGAGCCAGCGCCGCCGCCCCCACCCGCCAGGGCCCGGGCCGGTACGGCCGCCGCCAGCGATCACGGTCGTCGTACGGCAGCGGAATGTCGTCCGTCGCCTCGAAAACGCGGTCGGCCGTCAGGAAGGGCAGGGGCACGGCTGGTCCTCACTCAATCCATGCGTGGGCTGTGCCCGGTGAGGCTACCGATCTGTGTCCCCGGTCACCACTGGCGGGGGGCCGGATGGAGTCACCGCCGGACCGCGGCGGTTCAGTTCTTCTGCGACGCCTGCGACTGCTGGGGCTGCGAGCCCGGGTGGTCGCCCGTCGACAGCGCGGGCGTCCCGATGACCAGGGAACCCACGAGCCCCGCCACGATGGTCAGACCGAGCAGCCAGCGCCCGGCCATCTGGCCGACGGACAGCCGCTCACGCGGTGGGGGAGTGACATTACTGCGGAACCTGTCGGCCTCGGCAACGAAGGCAAACGGTACGGGTTCACGCCGACCGAACATCAGGGGTGCTTCTCCTTCGGGGATGGAACGAACGACTCTCGTCCGTAAAGACGAACGAACTCCCTCAGTGGTGCCCTGTTTCACCAACTTCATTGCGGCACGCCACCGATCGCGCTGATTTCGCCGGGCCGTAGAGTGGCGTCGCCACACGACGAGATGGGAAGGCCCTGCCAACCGTGACCGACACCCCCGCCGACGACCCCAAGCCCGGCTACCGCAGCGATGTGACCGTCGAGCTGGTCAAGCACACCGCGTCCGACGCGGACGTCCTGTTCGCCGCCCGTGTCTCGACCATCGGCGAGCAGTCCCTGGACGAGCTGAACAAGGACCCCGAGCGCTCTAAGGGCCTGATCAACTACCTGATGCGGGACCGGCACGGCAGCCCCTTCGAGCACAACTCGATGACCTTCTTCATCAGCGCGCCGATCTTCGTCTTCCGCGAGTTCATGCGGCACCGTGTCGGCTGGTCGTACAACGAGGAGAGCGGCCGCTACCGGGAGCTCCAGCCGGTCTTCTACGTCCCCGACGAGTCCCGCAAGCTCGTCCAGGAGGGCCGCCCCGGCAAGTACGTCTTCGTCGAGGGCACCCAGGCCCAGCAGGAGCTGGTCGGCCGTGTGATGGAGGACTCCTACCGGCAGGCGTACGAGGCCTACCAGGAGATGCTCGCCGCCGGCGTCGCCCGCGAGGTCGCCCGCGCGGTCCTCCCGGTCGGCCTGTACTCCTCGATGTACGCCACCTGCAACGCCCGCTCGCTGATGCACTTCCTCGGCCTGCGCACCCAGCACGAGCTGGCCAAGGTCCCGTCCTTCCCGCAGCGCGAGATCGAGATGGTCGGGGAGAAGATGGAGGCCGAGTGGGCCCGGCTCATGCCGCTCACCTACGCGGCCTTCAACGCGAACGGACGCGTGGCGCCGTAACGCACCCCGGTTCCCCGGTCAGGCACAGATGTACGGTTCAGCCGCACGAAGTGTCCGTATTGCGGCATTTCGAGAAGTTCATCTAGCCTGATCAAACGGGTCCGGCACTGCTTGAACCCCCGAGCAGGCAGTGCCGGGCTCCACCTTTGTCACGACTTGTCGCCTCCCCCTAGGGCAGACCCGGTCCTGAGCAACGAGTAGCGTGTAACCCATGGCTCCGACCTCGACTCCGCAGACCCCCTTCGGGCGGGTCCTCACCGCCATGGTCACGCCCTTCAAGGCGGACGGCGCACTCGACCTCGACGGCGCGCAGCGGCTCGCCACCCACCTGGTGGACGCAGGCAACGACGGCCTGGTCATCAGCGGCACCACGGGCGAGTCGCCGACCACCAGTGATGCGGAGAAAAGGGATCTCGTACGGGCGGTCCTGGAGGCCGTCGGCGACCGCGCCCACGTCGTGGCCGGGGTCGGCACCAACGACACCCACCACAGCATCGAACTCGCCCGCGCGGCGGAGCGCACCGGCGCACACGGCCTGCTCCTCGTGACCCCGTACTACAACAAGCCCCCGCAAGAGGGCCTCTACCGGCACTTCACGGCCGTCGCCGACGCCACCGGGCTGCCGGTCATGCTCTACGACATCCCCGGCCGCAGCGGCGTCCCGATCAACACGGAGACACTCGTCCGCCTCGCCGAGCACCCCCGGATCGTCGCCAACAAGGACGCCAAGGGCGACCTGGGCCGGGCGAGCTGGGCCATCGCTCGCTCCGGCCTCGCCTGGTACTCCGGCGACGACATGCTGAACCTGCCCCTGCTCTCCGTGGGCGCGGTCGGCTTCGTCTCGGTCGTCGGCCACGTGGTCACCCCCGAGCTGCGCGCCCTGGTCGACGCGTACACCTCGGGCGACGTCCAGAAGGCCACCGAGATCCACCAGAAGCTGCTCTCGGTCTACACGGGCATGTTCCGCACCCAGGGCGTGATGACGACCAAGGCGGCGCTCGCCCTGAAGGGCCTGCCCGGCGGGCCCCTGCGCGCCCCCATGGTCGAATGCGCGCCCGAGGAGATCGAGCAACTCAAGATCGATCTTGCCGCCGGCGGGGTACAGCTCTGACACCAGACTTCGCGCGGACCCCCGCGCACCGGCTTCACAACTGAATAAGCGGGCCACCGGTGCCCGCACCACCCATACGACAACTGCTTCTGCACGAACGTCACGCGCGCCACGTGCCCCACCGGTACGTGGCGCGTGTGGTGAGGAGAGTCTTTTGAGTCATCCGCATCCCGAACTCAGCCCGCCCCCGCCGCTCCCCGAAGGCGGCCTGCGGGTCACCCCGCTCGGCGGCCTCGGCGAAATCGGCCGGAACATGACGGTCTTCGAGTACGGCGGTCGCCTGCTGATCGTCGACTGCGGAGTGCTCTTCCCCGAGGAGGAGCAGCCCGGAATCGACCTGATCCTGCCGGACTTCTCGTCCATCAGGGACCGCCTCGACGACATCGAGGGCATCGTCCTCACGCACGGCCACGAGGACCACATCGGCGGCGTCCCCTATCTCCTGCGCGAGAAGCCGGACATCCCGCTGATCGGCTCCAAGCTGACCCTCGCCCTCATCGAGGCCAAGCTCCAGGAGCACCGCATCCGCCCGTACACCCTCGAGGTGGCGGAAGGACACCGCGAGCGCATCGGCCCGTTCGACTGCGAGTTCGTCGCGGTCAACCACTCCATCCCCGACGCGCTGGCCGTCGCCATCCGCACTCCCGCGGGCATGGTGGTCCACACCGGCGACTTCAAGATGGACCAGCTCCCGCTGGACAGCCGCCTCACGGACCTCCACGCATTCGCACGTCTGAGCGAAGAAGGCATCGACCTCCTGCTCTCGGACTCGACGAACGCAGAGGTCCCGGGCTTCGTGCCGCCCGAGCGGGAGATCTCCAACGTCCTGCGGCAGGTCTTCGCCGGCGCCCGCAAGCGCATCATCGTCGCGAGCTTCGCCAGCCACGTCCACCGCATCCAGCAGATCCTTGACGCGGCGCACGAGTACGGCCGCCGCGTCGCCTTCGTCGGGCGCTCCATGGTCCGCAACATGGGCATCGCACGCGACCTGGGCTACCTGAAGGTCCCCCCGGGCCTGGTGGTGGACGTCAAGACGCTCGACGACCTCCCGGACAGCGAGGTGGTCCTCGTCTGCACGGGCTCCCAGGGCGAACCCATGGCGGCTCTCTCGAGGATGGCCAACAGGGACCACCAGATCCGCATCGTCCAGGGCGACACGGTGATCCTTGCGTCGTCCCTGATCCCCGGCAACGAGAACGCGGTCTACCGCGTGATCAACGGCCTCACCCGCTGGGGCGCCAACGTGGTCCACAAGGGCAACGCCAAGGTCCACGTCTCCGGCCATGCCTCCGCGGGCGAGCTGCTGTACTTCTACAACATCTGCCGCCCGAAGAACCTGATGCCGGTGCACGGCGAATGGCGCCACCTGCGTGCCAACGCCGAGCTGGGCGCCCTGACCGGCGTCCCGCACGACCGCATCGTCATCGCCGAGGACGGCGTCGCCGTCGACCTCGTCGAGGGCAAGGCCAAGATCTCGGGCAAGGTCCAGGCGGGTTACGTCTACGTCGACGGCCTCTCGGTCGGCGACGTGGGAGAGCCGGCGCTCAAGGACCGCAAGATCCTCGGCGACGAGGGCATCATCTCGGTCTTCGTGGTCATGGACTCGTCCACCGGGAAGATCACCGGCGGCCCGCACATCCAGGCCCGCGGCTCCGGCATCGAGGACTCCGCCTTCGGCGACGTGATCCCCAGGATCACGGAGTCACTCGAGCGCTCCGCCCAGGACGGCGTGGTCGAACCCCACCAGCTCCAGCAGCTCGTTCGCCGCACGCTGGGCAAGTGGGTCTCGGACACGTACCGGCGCCGGCCGATGATCCTGCCTGTGGTCGTGGAGGTCTGACGGTCCGTCGGGCCTGAGCAGGCGCCAACTGGGAGCGGGGCTCCTCGATTTGCATCGAGGAGCCCCGCTCCAGTAGGTTTACAACTCCTTCCGAAGGGGCACCCGGCCGACTCAGGCACGGGAACCATGCCCGGCCGAGGAAGGGAAATCCGACTCAGAAACTTCTGATAAAGTCGGAGCCGCCGGAAAGGGAAACGCGGAAGCGGGAACCTGGAAAGCGCCGAGGAAATCGGGTCGAGAAAAGATCTGATAGAGTCGGAAACGCAAGACCGAAGGGAAGCGCCCGGAGGAAAGCCCGAGAGGGTGAGTACAAAGGAAGCGACCGTTCCTTGAGAACTCAACAGCGTGCCAAAAGTCAACGCCAGATATGTTGATACCCCGTCTCCAGCATCTGCTGGGGCGAGGTTCCTTTGAAAAAACACAGCGAGGACGCTGTGAACGGCCGGGCTTATTCCGCCTGGCTGTTCCGCTCTC
>KE354226.1 GCA_000415505.1 Streptomyces afghaniensis 772
CCGCCGCCTGGTGCAGGTCGGCTTCATGCGCCGCTTCGACGCCGGATACCGCCAGATGAAGGAGGTCCTGTCGACCGGCTCGCTCGGGGCCCCGCTGATCGTGCACTGCGCCCACCGCAACCCGACCGTGCCGGAGTCGTACCACTCCGCCATGGCCGCCCAGGACACGGCCGTGCACGAGATCGACGTGCTGCGCTGGCTGCTCGACGACGAGATCGTCTCCGCGCAGGTGGTCACCCCGCGCGCCACGAGCAAGCGCTTCGCGCATCTCAAGGACCCGCAGATCATGGTCTTCGAGACCGCCGAGGGCGTCCGCATCGACCTGGAGGTCTTCGTCAACTGCCAGTACGGCTACGACATCCAGTGCGAGGTCGTCGGCGAGGACGGCCTGGTCCGGCTGCCCGACCCGGCCGCCGTCGGGATCCGCACCGCCGCCCGGCACGGCACGGGTGTGCTCCAGGACTGGAAGGACCGGTTCGCGGAGGCCTTCGACACCGAGTTCCGCGAGTGGGTCGCAGGCATCGCCGCCGGCACCGAGCCCACCGGCCCGTCCGCCTGGGACGGTTACGCCGCCACCGTCATCACCGACGCCGCAGTCCGGTCCCTGGAGACCGGCGGCGAGACCGTCACCGTCGACATGAAGCCCCGCCCCGCGTTCTACGGAGGGACCGCGTGAAGATCGCCCTCGACCCCTATATGTTCCGCGCCCTGCCGATCGACGAGATGGTGCGCACGGTCGCCGAACTCGGCTACGAGTACATCGAGTTGTCGCCGCGCGCGGACTTCATGCCGTTCTTCCTGCACCCGCGTGCGGACGACGCGCGGGTGGCGGAGCTGAAGCAGTCGCTGCGCCGGCACGGCGTGCGGCTGTCCTCGGTGCTGCCGCTGTACAAGTGGTCTTCGCCGGACGAGACCGAGCGGCAGGCCGCCGTCCGCTACTGGAAGCGGATGATCGAGATCACCGTCGAGCTCGAATGCCCGCTGATGAATTCGGAGTTCAACGGCCGCCCCGAGCACGCCGCCGAGAGCGAGGCCGCCTTCTGGCGCTCGCTGGAGGAGCTGCTGCCGGTGTTCGAGCGCGAAGGCATCGCTCTGAACCTGGAGGCGCACCCGGACGACTTCTGCGAGGAGAACACCGCCGCCGTCGATCTCGTCCGCGCGATCAACAAGCCGTGGGTGAACTACCTCTACTGCGCCCCGCACTCCTTCCACCTCTCCGGGGCCTCGGAGGTCGGCGCCGACATCGCGGCGATGATGCGCTACGCCGGTGACAAGCTCCAGCACGTGCACATCGCGGACTCCTTCAACCACAAGGGCTCGTCCGGCCTGCGCTACATCCTCAACCCGCCGGGCACCCCGGCCCGTATCCACCAGCACCTGGACATCGGCCAGGGCGAGGTCGACTGGGACGCCTTCTTCGGCACGCTGCGCGAGCTGGGCTTCGACGGTGTCGCCACGTCCTGTGTCTTCGCCTGGGAGGAGCGGGCCCGGGAGTCGTCGGCGTTCATGCTGGACCGCATCCGCAAGGAGCTCGCCGCCTGAGAGGCGTCCTTGAACCTCCGGCCGGGGCCCCCACTGCGGGAGGGTCCCGGCCGGAGCCCGTCTCAGGAGCTCGTGAGGACGACGAGCTGCTGGGTCGCCCGGGTCATGGCGACATAGTGGTCGACCGCTCCCTCGATGCCCGTGCCGAAGTCCTGCGGGTCGACGAGGACGACCAGGTCGAACTCCAGCCCCTTCGACAGCTCCGGGGTCAGCGACCGCACGCGGGAGGACGCTGGGCGGAACGTGGGATCGCCGATGACACAGGCGATCCCGTCCGCGTGGGCGGCGAGCCAGGTGTCGAGGACCGAGTGCAACTCCGCCGTGGAGCCGTGCGCGACGGGAACGCCGCCGCTGCGGATCGACGTCGGCACGTTGGCGTCCGGCAGCACGGCCCGGATGACCGGCTCGGCCTCCGCCATGATCTCCGCCGGCGTCCGGTAGTTGATGCTCAGCGAGGCCAGGCCGACCCGGTCGAACCCGACCCGCTCCAGCCGTTCCTGCCACGACTCCGTGAACCCGTGCCGGGCCTGGGCGCGGTCCCCGACGATGGTGAAGCTGCGGGACGGGCAGCGCTGCAGCAGCATCTGCCACTCCGCGTCGGTCAGTTCCTGTGCCTCGTCCACGACGATGTGCACGAACGGTCCGGCGAGCCGGTCCGGGTCGGCGGTGGGCAGGGCGCTCTCGTCGACCAGGGAGTTGCGCATGTCCTGCCCGTGCAGCATGACCAGCACGCCTTCGCCGTCGTCGTAGCTGTGGGCCTCCAGCAGGTCGTCGATGACGTCGGCCATGCGCTCGCGCTGGGCGGCGACGGCGGCCTCCCTGCGGCGCGCGCGGCGGGACGCCTCCGGGTCGCCGAGCCGCTGCCGGGCGGCGTCCAGCAGCGGCAGGTCGGACACGGTCCAGGCCTGGGGCTGCGCGCGTTGCAGCGTGCGCACCTCGTCGCGGCTGAGCCAGGGAGCGCACATCCGCAGATAGGCCGGCACCGACCAGAGGTCCCCGACGAGGTCGGTCGCCTCCAGGATCGGCCAGGCCCGGTTGAAGGCCGTGAGCAACTCCCGGTCCTGGGACAGCGACTTGCGCAGCAGAGCCTCCGATACCTCGCCCTCGTGCTTGTCCACGAGGATCGTGAGCAGTTCCTCCCAGACCTGATCGCGGGCCTCGTTGTGCGGTGTGCCGGGTTCCGCGGCCTCGAACGCCACGGCCCAGTCGGCGGCGCTCAGGCGGATGTCGGACCAGTGGGTCGTGACCGTCATGGCCTCGGTGGGCGGCTCCTCGTAGAACCGGACTGCCTTCTCGATCGCGCGCACCAGGTCCGCGGACGACTTCAGCCGGGCCACGTCCGGGTCGGTCTCCTCCTCCGCCGTCGCTCCCTCGTCGACGAGATCCCGCAGGATGCAGGTCTGCACGCCCTCTTCGCCGAGGCTCGGCAGGACGTCGGCGACGTAGGACAGGTAGGGCCGGTGGGGGCCGACGAACAGCACGCCGCCACGGCGGTGCTGCCCGAGGCGCGGGTCGGAGTAGAGGAGGTAGGCGGAGCGGTGCAGGGCGACGACGGTCTTTCCGGTGCCCGGTCCGCCGTCGACGACGAGGGCGCCGCGCGAACCGGCGCGGATGATGGCGTCCTGGTCGGCCTGGATGGTGCCGAGGACGTCCCGCATCCGGGGCGAGCGGTTGGTGCCGAGGCTGGCGATGAAGGCGGACTGGTCGTCGAGCGCGGCGTGCCCGTCGACGGCGTCGGCGGTGAACACCTCGTCCCAGTAGTCGCTGACCCGGCCGCCGGTCCAGCGGTACCGGCGACGGCTCGCGAGCCCCATCGGGTTGGCATGGGTTGCCCCGAAGAACGGCTCGGCCGCCGGGGATCGCCAGTCGACCAGCAGGCGGCGCCCCTCACGGTCCGTGAGGCCGAGCCGTCCCACGTACACGGGCTCGGAGTCGTCGGTGGCGACCATGTGCCCGAGGCACAGGTCGAGTCCGAAGCGGCGCAGTGCGCGCAGGCGGGCGGTCAGGCGGTAGATCTCGGCGTCCCGGTCCATCGCCTGCCGTCCCTTGCCGCCGGGCGCCTTGCGTTCGGCTTCGAGACGGTCGGACAGTTCGGCGATCGACTGCTCGAGGCAGTCGGCGATGGCCGCGAAGTGCCGCTCGTCCCCGGCGATCAGTGCCGGGTCGGCTTTGTGCGAGAGGCGGTCGGGAAGGTCGAACGCGCTCGTGGTCAGGGGGGTCACGTCATGCTCCCGTTTCCGCAGGTCCTGGGCCTAGGCCGGACAGTTTGCGGCAGACGGGGGGCCTTGCCGCAAGACCCCCTGTGTGTTATAGCTTGAGAGTGGCAAGGAGAGGACTCCTTGCCTTTCTTGTTTCGGGCCGCCGTTCGTGCGAGGTCAGGCCGGTCCGGGTGCCGTCATCCAGCGCCACTGGGTGAACTCCTCCAGACTGGCCGTGCCGCCGATGCGGGAGCCGTTGCCGGAGATGCCCATGCCTCCGAAGGGGGCGTTCGCGGCGTCCTTGGCGGAGACGTCGTTGATGTGGACCATGCCGGTGCGCAGTCGCCCGGCGACAGCGGTCGCCCTCGGTACGGAGCCGGAGTGCACGGCGGCCGTCAGGCCGTACGCGGTGTCGTTGGCGATCTCGACGGCCTCCGCCTCGCTGTGAAAGGGAATGACGGGGGCGACGGGACCGAAGATCTCCTCGGTGAACGCGGGCATGGCCCGGTCGACGCGGTCCAGGACGGTGGGTGGGTAGAAGAGTCCGTCGCGTCGGCCGCCGGTGAGCACCCGCGCCCCGCCGGCCACGCTCTCGTCGACGATGCGCTCGATCCTGGTGGCCAGCCGCTCGCTGATGATCGGGCCGAGGCTGACGCCCTCCACGCGGGGGTCACCGACGCGCAGGGTCCGTGCGTGTCCGATCAGCGCGTCGGTGTACGCCTCGACCAGGTCGGCATGGACCAGGTGGCGGCCGGCGGCGACGCACGCCTGTCCCTGGTATCCGAAGGTGCTCACGGCTCCGGCCAGGGCGGCAGCGTCCACATCGGCGTCCTCGAGCACGACGAGCGAGTTCTTGCCGCCGAGCTCCAGGGCGACCCGCTTCAGCCCCTCGCCCGCCACACGGGCCACGACGCGTCCGACCTCGGCGGAGCCGGTGAAGGCCACCATGGCGACATGAGGATCCGCCGCGACCGCCTGCCCGGTCTGCGCGCCGCCCGGCAGGACGTGCAGCACCCCGTCGGGCAGTCCGGCGTCCTCGAAGAGCCGCGCGACGAGGACGCCCCCGGACACCGGAGTGAGGGGATCGGGCTTGAGCAGCACGGTGTTGCCCAGCGCCAGTGCGGGCGCCAGCACGCGCACCGCGAAGAGCAGCGGCGCGTTCCACGGGTTGATGACGCCGACGACGCCGAGGGGCACCCGCCACGCCAGACTCGTTCCACCGGGAGCCTGCGGGGCCAGGACCTCGCCCCTGGGCAGGGACGCGAGTCCCACGGCGTGCGTCAGTTGGGCGAGGGCGGCGTTGATCTCGTAGTCACCCTTGGCCGGGACGCCGGCCGACTCGCGGACGATCCAGTCGCGGATCGCAGCGCTGTGTTCACGCAGCGCGGAGGAGGCGCGCAGCAGGACCTCGATACGGTCGGAAGGAGCTGCCGCGGCCCAGTCTCCGGCGGTCCGGGCGGCCCGGGCGCCGGCCCGGGCGACGTCCGCGGAGGAGGCGACGCCGACCTCGGCCAGCGCATCTCCCGTGGCCGGTTCGATCACCTGGCGTGTGCCGCCCTCGGATGCACGCCAGCCCTCGCTGTAGATCTTCCCGGTCCATTCGGCCCGGTCCGGCCACCTCGTGCCGTTGCCCTTCATGGGTGCCGCCCTCCGTCCGGGGTCGGTGCCGCCGTCCTGACATGAGGACCGATACACGCCTGTCTGTCACTCTTGTTGTCTAGTGTCGTAATGGTGATGGTGCGACGCACCTCCGGCGCGGGGCGCTCCTGGGCAGATGGCCGCCAGGGCGGGATTGAGGGCAGATGACGTCATGACCGGATCCGTGTCCGCCTCGGACGGCGGCCCGAGCGCCGGGTCGCAGGAACGTTTCGACGGTGCGGCGACGGCCAGGGTCGTCGTCAATGACCTCGGCGTCGTGACCGCGTGGAACGAGGGGGCGCGGCGGCTGCTCGGTTACCGGGCCCCCGAGGTGGTCGGCCGGAAGGCGGCCGCGCTTCTCGCGGACGCCGCTCCGGCCGACGTGCTGGACTCACTGGCCGGTCTGCGGAGGTGGAGCGGGACGGCAACGCTGCTGCACCGGGACGGCCACCGCATCACCGTCGGGCTGCTGGCCCATCACCGGACGGGCGACGGAGACGACTGGCTGCTGGTGTCACCGGTGACGCGACCGGAACCGACGCCTGAGGACGATGCGTTCGTGCGGCGCAGTTTCACCCAGGCTCCCTACGCCATGGCTCTGTACGACACCGGACCGCGGCTGCGGTGGGCGAACGCGGACATGGAACGTGTGCTGGGCCTGTCCGAGCAGGAGATGCGCGGCCTGCGGGTGACGGAGATCGTCCTCGACCCGGAGAGCGAACGGACCGAGCAGGGCATGCGAACCGCGCTGGAGACCGGGTGTCTGCAGGAGCTCGGAGCCGCGCTGCACCTCGCCGGTCATGAGCGGGAGAGCGTGTGGTCGGTGTCCCTCGTCCCCGTACGGGGCTCCGACGGCCGGGTCGAAGGTGTCCTGCTGTCGGCACACGACGTGACGGAGCAGCACCTCGCACGGCAGCGACTGGTCCTGGTCAACGACGCCAGCGTGCGGATCGGCAGCACCCTCGACCTGCCCCGTACCGCCCAGGAACTCGCCGACGTGGCCGTCCCGCGGTTCGCGGACTTCGTCACGGTCGATCTTCTGCCGGTGATCGAGGGGGGCGAGGATCCGCCGGAGGGTTCTCCGCACGGCCCTGTGATGCTGCGCCGGGTCGCCTGTCAGTCGGTGCTGGAGGGCTGCCCCGAAGCCGTGGTGCCGTTCGGGACGGTAACGCCCTACCCGGAGGGCTCCACCGCGGCGGAGTGCCTGGCCGCCGGGCGGCCGCTCATCGAGCACATCACGCCCGCCGCCCTGGAGGATCTGGACCGGACGGCTCCGGACCGGGCCGAACGCATGCGGCGCTTCGGGTTCCACTCGGTGCTGGCGGTACCCATGCGCGCGCGTGGCCTCACGTTGGGCGTTGCCACGTTCTCCCGCCATCGCCGGCCCCAGCGCTTCCAGCAGGACGACCTGTTGCTGGGCCAGGAGATCACCGCTCGCGCCGCCGTGTGCATCGACAACGCCCGGCGGTACACCCGCGAGCGCGACACCTCCCTCACGCTGCAGAGCAGCCTGCTGCCGCAACGTCTCCCCGAGCAGGCGGCTCTCGATGTCGCCTCCCGCTATAAGCCCGCCAGCGCCCGGGCCGGTGTCGGCGGCGACTGGTTCGACGTCATTCCGCTCTCCGGCGCCCGGGTCGCTCTGGTCGTCGGCGACGTCGTGGGTCACGGCATCCAGGCCTCGGCGACCATGGGGCGGCTGCGCACCGCCGTACGCACGCTGGCCGATGTCGACCTTCCCCCCGACGAGTTGCTGACCCACCTCGACGACCTGGTCAACCATGCTGCCGGCGGCGGCGACACCACGGCCCCGCTCAACGGTGACATCGGCGCCACCTGTCTGTACGCCGTCTACGACCCCGTCTCGCGCCACTGCACGATCGCCCGCGCGGGCCACCCCGGGCCGGCCCTTGTGGCACCTGACGGCACTGTCGAGTTCCTCGAGGTTCCGGCAGGCCCTCCCCTCGGCCTGGGCGGCCTGCCCTTCGAGTCGACCGAGCTGGAACTGGCCGAAGGAAGCCTCCTCGTCCTCTTCACGGACGGGCTCGTCGAGATCCGCGGCCGCGACATCGACGAAGGTGTCGCCGCCATGCGCGAGGTGCTGCGGCGGCCGGCTCAGGATCTGGAGGCCGTGTGCGATGCCCTGTTGCGCACCCTGCTCCCGGATCGCCCCTCCGATGACGTGGCGCTCCTCGTGGCCCGCACCCGGGCCCTCGACGCCTCGCACGTGGCGACCTGGCCGGTGTCGCCGGACCCCGCCGCAGTCGCGGAGGTGCGCAAGGCCGCCTGCCGGCAACTGTCCGAGTGGGGCTTGGACGATGCCGTGTTCGTCACCGAGTTGGTCGTCAGCGAACTGGTCACCAACGCCATCCGGTACGGACGGCCTCCCATCGAGCTCAGACTGATCTACGACCGCACCCTCATCTGCGAAGTGTCCGACGGCAGCAGTACCGCGCCCCACCTGCGTCGGGCTCACACCTTCGACGAAGGTGGACGCGGGCTGCTCCTGGTCGCTCAGCTCACCCAGGGCTGGGGATCCCGTCAGATGACCGACGGCAAGACCATTTGGGCTGAGCAGTCCCTTCCCGGCGACTGAGGTGGGTAGGGGCCCGGACTCCCCTGCGACCGGTTCCGTATGACACGCTCTTCGGCGAGCGGGCGGCCGGGGAACGGCCGTCGGCTGTTCAGGGCACCGTGGAGAGGCGGCGGCATGCGCATAGGACTGCTCGGCACCGGCCCCTGGGCGCAGATGGCCCACGCACCCGCCCTGAGCGGGCACCGCGAACTCGACTTCGCCGGGGTGTGGGGACGCCGTCCCGAGGCTGCGAAGGAGCTGGCGGAGCGGCACGGTGTCCGGGCGTACGACGACGTGGACGCGCTGTTCGCCGACGTGGACGCGGTCGCCGTGGCGCTGCTCCCGAGGTGCAGGCCGGGCTCGCCGCTCGGGCGGCACGGGCCGGGTGTCATCTGCTCCTCGACAAGCCCCTGGCGGCGACGGTGGAGCAGGGGCGGGCGGTGGTCGAGGCCGTCGAGGAGGCCTCGGTCGCCTCCGTCGTGTTCTTCACGGCCCGCTTCCAGCCCGAGCCGGAGGCGTGGATCACCGAGCAGGCGGCAGTGCCGGGCTGGTTCACGGGGCGGGCGCAGTGGCTCGGGGCGGTGTTCAGCAGCGAGAGCCCCTTCGCCACGCCGTGGCGGCGGGAGAAGGGCGCCCTGTGGGACGTCGGGCCGCACGCCCTGTCCGTCCTGCTGCCGGTGCTCGGCGATGTGCAGCGCGTGACGGCGGCCGCGTACGGCCCCGGGGACACGGCCCATGTCGTCCTCGACCACACCGGCGGCGCGTCGAGCACCCTCACTCTGAGTCTGACGGCACCGCCCGCCGCGTCCGGTGCCGCCGTGGAACTCCTCGGGGAGGCCGGGGTCGCGGTCCTGCCGGAGGGCTCCGACGGAGCGGTCCCCGCGCTGATGCGGGCCGCGGACGCCCTGCTCGCCGCCGCCCGGACGGGCCGTCCGCACGCGTGTGACGCGGCGTTCGGCCTGCGGGTCACGGAGATCCTGTCGGCGGCCGACGACCTGCTGAACGGCGACGTGCGTTAGTCCTGGAAAACGGCCAGGTTTACGCCGGTGCGAAGTTGAGGCGTTCCCTGACCACCGGGAAACCGGCCTTGGTGAAGTTCGCGGCCATGGGGAAGTTGCCCCGGTCCGTGGCGGCCGCGACGAACTCGGCGCCCCGCTCCGCCAGGAAGTGGGTGCACTCGGCCAGCAGGTCGTAGGCGTAGCCGCGGCCCCGCTGTTCGGGCAGGACTCCGATGAAGCCGATGCACGGGCCCGACGGGTTGTGGGCCGGGATGTGGATGCCGACCGGTTCGCCCTGGGGTGTGGCGGCGACCTGCCACCACTCGCGGGGCGAAGGGCACCAGTGGAAGAAGTCGAGTTCCTCCTGGGCCGCCTGGTCGAGACCGCCCTGCTCGACGGCTTTGAGCGCGTGGGTGTCCAGCGTGGCGGAGTGGATGCGGCGCAGCGCGTCGAAGAACACGGCGTCGTCCGGTTCGGCGCGGAACACCAGGCGCCCGGGCCGCTCGGGCAGACCATGGTCGGGCGTCCACCGGTACAACAGGCGCTCCACCAGGAGGTCGTAGCCGGCCTTGCGTGCGGCGGCGACCCGGGTCTCGGCCGCGGCGTGCAGGGCCGGGTCGTCGCGCCAGCCCGCGGGCAGGTTCAGTTCCAGTTCCACCTGCCAGGGGCGGAGCGCAGGAGGGCCGCGCCCGCTTCCTCCTCGCCCTCCGCCACGTCGAACCAGTTGAGGTTGACGGGCTCGGTGTCGTCGGGGCCGCCCCACCAGGCGCCGCGGGCAACGACCCTGCCGTCGCGCAGGGCCACCCGCTTCCAGTCGGGGCGGTGCCGGGTCAGCCGGTGGCCCTCACGGGCGCCCAGCGGATCGGGCAGGGTGTCGAAGAGATCGGCGTCGCTCGCGTCGAGCGCTCGGATGACCACATCGGTCACGGAATTCCTCCGGGATGCATGCTGCGGAGCGCCGTCGCTCTCCGACGCGCCCCAAGTGGCTCTCAAGAGCCGGTTAAGCGATCAACGATGTCCCCAAGTGGCGACTTCAGCAAGGGATTTCCGCCTGACGGACGGGTTGGCGAGGACATGGCCCCTCCGAACCATCCATCACACGGATCACCAACCACTACGCCAAGGCCATGCACGCGGCCGCGCAGGACGGCACGGCGTACGGCTTCGCCTTCGACGACATGGCCGACTTCGCCTCGTACATCCAGGACACCGCGCCGACGGGGCTGCGGCTGGCGCTCACGCCGTTCCAGCGGGCGCGCACGCCCCTCCGGCGGGGCCTGGAGTGCGGCGCCCGGTGGGGCGTAGCAGCGTGGTGGTGTGAGCAGTGTGCACGCCCGGCTGCCGCGCCGGGACAGGGGCCGGGACCTGGACCGACGGGGCTGGCTGCGCGGCGCGCCGCCGCCGGTGTGGGCGCGGGTGCTGCCGTCCGTGCTCCTGGCGGGCGTCTGCACGGCTGAGCTGATCAGTCCGGAGCCGCTCGACATCGGCTTCCTGCTGGGTGCGATCCCGCCGCTGGCCGTGCTGGCGCACGGGCCGGTCGTGACTGCGGTGCTCGGTGCGCTGGCGGTGGTCGTGCTGACGGTCCCGGTCTTCCGTCTGAACGACCCCGGCAGCACCGATGTGCTGACCGTGTGCTTCGTCGCGGTGCTGAGCGTGCTGCTGTCGTACGTGCGCAGCAGGCGTGACGCGCAGCTGGTCACCGAGCGGGCCGTCGCCGAGGCCGCGCAGCGGGCCGTGGTGCCGCCGCTGCCGGAGCGGGTCGGGCCGGTGCGGTGCGCGGGGCTGTACCGGGCGGCGCAGAGCGGGACGCTGGTCGGGGGTGACTTCTTCGACGTACGTGCGGGCCCCTACGGCGTACGGGCGGTCATGGGCGATGTGCAGGGGCACGGGCTGTCGGCGGTGGCGACGGTCGCGTCGCTGCTGGGGGCGTTCCGGGAGGCGGTGCTGGACCAGCCGGAGCCGGAGGCGGTGGCGGCCCGGCTCGACCGGAGGCTGGCGGTGGACTCCGCGGGCGAGCCGCATGCCGAGCTGTTCGCGACGGCTGTGCTGCTGGACTTCTCCCCCGACGCGGGTGTGGTGCGGATCGTGGCGTGCGGGCAGTCCGGGCCGTTGCTGTTGCGGGACGGGCGGGTCGTCGAGCTGGACGTCGAGCCGTGCACGCCGCTGGGGCTGGGTCTCGCCGAGACCACTGCGCCGAGGGTCGTGTCGGTACCGCTGCGGGCCGGTGACCGGCTGTTCCTCGCGTCCGACGGTGTCACCGAGGCCAGGGACGCGGGCGGGGTCTTCTATCCCCTGGCCGACCGGCTGCCGGGCCTCGCCGACGAGGATCCGGCCGAGCTGGCCGAGCGGGTGTGGACCGACCTCGTCCGGTACTGCCCCGATGTGCGGGACGACGTCACGATGCTCGTGCTGGCACCCCGTCCGCGGGACGGGCCCTGACGGCGGCCCGCGGCGGGCCGAGCTCGGGTTCCGGTGCCGGGGGCGGGCTCTCCGGATGCACTCCGGGCTCTCACGTTGAATGGTGGTCTCGGACCCGTTTTTCAGCACCGGGGCCGCACCAGCGATCCGGACCCTAGGAGCAGAGAACATGTCGACTTCACAGCCCGCCGCGTCCCGGCCGCCCGAGGACCGCACCACCCCGGACCGCCTGCTCCACGCCCGCACCGGCACCGACGTGTCGCCGGAGGACCTCGTCCTCGCCTCGGGCAAGGACCTCACCCCGCGCACCCTGGAATGGGCCAGGCGCAAGCTGGCCGCGGAGGGCCCGGCCGCGCTGGAGAAGCTGCTGCCGTAGCCCCCCCGGCCGGGGGTCACGCCCTGTCGTCGTCCTCCGGGAGGGCGCTGTCGTCCTCGACCACGTGCACCGCCGCCTCCTCCGCACCGGCCGCACCCCCGTCGATGCCGATGTCCGTCGCGACGGTCTCCTTCGTCGTGTCCGGGTGGGCGCCCTCGTCCGGGGCTACCAGGCGGCCCGCACGGGCGGTGCCCGCCTCGGGGTCGACCGGCTCGCCGTCGCTGTCGGGGGTGTCGCCCACGCCGTCCCCCGCAGGCTCGGCGGACACGTCGGGGACCTCCTGTGAGAGGCGGTCGTCGAGCGTCTCGCCCTCGTGCTGCTCGGCGGCGGTCGTGCCGCGCTTGGTGACGCCGAGCGGCTTCTCCGGCGGGGAGTAGCCCTCGTCGAGGGTGTCGTCGTAGGTCCGTTCGTCGACGGCGTCCTGGAGGTCCAGAGGCGCGGCGTCCTCCTGCTCCTCGTTGCTCCCGGTGGGCTGGTACGCGTCGTCCGCCATCGGCTCGGGGCGCATCGGTTCCGTGCCCATCACTTCTGCCTCCCTGTCGCGCTGCGTCGACTCGTTCGTCTCATGTGCCCGTTCCGCGTTTCCCGTTACGCGGGCTCTAACCTTCCCGCCCCGTCCGGGCCAGGCCACCCGTCCACTTGTCCTCGATGCGCCCGAGCCTCCACACCAGCAGCGCGACGACCCAGGTGGCCACGAACAGCGCCACGACGACGTACCCCAGGACGTTGAGGTCGAGGCCGGAGACCCAGTTCCAGAAGGGCCCGTGCAGCCCGAGCTGCTCCACGAGCAGACCGAGGAGTTCGACGGTCCCGATGAGCAGGGCCACGGCGACGGACAGGCCGGTGATCGTGAGGTTGTAGTAGACCTTGCGGACCGGCTCGGAGAAGGCCCAGCCGTAGGCGAAGTTCATGAACGAGCCGTCGATGGTGTCGAGGAGGCACATCCCGGCGGCGAAGAGGACGGGCAGGCACAGGATCGCGTACCAGGGCAGACCGGACGCGGCGCCGGAGCCGGCCAGCACCAGCAGGGCGATCTCGGTGGCGGTGTCGAAGCCGAGGCCGAAGAGGAGGCCCAGCGGGTACATCTGGCCGGGCTTGGAGACCGACTTCATGACACGGCCCAGGAGCCGGTTCATGAAGCCGCGGTTGTTCAGCTGTTCCTCCAGGGCGGCCTCGTCGTAGCGGCCCGAGCGCATGCCGCGGAACACCTTCCAGATGCCGGCGAGGATGACGAGGTTGACGGCCGCGATGAGGTAGAGGAACGTCCCGGAGACGGTCGTGCCGATCAGGCCGGTGACGTCGTGCAGCGAGGAGCCGTCGTCTCGGACCGGTCCGGCCAGGGTCTTCACGCCGAGGGTGAGCAGGAAGGCGAGGGCGAAGACGACGCTGGAGTGGCCGAGGGAGAACCAGAAGCCGACCGACAGCGGCCGCTGCCCCTCGCCCATCAGCTTGCGGGTGGTGTTGTCGATGGCGGCGATGTGGTCGGCGTCGAAGGCGTGCCGCATGCCGAGCGTGTACGCGGTGACGCCGATGCCGACGCCGAAGGTCTGCGTGCCGATGGCGCGGTGCTCGGGGGCGACGATCGCGACGAGGGTGAACCAGCCGATCACGTGCAGGGCCACGATGACGGCGGCCATCCCCCCGACCCTGGTCCACTCCTGCCGCGTCATGGAGGTGCGGACGCGGTGCCGGGCCGTGCGCTGGGCCGCAGCCGGGGCGGGGAGGGGCGGAGTGGACTCAGGGGCGGCCGTCATCGGGAGGATGGTCTTTCTGTCGGACGGACGGCTGCGGGGAACAGCCTCGCGCCATCCTCCGGTACCTGCAATCCATGTGCAGTAAAGGCCGCGACAGGTCTTGTCCATGGAACCGAAAACTCCGGCGGGACCGCAGGCTCCGTCGAGCCGGGCACCCCGCGGCCGGGGACGTCACACCGCGGCGTTCGGTCCGTCCGGCCGGCCGCGGCGCTGCTCGACCATCTCGCGGCTGAGCTCCTCCGTCTCCGTCTCCGGCAGCCGCTCGAAGCCGTCCTCGGTGATAACGGACACGACGGGATAGATGCGGCGGGTGAGGTCCGGGCCGCCGGTCGCGGAGTCGTCGTCGGCCGCGTCGTAGAGCGCCTGGAGCGCGGCCAGGGCGGCCTCGCGCCGGGCCATGCCGGGACGGAACAGCTTCTTCAACGCGCCCCGGGCGTACGGCGATCCGGATCCCTCGGCGTGGAAGCCGAACTTCTCGTAGCGGCCGCCGGCGACGTCGAAGCCGAAGATGCGGCCACGCCCGCCTTCGGGAGCCGCGGGGTCGTAGCCGGCGAGCAGCGGGACGACGGCGAGGCCCTGCATGGCCTGGCCCAGATTGCCCCGGATCATCGTGGCCAGCCGGGTCGCCTTCGCGGCGAGGGTCATGGGGATGCCCTCGACCTTCTCGAAGTGCGTCAGCTCGACCTGGTAGAGCTTGACCAGGTCGAGCGCGAGCCCGACGGAACCGGCGAAGGCCACGGCCGTGTGGTCGTCGGCGGGGTGCACCTTCTCCAGGTCCCGCTGGGCGATCAGGTTGCCCATCGTCGCCCGCCGGTCGCCCGCGATCAGCACCCCGTCGCCGAAGGTGAGGGCCAGCACGGTCGTACCGTGCGGGGCGCCCTCGGCGCGGACGCCGTCCGGGAGGATCCGGCGGGTGCCCAGCAGTTCCGGACGGTGGGCCGCCAGGAACTCGGTGAAGGACGAGGAGCCCGGTGTGAAGAACTCCTCCCCCAGCCGGCCCTCGTGGTCGATCCCCGTCATGGCGTTCCCCCTCGTCCGCGACGCTCGTCTCCCGACTCCTACCTGCACCAGGCGGGCGGGAAACGCGAGTTGATGCCTCAGTGGCCGCTGTTCCCCGGCGCCGGCGGTGCGACGCGGACGTCCAGATCCGAGATCCGGTGGACGGGCCAGGCGCGGGCGTAGCGGGGCGGGGTGCCGCCGGCCGGTGCGATGTGGGCGACCGGGAGACGGTCCGCGGTGCGCACGATGTCCGCCACCGTGGTGTTCTCGTTGTGGCCGGCCGTCGCGCCCGAGGAGCAGCCGGTGTAGTAGCCGATCGGGATGGCCTCGTGGCCGGTGAGCAGGCAGGGCGGGCGGACGCCGAGGCGGTGCAGTTCTCCGGCGGTGCGGTCCCAGTCGCGGCGGCTCTCGGTGTTGCGGGAGACGGCGCCTTCCAGGACGGCGATCTGCGCCGCCAGATGGCCGGCCAGGCCGAGCGCGACCAGGGTGGCGGCCACCGGCCGCCACTTCCGGCCCGGGGTCCTGACGAGGTGCCACAGGGCGTCGGCGACCGGGATGGCGAGCAGCGCGTAGGCCGGCTGGAGGAAGCGGGGAGCCGCGTAGCCGATCATGAACAGATACGGCAGTGCGGCCGTGGCGGCGCAGGCCAGGGGGATCAGGGTCCGTCCCAGGCGCCGGGCCCGGGCCGCGACGAGCAGGCCGAGTCCGGCCAGGACGGGCAGGGCGAACCACCAGACGGTGACCAGGGGGTTGGGCATCGGCACGGTGCACGGCCGGCACAGGGCGCGTCCGCCCAGGCTGCGCAGTTGGTCGTCGACGGCGATCTGCCAGCCCAGTCCGCCCTGGATGCGGGAGGCGTCCGACAGCCGCTGTCCGAGACCGCCGTGGCCGAGGTAGGCCTCGATCACCCACTCGACGGCGCCGGCCGCGAGGCCTGCCGCGAGCGCGAGCAGCAGTCGCCAGTGGCGGCGGACCAGGGTGAGGACGAGCAGCGGCACGGTCACCCAGACCGCGTCGGTGGGCCGCATCCACGCCATGAGGGCGGCGCCCGCCGCGATGCCCCACAGTGCCGCCCGGGCGGAGGGCTGCGCCCGGGCCCGCAGGAAGCAGCCCACAGTGATCAGGGCGCCGATCGCGACCCAGTAGTTGGGCATCGCCTGCGGACCGTAGAAGAGGGTCACCCACAGGGAGGCGAAGAGGGCACCGCCGGCGGCCAGGACCCGGGTCGGGAACAGGCCGCGCCAGGCGCGCAGGGCCAGGTAGAGGGCGAGGCCGGACAGCAGGGCGAGGTAGACGCGCAGCAGCGGCGTGGACGACGACCAGGACGCGATCGGCGCCACGAGCAGGGAGACGCCCCGGGAGCGCGGCGCGCTGAAGAAGGCCGCCGGGGTGTGGGAGGTGACCTGGCTGACGTAGACGATCTCGTCCCAGCCGAGGCCGAGGACGGGCCGGACGAGGACGAGTTGCGCGACGGTGAAGACGGCGGCCACCGCGGCGAGCGGTCCGTCGACGCGGATCCTGCGGCGGGTGCCCGACGCGGCCGTCTGTGCGCGTCTTCGTCTGCGAACGAGAATGGCGTTCGCTCCGTCGGACATCGTCCACCCCTTACCCCTACTACGCGCGTAGGGCCGCTGCGACCTCCAGGGCCCGCGGGCCGAAGACGGAGGTCCGATGATCGGAAAACATGGTCAAGCTAACCCGCGGGGTGGGGACGTGCAGACCGGAATTCGGCCAAGTGCCTGACGCGATCTGGAGGTCAGCGGGTGTTCGGGGAGCGGTGCGGTGGCTGATTCAGGGCCGGACGCCGGGGCTCCGGGGGAACCGGGCGGGTGACGGGGGCGTCCTCACGCACCGTCACCTCCGTGCCGTGATGGCGGATCGTCAGGGGCGGGCCCGAGCGCAGGGTGTACGTGGCCTGACCGGCGGTCAGCTCCACTCGCAGGCACCGGCCGAGGAACCCGACCGAGAAGGCCAGCCGGCTGTACCTCTCGGGCAGGCGCGGCGTGAACCGCAGGCTGCCGTCGGCGCACCGCATACCGCCGAACCCGGCGACCAGCGCCATCCAGGTGCCGGCCAGCGAGGCGATGTGCAGTCCGTCGCGGGTGTTGTGCTCCAGGTCCCCGAGGTCCATCAGCGCGGCCTCGGCCGTGTAGGCGCAGGCCAGGTCCAGATGGCCGGTCCGGGCGGCCATGACGGCCTGGACGCAGGCCGACAGGGAGGAGTCCCGTACGGTCAGCGGCTCGTAGTAGGCGAAGTTGCGGGCGATCTGCTCCTCGTCGGAGTACTCCTCGAAGAAGCTGCCGCAGGTGTACATCGCCAGCACCAGGTCCGCCTGCTTGATCACCTGCTTGCGGTACAGGTCGAAGTACGGGAAGTGCAGCATCAGCGGGTACTGGTCCGGGCCGGTGCGGTCGAAGTCCCAGCGCTGGTAGCGGGTGAAACCGGCGTGTTGTTCGTGCACGCCGAGTTCGTCGTTGTAGGGGACGTGCACGGCCTCGGCGGCGTCCCGCCAGGCGGCCCGCTCCTCCTCGTCGGCGCCGAGCCGGGCCGCCTCGTCGGGGTGGCGTTTGCAGGCGTCGGCGGCGGCCAGCAGGTTCGCCCGGGCCATGAGGTTGGTGTACGTGTTGTCGTCGGCGATCGCACTGTACTCGTCCGGTCCGGTGACGCCGTCGATGTGGAAGACGCCCCGGTCGTCGTGGTGGCCGAGGGAGCGCCACAGGCGGGCGGTCTCCACCAGCAGCTCCACGCCGACCTCGCGCTCGAACTCCTCGTCGCCGGTGGCCGCCACGTACCGCGCCACGGCGTCCGCGATGTCGGCGCCGACGTGGAAGGCGGCCGTGCCGGCCGGCCAGTACGCGGAGCCCTCCGAGCCCTCGATGGTGCGCCAGGGGAACGCGGCGCCGCGCAGGCCGAGCTGGGCCGCGCGCTCCCGGGCGGCGGGCAGGGTGTCCAGGCGCCAGCGCAGGGCCTCGGCGGCCGCGGCCGGCGCGGTGTAGGTCAGCAGCGGCAGCACGAACGCCTCGGTGTCCCAGAAGGCGTGGCCGTCGTAGCCGGAGCCGGTGAGTCCCTTGGCGGGGATGGCGCGCTGTTCGGCGCGGGCGCCGGCCTGCAGGACGTGGAAGAGGGCGAAGCGGACGGCCTGCTGGATCTCCTCGTCGCCGTCGACCTCGACGTCGGCGCGCCCCCAGAAGTCGTCGAGGTAGGCCCGCTGGTCCTTCAGGAGCCCCCACCAGCCGCTCTGCGCGGCCGCCGCCAGGGCCGCCTCGACCTGGTCGCTCATCGCGGGCCGGGAGCGCGCGCTGGACCAGCCGTGCGCGACGAGCTTCTCCACCCGCAGCCGTTCCCCCGGTTCCAGGACGGAGGTGATGGTCAGCCGGGCCACGTCCACATTGCTCTCGCTGCTGGTGGTGGTCCGTTCCGGGCCGGTGACGAGGTGGTCGGCGGCCACGGCGACCCTGAGGCCGCTGCGCCGGGTGCGGTGGACCAGGCGCAGCCTGCTGCCCGAGGCGAGGTCCTCCTCCGGTTCCAGCGGCGACTTCAGCGCCCGTGCGGCGCGCGGGTCGCCGTCCGGCTCGGGCAGGCTCTCATTGGCGACGAGCTCCGACTGCACGACCACGCGGGTACGGCTGTCGACGGGCTCCACCTCGTACGCCACGGCGGCGATCGCCCGCTGGGTCAGGGACACCAGCCGCGTGGAGCGCACCCGGATCGTCGAGCCGGCCGGGGAGGTCCACTCGCAGACCCGTTCCAGCACGCCGCGCCGCAGGTCCAGGGTCCGCTCGTGGGTGACGAGCCGCCCGTAGCGCAGGTCGAACGGCTCGTCGTCGACCAGGAGGCGCAGCACCTTGCCGTTGGTGACGTTGATGGACGTCTGGCCGGACTCCGGGTAGCCGTATCCGGCCTCGGCGTAGGGCAGCGGGTGCAGTTCGTGGACGCCGTTGAGGTAGGAGCCGGGCAGGCCGTGCGGTTCGCCCTCGTCGAGGTTGCCGCGCCAGCCGACGTGGCCGTTGGACAGGGCGAACACGGACTCGCTCTGGGCCAGGACGTCGAGGTTGAGCTCCGTCTCGCGCACCGTCCAGGGTTCGACGTTGTACGCCCGCTGTGTGATCACTCCGTGCCCCCCAGTTCGGCGAGGTCCTTCACCACGACGTCGGCGCCGTGTGCGTACAGCGCGTCGGTCTGTCCCACCCGGTCGACGCCGACGACGTACCCGAACCGGCCCGCGCGGCCCGCGTCCATGCCGGCCAGGGCGTCCTCGAAGACGGCGGCCTCGGCCGGTTCGATGCCGAGGTCCTCGGCGGCGGCCAGGAACGTGTCGGGGTGCGGCTTGCCGGGCAGTTTGCGCTCGGCGGCGACCACGCCGTCGATGCGTACGTCGAAGAAGTGCTCGGCGCCGATCGAGCGCAGCACGTCCCGGCAGTTGGCGCTGGAGGAGACGATCGCGGTGCTCAGTCCATGGGCGCGGACCGCCTCCAGGTAGCGCAGGGTGCCGTCGTAGGCCTCGACGCCGTCGGTGCGGATCTTCTCCAGGACCAGCTCGTTCTTGCGGTTGCCCAGTCCGTGCACGGTCTGCGCGCCGGGTGGGTCGTCCGGGTCGCCGTCGGGCAGGTCGATGCCGCGGGACGCGAGGAAGGTGCGCACGCCGTCAGCGCGTGGCCGGCCGTCGACGTACTCGTCGTAGTCGGACGCGTCGAACGGCCGGAAGTCCGCGCCGTCGCGCTCGCGCAGGAACGCGTCGAACATCTCCTTCCAGGCGGCCGCGTGCACGACGGCCGTCTTGGTGACGACACCGTCGAGGTCGAAGAGGCAGGCGTGGATGTCTTCGGGAAGACCGAGCTGCGTCATACAGGTCCGGTTCCCCGGCCGGCGATGTCCAGTGAGTGGCGCACGCCACACTCGGCGGGGTGACAGACTCTGCTGTGTGCCGCTCACCTTCGACGACCTCGTCCGCCGCGCCCGAACTCTGCCCCGGGGCGGCCGGCGCGCGCTCCTCGGTATCGCCGGCAGCCCCGGTGCGGGCAAGTCGACGCTCGCCGAGCGGCTGGTGCGGGAACTGAACGGACCCGGTGACCCGTGGGTGGCGCACGTCCCCATGGACGGCTTCCATCTGGCCGACGCCGAACTGGAGCGGCTCGGCCGCCGCGACCGCAAGGGCGCGCCCGACACGTTCGACGCGGCCGGGTACGCGGCGCTGCTGCGACGGCTGCGGGAGGAGACGCACGACGTCGTGTACGCGCCCGGCTTCGAACGTGTCCTGGAGCAGCCGGTCGCGGGGGCGATCCCGGTGCCGCCGACGGCCCGGCTCGTGGTGACCGAGGGGAACTACCTGCTGCTGGAGACCGGCGCCTGGGCCCGGGTCCGCCCCGAGCTCGACGAGGTGTGGTTCTGCGAACTCCCCGAGCCGGAGCGGCTGCGGCGACTTGTCGCCCGGCACGAGGAGTTCGGCAAGGACCACGAGGAGGCCGTGGCGTGGGTGCTGCGCTCGGACCAGCGCAACGCCGAACTGGTCGAGACGACCCGGGCGCGGGCCGACCTGGTGGTGCCGGAGTCGGCACTGCCGCGGGTGCGGGCGTGAACACTGCCCACGGCCTCCCCTGGCCGTCCGAGGGGCGAGCAGCGGCCCGGAGTCACCGGTGCCCGGAAACCCGATTCCCGGCCGCGTCGCGATGAGGCATGATCGGTCGCATGATCAGGTCCGCCACTGTGAACGACGTCCCCGAGATCCGGGCCATGATCCGCGAACTCGCCGCCTACGAACGGGCCGCCGAGCAGGCCCGGGCCTCCGAGGAGCAGCTGCGTGAGGCGCTGTTCGGTGAGCACCCGGCCGCCCACGCGCTGATCGCCGAGGACGACGGCACGGGTGAGGCCGTGGGCTACGCCCTGTGGTTCCCGCGCTTCTCGACCTGGACGGGCACGCGCGGCATGCACCTGGAAGACCTCTACGTACGGCCGCGGGCGCGCGGCGCGGGACACGGGAAGGCTCTCCTCGCCGCCCTGGCCGCGACCTGCCGGCGGAGCGGCTACGACCGCTTCGAGTGGTGGGTCCTGGCCTGGAACACACCGACGATCGACTTCTACAAATCGCTCGGGGTGGAACTCATGGAGGAGTGGAAGGTGTGCCGGCTCAGCGGTGAGCCCCTCAGTGAACTCGCCGCTCAGGCACCGGACGTCGGGCGCCCCGCCCCCGACGCGTAGCAGGCCCACCTCGTCCGTCCGGTGACCTTCCGAAGGAACCGCTCTCAGGCGTCCGTTCCGCAGGACAGCGTCAGCTCCGGTTCGGCGTTCGCGTCGCCCGCCACCTCGCCGATCACCGCCGTGAACGCCTCGGTGCGGACCACGAGAGCCGTGCCCTCACGCTCGAACGCCGGTGTGAACTCGTCGTCGCCCTGGCCGTAGCGGACCGCGAAGACGTGCAGGTCCTCGGGTGCGCCGGGGGCCGGTCCGGCCTCCAGGGCGGTCGAGGCGACCAGGTGGCGCCAGCCCTCGTCGGGGTTGCCGTAGCCGCGCGGGTCGAGGGCCAGGGCGAAGGCGGCCTGCTCCTGGGTGGTGTCCGTGCGGGCGTCGAAGTGGTGCGGGTCGTCCGGGCCCGGGTGGGTCAGCCGCAGAGTGCCCGCCGACGTCACCCGGGGCTCGGCGGTCCTGCGCACCCGGTCGCCGTCGTCGGCGGCGTACGGCAGGCCGGCCAGCAGGTACGGCACGCCCGGGAGCCGTTCCACGGCGACCGTGGTCCACAGGCTCGTGCCGTCGGTGACGTACAGGGACCGGACGTGCCGCAGGACGTGGTCGCGGCCGACGACCGGCTTGGTGACCAGTTTCGCCGCCAGTCCGTCGGCGGTGACGTCCCGGACGCGGACCTCGCCCATCGGGCGGGTCAGCAGGAAGCCGTCGGTCACCGGTCCGAAGCCGTGCTGGCGGTTGACGGCGGCCGGCAGGTAGTAGGTGCCCGCGGCCTCGACCAGTGCGGGCGTCATCCGGTCGTCGAACGCCACCGACACCGTACCCGCGCGCAGTTGGTGCCGGGCCGGAGCCGTGGACGGGGCACGGTGCCAGGGCGTGGTGTCCTGGATCTGCCAGACCAGCATCCACGCGAAGTGGCCGTCGACGCCGCCGTCCGCCTTGACCGCGTGCCGGGCCCAGCGGCTGTCGCCCCGGTAGCGGCCCAGGTCGGAGCCGATGCGGGCGCTGAAGTAGCGCAGGCCCAGCACCGACTCGAAGGCGGAGTGCTGCTCGCTGTAGCGGGGGCCGCCGTTGTCGAAGCCGCCGTTCGTCAGCCGGGCGTCGATGTAGCGGGCGAGCGCGTCGCCGTCCTCGGCGAAGACCTGCGCGCCGCTGACCCGGTGGGCCTGGGCGAGGAAGGACAGGGAGATCGGGCCGTAGTTGTTGTCGTAGGCGCCGCCGTGCTCGGGCGGCAGGAGCGCGCCGCGGTCACGGACACGGTGGGCGCGGATCTCGTCCTCATACAGCCGCAGGGCCTCCCGGCGGACCGGGTCGCCCTCGGCGGGCGGCAGGTGCCGGGCCAGCATCAGGCCGCCGACGATGCAGCCGATCGCCTGGTTGCCGGCCTCCTGCGGGTTGAAGAACGTGGCTTCCGTGAGCCAGCGCCAGTAGCCGTGCGCCACTTCGAGGAGCCGGGCGCGCTGTGCGTCGTCGACGAGGCCCTCCGCCGCGTCCAGGACGTTGACCGCCTGGAGCAGCGCCCACACCGTGCTCGGCCAGTCACCGATGGGGTGCGCTCCTGCCGCCAGGGTGTAACGGGCATACGGCAGGCCGCAGTTGCGCACCCGGAGGTTGGGGTAGCCCGGGTTGTCCTCGGTGTAGACCCGCTCGTCCAGGTGGAAGGCGAGACTGCGGCGAACCGCGTCGGGCAGCCGCGGGTCCTTGCCCCGCTGCCAGGCGAGGGCCAGCAGCGAGGTGACGCCGAGGGACGTGTCGCCGATGTCGTCGACGCAGTCCGGGTGCTCGAGGTTGCCCTCCGGCGTCATGCGGGCCAGGGCCTGCTCGGTGACGTCGGCGAGGACGGCGTCGTACGCCTCCGGGGTGTCGGGGAGGTCGTGCAACGGGCCGCGCTGGTGAGGGAGGTGCACGGGTGGATCAGCCCTTCATGCCTGGGGTCAGTCCTTCAGTCCGGCATTGATGTCGGCGCCCATGACGTAACGCTGGAAGACCAGGAAGATGGCGATCAGAGGGATCATGGAGATGACCGATGCGCCGAGCAGTACCGACCAGTTGATGTTCTGCGCCCCGACGATGCTCTGGATACCGATCTGCACGGTGAACTTGTTGGGGTCGTTCAGCATCAGGAGCGGCCAGATGTAGTCGTTCCACCGCCACTGGAAGGACAGGATGGCGAGGGTCAGCATGATGGGCCGGGAGAGCGGCACCATGATCCGCAGGAAGATCGACAGTTCGCGGGCGCCGTCGATGCGTGCGGCTTCCACGAGTTCGTCGGGAACCGTCAGGAAGAACTGGCGGAACATGAAGCATCCGGTCGCGGTGAGGACGGCCGGGAGGATGATGCCGGCGAACGAGTTGTAGAGGCCGAGGTCACGGACCACGAGGAACTCCGGGGCGAGCATGACCTCGGACGGCAGCATCGTGGTGGCCAGGATGCAGAGGAAGAAGACCTTGAGCCACCTGTTGTCGTACTTGGCCAGCGCGTACCCGGTGCAGCAGCTGACACCCACCGTGAGGATCGTCGTGATCACGCACACGATGGTCGTGTTGATGAAGTACTGGGAGAAGTTGGCGCTGTTCCACGCTGCCTTGAAACCCGACAGGGTGGGGTCGTGCGGAACCAGCGTCAGCGGATAGGAGAACAGGTCGCCGGCCGGCTTGAGGGAGCTGAGGATGAACCACAGCACCGGCAACCCGTAGAGGCAGGCCAGGAGCCACAGCAGTGTCGTCGCGGACACCGCCTGCCGGAGCCCACCGGTGGCCGCGCCGCGGGGTCGCTTCTTGGAGACGGGCCGTCCGGATCCGGCGTCGACCGGGCGTGGCATGTCTGTGGTTGTCATCGGTTCTCCACCCGCCGGTTGACGATCAGCTGGATGATCGCGACGGCCATCAGGATGAGCATGAGCACGAATGACGCGGCGCTCGCGTAGCCGATCTGGCCCCGTTTGAAGCCGGTCTCATAGATGTACTGGACCATCAGGTTGTTCGACGTTCCGGGTCCGCCGTTGTTGAGGGCGACGAACACCGGGTATTCCTTCATCGCGTTGATCGTGTTGAGCAGGATGACGATGAACGAGGTGGGCGCGATGCTCGGCAGCGTGATGTGGAAGAACTGGCGCCACGGACCGGCGCCGTCGAGCGAGGCCGCCTCGTAGTACGACACCGGTACGTTCTTGATCGCCGCGATGAACAGCAGCATCGAGAAGCCCGTCCAGGCCCAGGACGCCGCCATCACCACCACCAGCAGCGACAGGTCGGCGTTCGACTGCCAGGGCACGGCGCTCCCGCCGAGCTCGTGGATGAGGTAGTTGACCAGTCCGAAGTTCTCACCGAACAGCCACCGCCACAGGACACCCACGACGATGGGCGACAGCAGCCACGGGATGAAGAAGATGACGCGGGCGACCGAGGCGCCCTTGGCATGCCTGCTCACCACCATGTTGGCGATGAGCAGCGAGAACGCGAAGTTCAGCGGGACGAAGAGCACGGCGTACAGCAGCGTCCGGGTCAGCGCGTCGTAGAAGGTGGAGTCCCCGAACAGGTTCTGGTAGTTGTCCAGTCCGACGAACTGGAACACCCCTACGCCCGTGTAGTTCGTGAACGAGTAGACGAGCCCGATCACCGCAGGCCAGACGAAGAACAGCGCGAAGAGCACGACATTGGCCGCGATGAGCACGAGCGGCGCGAGGGTGTACTTGCTGCGTCTCCTGGGCGGGCTCGCGGACACGTCCGGGGCGCGTTTGGTCATCTTCCTGACTCCGTGCTGGTGGAATGGGTTCCTGTGGGCTCAGGCCACGAGCCCGGCATCACGCGGGGCCCCGAGGCCGGGCGGCGGTGTCTCGACCCCGCCGCCCGGGCTTGCCGGGCTGCGCTCAGCCGCCGACCTGCTGGTTGTAGACGTCCACGATGTTGTCCAGCGCCTTGTCGACCGACTGCTGGCCGTTGATCGCCTTGCCGAGCTCCGTCTTGGTCGGGTCTTCGGGGAGGCTCTTGCCCTTCAGCACCCACTTCGTCTGCGCGGTGTTGAAGTAGCCGGAGATCGGGGCGTAGAGCGGGATCGACTCGTTGTACAGCTTGAACGCCGCCTGCGCCGCCTCGGACTTGAAGGGGTACTTCGGGTTCAGGCCGCTCTCGACCGGCAGGAAGCCGGACGTCTCGCACAGCACCTGGTAGTGCGCCGGCTCGTACAGCCAGGTCAGGAACTTCGTCGCGGCGTCGGCCGCGGCGGCGTTGTTGTTGAAGCCCACCGTCATGCCGCCGCTGTTGACGTCGCTGGCCTGCACCGGCTCGGCGGGAGTCGGGACGCTCGCCCAGTCGAACTTCTTGATGCTCTCCGCGAAGGCGGGCACCTGCCACACGCCGGACCAGTAGGCGACCACGTCACCGCTCTGGAACATGGCCGACGGGTCGGCGCCGCTGGTCCACACCGACTTCGGCATGGTCTTGTCGTCGTTCAGCCCGACGAAGCGCTTCACGGCCTTCCTGGTCGCGGCGTCCACGGAGAACTTGCCGGAGGAGTCCGCGTGGACGTACTTGCCTCCGAGCTCGTACACCATGGCGCGGAGCCGGGACGGCGACTGGTCGAAGGTCAGGGAGTACTTGGCACCGGTCTTCTCCCGGACCTTGTCCGCCGCCTTGATGAATTCGGTCCAGGTCCAGGTCTTCTGGGGCGAGGTCGGGAAGGAGACACCGGCCTTCTTGAACAGCGTCTTGTTGATGAACATGCCGGACGCGGTGACGTCCGAGGGGATGGACAGCACCTTCCCGGACGAGTCCTTGGCGAGGAAGTTGGGGTTGATCTTGTTGCTCTTCTTGTTGGCGATGGACCTGAGGTCGATCAGCTTGTTCGCCCAGATCGGGTCCAGCGCCGGCACGGCCGCCACGTCGGGCAGGGAGTTCGCCTGCGCGGCGTTGTGCAGCTTCGTCGGGTACCCGTCGTAGGGGATGTTGACGAGGTTGATCTTGACGCCGGTTTCCTTCTTGTACTGCGCCACCATCTTCTTCCAGCCCGCGTCCTGCCCCGGAACGGTGGAGATCCAGAACGTCAGCGACTTGGAGGTCCCGCCCGAGTCGGACCCCGACCCGCAGGCGGAGAGCAGAAGGGCACCTGCCGTGGCCACGGCAGCGAGGGGAACCACGCGGCGTATGCCGCCGCGGCCGAGTCGGCGGGAGCGCCGCACACCCACACTGGTCATCTTCGATCCCTTTTCGTCGTAGCGGAGGAAGCACGGCGCCAGCCGAGGCGGCACGGGTGCAGTTTGCGGGAAAATTCGCTTTCCGGGGGCACGGCCTCGCCCGGCCGCGACGCCTTGACGGGTGGGGTCCCCGGCCATGACGGCCGGCGTCGCACAAGCACGCCCTCGTGCGGCTGCCGTACTTCTCGTACGGGCGGGAGGCTCACCCGGAGTCGGCGTCCCGGCCGACTCAGAAAGCGCTTGTCCGGACATTGGCAGACCGATGGCGCAGCCGTCAATGCTTCGCCCGCACAGCTCCGGTCACGGTTTGAATTCCATGGGCGACCGCGAGCCTGCTGGCGCCCGCCACCGTGCCGGTGTCACCCACCACGCTGCTGACCACCTCGGTGGGCCAGCTCAGCCGGGCCAGCTCGGCCCGTACCCCGGGCAGGAGCTGCGGATCCGCTCCGGTACCGCCGCCCAGGACGATCAGCCCGGGGTCCAGTACGGCGGCGACGGCGGCGGCTAGCCGGCCCACGTCGGCGGCGTGCGAGGCGACCACGGCACCGGC
>KE354227.1 GCA_000415505.1 Streptomyces afghaniensis 772
TCGGTGCTCAGGCCGCCGAAGAGGGTGCCGGAGCCGCCGGGGCCGAGGCCGGGCTCGGTGTAGCTGGTGATGCCGCGGGAATGCAGTTCGCGGATCACGTTCTGGATGGCCTGGCGGCGCTGGGCGAGGGTGGGGGCGGGCAGGGCGGCCTGGACGAGCCGCCCGGCGGCCTCGCGCAGGATGCCGGTCGGCCGGCCGTCGGGGTCGTGGTCGATGACGCCGCCGGGCGGGGGCATGGTGTCCGCGTCGATGCCGCAGCGGCGCAGGGCCGCGGAGTTGGCCCACACCATGTGCGAGGAGAAGTCGGTCAGGCAGACCGGGTGGCCCGGCGCCACCGCGTCCAGGTCCCGGCGGTGCGGGAAGCGGCCCGGGTCGGCCAGGCACTCGGCGAGGTAACCGGGATCCCAGCCCAGGCCGACGATCCACGCTCCGTCCGGGACGTCCCGTGCCGCCCGGGCCACGGCCGCGGCGATGTCGCCGATGGACCCCACCGCCGGATGGCCGACGTCGATGGCGAACGGCGGCTTCGTCATCCCGTAGGCGGCTCCGTGCAGATGCGAGTCGTTGATGCCGGGCAGCACGGTCCGACCGTCCAGTTCGACGATCCGGGTGCCGGGCCCGGCCAGGGCGCGCATCTCCGCGTCGCTGCCCACGGCCAGGATGTCCCGGCCGCGTACGGCGACGCCTTCGGCGACGGTGAAGCCGGTGTCGACGGTCAGGACCTGGCCGCCGGTCAGGACGAGGGTGGGAGCGGTGTCGCTCACGGTGACCTCTTTCTCAGGGGGAAGGGGAACAGCACCCCATGGGGGGATCAGCGCCCCGTGCGGGGTGCGAAGTACGCCAGGGCCGCGCCGGCCACCAGCGCGACGCCCTGGGCCATCTGCTGCCAGAACGTCGGCACGTTCAGCAGGGTCAGCCCGTTCTGCAGGCCGCCGAGGAAGAGCACGCCGAGCAGGACGCCGAGGATCGAGCCGGAACCGCCGCTGAGGGCCACTCCGCCGACCAGCACGGCGGTGAGCACGGCCAGCTCAAAACCGGCCCCTGAGGTTCCGGCCACCACGCTGTCCAGGACCGACGCCTTGACGGCACCGGCCAGGGCGGCGGCCACGCCGGTCACGACGAACAGCGCGAACGGGGTGCGGCGGACCTGGATGCCGGAGAGGTGGGCGGCCTCCCGGTTGACGCCGATGGCGAAGACGTGCCGTCCGGCCGGGGTGACCGCGAGGAACAGCGCGCCCGCCGCCAGGACCACCGCCGCGATGACGACCGGTGCCGCGATCCCGGCGATCCGCGCCCCGCCGATCCAGGCGAACCCGGAGCCGAAGCCGCTCAGCGGCAGCGGGAACAACTGCTGCGCCAGCCCGCGTACGGCGGTCAGCATGCCGAGCGTGACGATGAACGCGGACAGGCCGAAGTAGCAGCACAGGACGCCGTTCACGGCACCGACCACCGCCCCGGCGGCGAGCGCCCCGAGCAGGGCGACGGCGGGCGACTGGTGGTGCTGCCCGGCCAGCCAGCCCGCGACAAGACCGCCGAGGGCGAGCGTGGAGCCGACCGACAGGTCGAGGTATCCGCTGATGACGAGCAGGGCCAGCGGGACGGCGACGATCGCGAGGGTGGCGGCGTCGGTGGCGATGCCGCCGAGGTTGGCCGGGTCGAGGAAGCTGCCCGTGGTCAGCTGGAAGACCACCACCATCGCGACGAGCACGAGGAGCAGGGGGTTGCGGCGCACGGTGGTCAGCCCGCCCGTGGCGATCAGACGCGGGCGCGTGAGGACGCGGTCGGCGGTGGTCATGCTGCTCCTTCGGCGGGCAGGGGGTCGGGATCGGCGTCGTGGACCGCCGAGAGCAGGGCCTGTTCGGTGAGTCCCGGGCCGGAGAGCTCGCCGACGATCCGTCCCCGGGCGACGATCAGGCAGCGGTCGGCGAGCGCCACGATCTCCTCGGGGTCGCTGGACGCGAACAGCACGGCGGTGCCGCGCTCGGCGGCGAGCCCGGACACCACCCGGTAGATCTCCTGACGGGCCCCCACGTCGACGCCCTGGGTCGGCTCGTCCAGCAGCAGCACGTCCACGTGCCGGGCGTCGTTGATCCACCGGCCCAGGACGAGCTTCTGCTGGTTGCCGCCGGAGAACGCGCCCACCGGCAGCCCGGGCCGGGCCGGGCGCAGCCCCACCGCCGTGGCCAGCGCGTCGAACACGCGCCGTTCGGTGCGCAACGCCCGTACGTGGCACCGGGCCAGGGTCCGGACGGCCGGCAGCAGCGTGTTGTCCTGCGCGGACAGCGACGGGAACAGGCCCTGTGCGCGCCGGTCCGCCGGTACGAGCGCGATTCCGGCGCCGAGCGCGTCGGCCGGCCGGGCGGGGCTGACGGTGTGTTCGCCGACCCGGAGGGTTCCGGCGGTGGCTCGGCGCCGGCCGTAGAGCGTCTCCAGGATGCGGGTCCGGCCGGAGCCGATCAGCCCGAACAGACCGACGCGTTCGCCCTCGGCGACCGTCAGACCGACGGGCCCGAAGCCGGGACCGCGCAGGGCTTCGACGATCAGCCGGGGCGGGGTCGGTGCGCGCCCCGGCTCGGGCGTGTCGAGGCCCGGCGTGTACTCGTACCGGTCGGGAGTGCGCGGCGGCTCCTGGGCGTCCGGGCTCGGCGTGCGACCCGCGTCGTGCCCTGCCGGGCCGGACACGTGCTGCGGCCCTTGGGCGTCCGGGCTCGGCATGCCACGCGTCTCGTCCCCGTCCGCTCCGGGCGCGTACCGCGGCCGCCGGGCGTCCGGGCCGGTCCTGCGCGGCGGCTCCGGCGCGTCCGTGCCCGTCGGCGCACCGAGGCCCGTGCGCGGCCTGAGTCGGCCTGCCCGCGATCGCCTCGACCAGGTCGCGCCGGGTCTGTCCCGCCACCGTCGCCTGGTGGGTCACCCGGCCGTCGCGCAGTACGGTCACCGCGTCCGCGAGCCGTTCCACCTCCGACAGCAGGTGGGTGACGTAGACGATGGCGAGGCCCTGCGCGCGGAGGTCCTCGACACGTTCGGCCAGGGCGTCGGTCTCCGCGCCGGACAGGGCCGCGGTCGGCTCGTCGAGGACCAGGACGGCGGCGCTGCGGCTGAGGGCCTTGGCGATCTCGACCAACTGCCGCTGCCCCATGGGCAGATCGCCCACCCGGTCGCGCGGGGAACACCGGGCCGCGACCCGCTCCAGCAGCCCGGCCGCGACCTCCTCCTGGGCGCGGCGGTCGATGCGGCCGTACCGGGTCCACTCCTGGCCGAGGAAGATGTTCTCCGCCACGGTCAGAGCGTCGACCACGCTCAGGGACTGGAAGATGATCGCCACGCCGGCCGCGATCGACTCGCGCGGGGTGAGGCGGCTGTACGACGTGCCGCCCACCTCGATGGTGCCCGCGTCGGGCGGGTAGGCGCCGCCGAGGCACTTGATGAGGGTGGACTTGCCGGCGCCGTTGTGGCCGAGCAGGGCGTGCACCTGCCCGGCGGGCACGGTGAGGTCCACGCCGTCGAGAGCGCGGACGCCGCCGAAGGACTTGGTCAGGCCGCGGATGCGGAGGTTCGTGGTCGTCATGAGGGGGGCCTCAGGCGTTCTGCGCGAGCAGGGCGTCGATCTCGGCGGTGTCGGCGTGCTGGACGAGCGCGACCGGCACCTGGACGCTGGGGTTCGCCTTGCCGGCGGCGACGGCGCGCGGCACGTCGACGATGGCGGCGGCTATGTCCTTCGGGGCCAGGGCCGCGGAGGCCCGGTAGAAGGTGCCCTGCTTGACGGCGAGGAGGGAGGGCGCGGACCCGTCCTGGCCGCCGACGAAGGTCCTGGCGTCGTCGGCGGCGCGGCCCGTCTGCTGGAGGGCCTTGAATCCGCCGTACGCGGCAGCGTCCGTGACACCGAGGACGAGGTTGAGGTCGGGGTGCTTGGCGAGGATCGCCTTCGTCTTCGACAGGCCCGTGTCCGGGTCGATGGCCTGTTCCCGCGCCACCACGTCGACGCCGGGCGCCAGCCTGGTGAAGGCGTCGATCATGCCCTTGGTGCGTTCGCGTCCCAGCTCGATGGTGCTGTCGGTGAGGAAGGCGATCTTGCCCTTGCCGTCGAGGTGCTCCTCGGCCCACTTCGCCGCGGCCTCGCCTAGCAGGGTGCCGCCCCTGCGGAAGCTGAACTGGATGTCGGCGCTCTGGTGTTGCAGGGAACCACCGTAGGTGACCCAGATCAGTCCCGCGTCCAGTGCCGCCTTGGCGACGGGCTCGGCGGCCTCGAAGACCATCGGGAAGGACACGATCGCCGGGACCTTGCGGGCGACCCAGGTGTTGAGGTTGCTCGCCTGTGTGTCGGCGCTGGCGTTGTCGCTGGTCGTGAGCAGCGAGATGCCGTGCTTCTTGGCCTGGGCGGTGGAGAGCTTCACCAGGGTGGAGTAGAGCGGGAGTTGGGTGAAGGGGTAGTCGAGTCCGATCTTCGTCAGGCGCGTGCCGCCGGAGGGCGACGGCTCGGCCGACGCGGCCGTGTTCCGTGGCGCCGAACATCCGGCGGCCGCCAGGGCTGTGGCGGCGGAGAGAGCGAAGAAGTGCCGGCGTGAGGGTGTGGACAGGGGTGGGGTCATGGCGGGGGCTCTCCGAGGGGCGGGCCCGACTGGAGCGGGCGTCCGGGTGTGCCGAACAGGAAAGACCCGCCGGGCCCGCCGCACCATCCGTACAAATACCGACTGCGAACGACAGCCGGCGGATCACGGGCCCTTCGCACGACAAGACGGTGGCCCCCTTGCCGGAGCCGGACCGACCCCCCTATCGTTAGACCCCAAACGATATCGCGCCCGAGCCGCCCGGAGGCTCGCCATGCCCAGCCACCACCAGATCGCGGCAGCAGCACGCATCGGCATGCTCACCCGCGAGCGCGACACCACGTCGGCCTCCGCGCAGGCCCTGCGCGAACTCGCCCGCGCCCTGCCGCTGGACGCGGCGACCCTGCTCACGATCGACCCGCTGACCGGCTCCCACGTCCAGGTCGCGAGCATCGGCTACACGGCCGCGGCCTCGCAGGCCATGGCCGGGGAGTTCGTCGCGACGCCGTGGTACCGCAACGTCGTACGGCGCGAGCTGCCACCGTCCATCTCCGAGGACGCGGAGGACACCGACGACGCCGGGCCGCGCTTCCGGCACGGCTGGTTCTACGCCGAGCGGGTCCGGCCGGCCGGCTTCCGGGACGGCGTCACGGGCGCGCTGCGGCACCGGGGCCGGCTGGTCGGCCTGGTCCACCTCTCCACCGAGAGCGCGGACGCCTACGACACGGACGCCCGCCGGCTCCTCGCCTCCGTGATGCCCGCCCTGGCCGCACTCGCCGACCCGCTCGCCCACGCCGGGGACCTGCACGGCCTGGCGGCGGAGGATGCGGCGAGCCTGGTCACCGGCGACGGCGGGGTGATCGACCTGCCGGGCCGGGACCGGCCGCGGGTGCTGCGGGAGGCCGACGGGTTCCGCGCGCTGCTCGACGCCTTCACCGGCACGGGCGGCCGGCGGCTGCGCCTGCTGTGGCCGGCCGGCGGCGGCTGGCAGCGGGTCCTACTGCACCGGCACCCCGCGGGGCCCGGCCTCGCGTCGGCGGCGGTGCTGGTGCACGAGACGCCCACGGAACTGCCGTACGGGCTGAGCCCACGGGAGCTGGACGTGCTCACCCGGGCGGCCACGGGGCAGACCAACCAGGCCATCGCGCAGGCGCTGTTCCTGTCCCCGCGGACCGTGCACAGCCATGTCGAGCATCTGCTGCGCAAGACCGGATGCGCCTCCCGTGCGCAGGCGACCGCGCTCGCGGTCCGGGACGGGCTGCTGCGGCCGGACCCGGACCACCTGACACGGTTCGTCGAGCGGTGATCCGGGCCGTGGCGGTCAGGACGTCAGCTTCTCCACACGCCGCATGACGTCCCGGCAGAACTCCCCCACCCCGTCGGGGTCGTCGATGAACTGGTTGGGCTTGACGCAGAAGGTGGTGAAGCCCTGCTCCAGCTGCTCGGGGATGACGGCGAGCGCCGCGCCGAGGTCGGCCGGCGAGCGGTCGTCGGGGAAGACGGCCCGGGTGCCGCCGATCATCTCCAGGTCGGCGACGTCCCGCCCTGCCGCGGCCATCGCCTCCTTGAGCGCCTGGAGGTCCTCCGGTGTGGGCCGGCCGAGCGGATGGAAACCGTGGCCGTACCGCACGAGGCGGCGCAGTACGGGCCCGTGCAGCCGCTGTCCGCCGAACCAGAGCCGGGGGCCGTCCGGGCGGTGCGCCTTGGGCTCGAAGTAGACGTCCTGGAAGGGGTAGTGCGGCCCGTCATGGGAGAGCGGCGACGGTCCCCAGGCCTTGGCCCAGACCTCCAGGTGCTCGTCGAGGAGCCGCCCGCGCCGGGCGAAGGGCACACCGAGGGCGTCGTACTCGTCCTTGCTCCAGCTGACCGTGGGCTGCACGACGAGACGCCCCTGACTGAGGAGGTCCAGGGTGCCGAGCTCGCGGGCGAGCAGCAGGGGATGGCGCAGCGGGGCGAGGACGGCCGCGGCGGCCAGGCGCAGCCGGGAGGTGACGGAGGCGATGGCGGCGAGCAGCAGCAGGGAGTTGGGCCAGGGGGTGTACGGGTCCTGGTTGCCCGGGAGGGCGTAGTCGCGGGGGTTGCCCATGATTCCGGCGGCCGCCGCGTCGGGGCCGAGGACGATGTGCTCGCTCACCATGACGGCGTCGAAGCCGGCGTCCTCGGCCTCGCGGGCCCAGCGGACGGCGGCGGGCAGGTCGGCCCGGCCGCCGGTCAGCGTCCAGTTCTCGCTGAGGACGAGGAGCATGCGGGGAGTGGGCATGTCGGATTTCCCTTTCGTCTCCGTACAATTTGAGTCCGAACGACCGGACGGCGAGGATGCGCCGCCCGGGTGTGACGCCTCGCGACCAGACGAAGGAGCCGCCCGTGCCGGGCCATCGATCCATCACCGAGGCCGAGAAGCTCGCAGCGGCGAAGCTCGGCGGTGCTCCGATCCGCCGGGAGCAGATGGCGGCGGTGGCGAACATCTACCGGGCCGCGTCCGCCGTGCGGCAGCACCTGGAGAACTCGGTGCTGCGCGGCTCCGACCTGACGTGGACCGCCTTCGTGGTGCTGTGGGTGGTCTGGGTGTGGGGCGAGTCGGAGACCCGGCACGTGGCGGAGGAGGCGGGGATCTCCAAGGGCACGCTGACGGGTGTGGCGCGCACACTGGAGTCGCGGGGCCTGTTGCGGCGGGCGGACCATCCGAGCGACGGGCGGCTGGTGCTGCTGAGCCTCACCGAGGAGGGCGACGCGTTCATGCAGCGGGTCTTCCCGGCGTTCAACGCGGAGGAGGCGTTCGTCACGGCCCGGCTCAGCGACGCGGAGTGCCGCAGCCTCGCCGAAGGGCTCCGGAGTGTGGTGCTCCAGGTCGAGGAGCAGGGCGAGGAGCGGCGGCAGTCCCTGCTGGGCGGTGCCGAGCCCGCACCGCGGCGCAGCGGGCGGCGGCCCCGGGCCTGACCGACTCCCGCCGCGACTCACCGGGCCGCGGCCCGGACGAGGGCGTCGAACAGGCCCTGCTGGGCGGGGTCCTCGTGTGCGGTGTCCTCCGGGTGCCACTGGACGGCGGTGAACCAGCCCCTGGCGCCCGGGAGTTCGAGGGCCTCGACGGTGCCGTCCGCCGCTCGGGCGGTGACGTGGAGGCCCGTGCCCAGGCGGTCGACGCGCTGGTGGTGATAGCAGGACGCGTCGGTCTTCTCGACACCGGTGGACCGGGCGACGACCGAGCCGGGTTCCAGGGCGACGGGGTGCACGAGGTGCCGGTGCTCGCGCTGCGGGCCGCCCATGTCCTGCTCCAGGGTGCCGCCGAGGGCCACGTTCACGGCCTGGAGGCCGCGGCAGACCGCGAGCAGGGGCAGGCCCGACTCCAGGGCGTGCCGGGCGACGTCGAGGTCGAAGGTGTCCTGGAGGGTGTCGACGTCGTAGACGGTGTCGTGGGTGTCGGTGGCGCCGTAGCGGGAGGGGCGAGGTCGCCGCCGCCGGGGAGCAGGACTCCGTCGAAGCGGGCGAGCCGGGCGGCGGTGCCGGTGTCCGCCGGGTGGATGCCGACCGGTTCGCCGCCGGCCCGCCAGACGGCCTCGATCAGGGAGCGGGCGTTGACCTCTGCGGCGTAGCGGAGGGCGGAGGTCCGCGCGGAGAACCGGGCGGGGATCGCGATCAGCGGCCTCACAGCTGGATCCAGGTGGTCTTGAGCTCGGTGTACTTCTCCAGCGCGTGGACGGACTTGTCACGCCCGTTGCCGGACTGCTTCATGCCGCCGAAGGGCACGGTCAGGTCGCCCTCCTCGTAGCAGTTGACCCAGACTGTCCCGGCCCTCAGCGCACGGGAGACCCGGTGGGCGGTGGACAGGTCGGAGGTCCACAGGCCGGCGGCGAGGCCGTACTCGGTGGCGTTGGCCAGCCGGACCGCCTCGTCGAGGTCGTCGAAGGCGAGCACCGACAGGACGGGGCCGAAGATCTCCTCCCGCGCCAGGCGCGACCCGGGGTCAACGCGGTCGAAGACGGTCGGCTCCAGGTACGTCCCGCCCGTCTCGGCGAGGACGCGGTCGCCGCCGGTGCGCAGCCGGGCGCCCTCGTCGACGCCGTGACGGATGTGACCGGCCACGCGGTCCAGGTGTGCCCGGCCGACGAGAGCGCCCATCTCCGTCTCCGGGTCGAGCGGGTCGCCGACCTTCAGTTCGCGGGCCCGCCGGACCACGGCCTCGGTGACCCGCTCGGCGATCGAGGTGTGCACGAGCAGCCGGGAGGGGGCCGTGCACATCTCGCCCTGGTTGAAGAAGATGCCCCAGGCGGCGGTGGCGGCGGCCCGGTCCAGGTCGGGGGCGTCGGGCAGGACGATGTTGGGCGACTTGCCGCCGAGTTCCAGCCAGACGCGCTTGAGGTTGGAGTCGGCGGCGTAGCGCAGGAAGTGGCGGCCGACGGCGGTGGAGCCGGTGAACGCCAGGACGTCGACGTCCGGGTGGAGGCCGAGGGCGCGTCCGGCGGTGGGGCCGTCGCCGGTCACGACGTTGAGCACGCCGGGCGGGATTCCGGCCTCGGTGGCGAGACGGCCCAGGAGCAGGGCGGACAGCGGGGCGTTCTCCGAGGGTTTCAGGACGACCGTGCAGCCGGCGGCCAGTGCCGGGGCGATCTTCCAGCCGGCCAGGGTCAGCGGGAAGTTCCAGGGGACGACCGCCCCGACCACGCCGGCGGGTTCCCGGGTGACCAGGGCGAGGGCGTCCGGGGCGGTGTGCGGGGCGGAGTCGGTGAGCTTGTCCGCGAGCTGCCCGTACCAGCGGAAGGTGCTGATGACGGCCCGCAGTTCGATGCCGTACGCGTCCGAGATCGGTTTGCCCATCTCCAGGCTGACCGTGAGGGCGAGTTCCTCGCGCCGCTCTTCGAGCAGATCGGCGAGGCGGAGCAGGGCCCGGCCGCGCTCGGCGGGTGCCAGGCGCGGCCACGGGCCGGTGTCGAAGGCGCGCCGGGCGGCGGCGACGGCCGCGTCGACCTCGGCGGCGCCGCCGTCCGCGACGTCGGCGACGACCCGGCCGTCCCGCGGGGACACGACCGGGAACACCGCCCCTCCGCCGGCCTCCTCGGCGCCGTCGATGTGATGGGCACCGGAGAGCTGGAACGCCTTGGCGCGGCGCAGCCACTCGTCGTGGGGGACGGCCGGCATGAAGGTTCCTCCTTTGGTCTCAAACGATAGGGGCGGGGCTGTCCGCGGACGACCGCGCTCGTGGTCAGCCGCCGGCGGCCCTGCCCCGCACCCGTGCGGCGACGAGGCCCAGCGCCATGACGACCGGGACGGACAGCGTGAGCCACAGGGCGGTGGTGCGTTCGCCGCCGATGAGGGTGGTGAAGTTGGCCAGGATGAGCCAGATCGCGCCCGCGATGCCGAGCGCGCCCAGGGCGGGTGCGATGAGCGTGTTCCAGGGGCGGGTGTCGAGACGGGCGCGGCGGAAGAAGACGACGACCGACACCGAGGTCAGCAGGTACAGCAGCATCATCGCCAGGACGGCGACGCCGCTGAACCAGGAGAACAGCGTCAGCACCGGGTCCTTGCCGGCCAGCGCGAAAGGCACGACCAGGAGGACGGCGAGCACCGTCTGGGCGCACCCGGCGGTCCAGGGCGCGTGGCGCCGGTTGAGCCGGCACAGCCGCAGCGGCAGCAGCCGGTCGCGGCCGAGGGAGAACAGGTAGCGGTTGGCCGAGTTGTGGAAGGTGAGGATGCCGGCGAAGAGGGACGTGGCGAGCAGGACGGGCAGCACGTCACCCACCCAGCCGCCGAAGTCGGCCGCGATGGGCGCGAAGACGAACCCGGCCCCGTCACCGCCCTCCAGGGCCTTGCCCGCGGCCGCGGTGGCCCGGGAGGCGCCGTAGGAGGAGATGAGCATCCAGGAGACCAGGGCGAAGAAGCCGGTGACGACGGCGACCGCGAGGTACGTGGCCCGCGGCACGGTCTTCTTCGGCTCGCGGGCCTCCTCGCCGTAGATGGCGGTGGCCTCGAAGCCGAACATGGAGGCCACGGCGAACATCACGGCCACGCCCGGGGCGCCGTCCAGGGCCGCGGACGGGGAGAAGCTGTCGGCGAGGCCGAGCCCCTCGGGTCCGCCGCCCTTGACGAGGGTGACCAGGGCGAAGACCGACAGGATGCTGAACTCCGCGAGGACGAACACGGCGAGGACCTTGGCGCCCATCTCGACACCGGCCGCCCCGAGCGCCTGGACGACGGCCATGGTGGCCAGCGTCCAGACCCACCACGGCAGGTCGAGGCCGGTGTGGCTCGCGACCAGGCCGCTGGCGATGGCGCCGTAGAGGCCGTACATGGCGGCCTGGATGGTGCAGTAGGCGAAGAGCGCGAGACCGGCACTGCCGGTGCCGGTGGTGCGGCCGAGGCCCTTGCCGATGTACGTGTAGAAGGCGCCCGCGTCCACCACGTGGCGGCCCATGGCGACGAAGCCCACCGAGAACAGCAGGATCACCAGGCCCGCCACCAGGTAGGCGGCGGGCACGCCGGGGCCGTTGCCGAGGGCCACGGCGATGGGGGCCGCGCCGGCGATGCCGGTCAGCGGGGCCTGGGCGGACAGGACGAAGAAGAGGATGCCCAGGACGCCGAGGGCGTTGGGCTTGAGCGTGCCTGCGGTGGGCGCGTCCGGGGTCGCCGTGTGCCGGGAGACCGTCTGACTGTCCACTCGGATCACCTGCCAGAGGGAGGACGGATCGTTTCAGGCCAAACGAGTTGCCTCATCGTGGGGCGGAACTATCCGTTTGGCAAGGGGTGAGGGACGAGGAATTCCAGCGCGGCGGGGCGTGCGGGGACCGGTGCGGGTCAGGCCTCGTCGCCGCGGCGCTCGGCGAGCAGGCGCAGCACCGAGCGCAGCTCCTCCAGGGCCTCGTCGATGACCTCGCGCTCGCCGAAGACCAGCTGATGCAGGACGAGTCCCTCCAGCGTGGCGAAGACCATCCGGGACAGGCCCTCGTCCACCGGGCCGGGCAGCATCTGGGTGAGCTCGCGCCGGGTCGCGTCGAAGTACTCGTCGTACAGCGACCGCAGGTGGGCCAGGAGCTCGGGGCGGCGCCGGGACTCCAGCAGCAGTTCGTACTGGAACGCCTGGAGGTCGGGCCCGGACTCCACCATGTCCGTCAGGCCCACCGAGAAGTCGGCGGCCTCGCCCGTGCCCGGTTCGAGGGCGCTGCTGCTCAGGGAGGACCGGATGGCGTGGGTGAGGGCTTCCTCGATCAGGGCGTCACGGGAACCGAAGTGGTGCACGACCAGTCCGTGGGTGACACCGGCCTCCTCCGCCACCGCCCGGTAGGTGAGCCTGCGCAGCCCACCCCGGGCCACGACACGCACGGCGGCCTCCAGCAGGGCCTCGCGGCCCGTGCCGTAGTGCACGCGCTTGCGGGGGCGGCGGCCGGCGGGCTCGGTCATGCCCGCGACCCTACCCGGGGCGCTCCGCTCCCCGACGCGGTGGCCGCAGCCCGCGTCAGCGACGCGGTGGCCGGATGCCACGGAACTTCCAGTCTCCGCCGAGCGCGGTCGACAGCACCTCCTCCGACTCGGTGGGCTGGGCGCCCACGTCCGTGCGGATGGCGGTCGGCCCGGTCACGATGTGGTTGGTGAGCCGCCCGAGCCCCTCGACCTCCACCTCCACGACGTCCCCGGGCTGTACGGGACGCGAGTTGGCGGGTGTGCCGGACAGCAGTACGTCTCCGGGCTGCAGCGTGATGGTGCGGGCGATGTCGGCGACGAGGTAGTGCATGTCCCACGTCATCTCGTCGGTCGAACCGTCCTGCACCACCTGTCCGTTGACGTAGGTCCGCAGCCGCTTGCCGTGGAAGTCCCAGTCGGTGACCAGTCCGGGGCCGAGCGGGCAGAGCGTGTCGGAGCCCTTGACGCGGAGCATGGAGCCGGCGTCGGTGTCGCGGAAGTCGTGCAGGCCGTAGTCGTTGGCGACGGTGTAGCCGGCGATGTACTCGCCTGCCTCGGCCGGGGAGACGTTCCGTGCCGTCCTGCCGATGACGATGGCGACCTCGCCCTCGTAGTTGAGCCACTTGCAGCCCTCGGGGCGGACGATGGCGCCCCCGTGGGCGTTGAGGGCGGAGACCGGCTTGTGGAAGTAGGTGGGGGTGTCGGGCAACCCGATCCGGAACTCGTCCACCCGGCTGCGGTGGTTGAGATGAACGGCGATGACCTTGGAGGGCACGACCGGCGGCAGATGCCGCGCGTCGTCGGTCTTGACGCGGCGGCCGTCCCCCGCGACGAGTTCGTCACCGTCGACGGTGACCTGGACGGCGGCGCCGTCGAGGAGGATGCGGCGGTACTCAGGCATGGGCGGACTCCTGCGCGGGGGTGTGGTCTGCGGTCCAGCCGTCGGCCGGCCGGTCGAACCAGAGGTGGACCTGGCCGGTGCCGACGGAGTTCTCGTATGCGCCGTACTGCCGGGCCCGGGCGACGCAGCCCCGCTCGCCGAGGGCACCGGCCAGCATCAGGTAGTGGAAGAACTTCGCCTCGGGCTTGTACGTCCAGAACTCGTCCATGGTGTCGAGGACCTTGTCGTGACGGCCCTCCCTGAACCAGGCGATGCGTTCCAGGTCTGCCTCGCGGGCCTCGGGCGTACGGATGTGCACCGGGTCGCTGGCCTCGTGGTCGCGCAGTTCGCGCAGCGGCCAGAAGGTGTGCGAGAGGGCGCCGGAGGCGATGAGCAGCACCCGGCGTCCCGGGGTGGCGGCGATGCCGTCGGCGAGCGCCCGCCCGAGCCGCAGATGGTCCTCCATGTCACCGGTCTGGCAGACCCCGATGGTGATCCACCGCTTGTCGGGAAGGCCCTCGCCCAGGTACTTCCAGAGGTTGAGGGTGGCGTAGTAGATCGGCAGGTACTCGTCGTCGATCGGGGTGATCCAGGTGCCGTGCCTGTCCGCGAACTTCGCCACGTTGTGCGCGAGTTCCGGATCGCCCGGGAAGTCGTACGGCATCCGGCACATGCCACGCGGCAGCTCCTCCGAGGTGAACAGCCCCGCGCGCCGCTGCTGCGCGGTCACGACGAACTCGACGGTGGTCGCCCAGTGGGAGTCGAGCACCACCACGGTGTCGTAGTCGGCACGCTCGAAGACGTCCCTGCGGAGCTCCCGGAGCCCGGTGACGAGGGTGATCTCCTTGCCCTCGTTCAGCTCCAGCCGCTCCTCCTCGGGCAACACGATGGTGGGCACGTGGGCGAGCAGCCCGGCCCCGGCGATCTCACCCATGGTCCTGGTTCCATCCCTTCGGGGCGGTGACGGTGTTCTTCAGGTCGCAGTAGAAGTCGAAGCTCCAGGTGCCGCCCTCACGTCCGACACCGGACTGCCGGGAGCCGCCGAAGGGCGCCCGGAGGTCGCGTACGAAGAAGCAGTTGACCCAGACGGTCCCGGCGACCAGCTGCCCGCCGACCCGCTCGGCGCGTTCCCGGTCGCCGGTGACGACGGTGGCGGCCAGCCCGAAGCGGGTGTCGTCGGCGAGCCGGACGGCTTCGTCCTCGCCGGCGAAGGTCTGGAGGGTCAGGACCGGCCCGAAGACCTCTTCCTGCACGATCTCCGAGCTCTGCGCGACGTCGGTGAGCAGGGTCGGCGCGTAGTACTGCCCGTCCTTGCGATGCCCCCCGATGACCGCCCGTGCCCCGGCGGCAACGGCCCGCCGCACGAATCCGTCGATCTTCTCCAGCTGGCGCGGATGGATGGTGGGCCCGACGTCGGTGGCCTCGTCGCGGGGGTCGCCTTGGGTGAGGGCGGACGCCCTCTGAACGAACCGGCGGGTGAACTCCTCGGCGACCGACTCCTCGACGAGCAGCCGGGTGCCCGCGAGACACACCTGCCCGGCGTTGTCGTACTGCTCGACGGCGAGGTCGACGGCCAGGTCGAGATCGGCGTCGGCGAAGACCAACAGGGGCGACTTTCCGCCGAGTTCGAGGCTCAGCGGGGTGAGGTTCGCGGCTGCCGACGCGGCGATGCGCCGGGCCGTCGGCACCGAGCCGGTGAAGCTGATGCGGCGTACGTCCGGATGCGAGGTGAGGGCGTCACCGACCTCGGAGCCATGGCCCTGGACGACATTGAGGACACCGGCGGGCAGTCCCGCCTCGGCGGCGATGTCGGCCAGCAGCGAGGCGGTCAGCGGCGACCACTCGGCGGGCTTGAGGACCACGGTGTCGCCGGCGGCGAGGGCAGGGGCCACCTTCCAGGTGGCCAGCATCAGGGGCGCGTTCCACGGGGTGATCAGCACGCAGGGTCCGGCCGGGTCCCAGCTGACGTGGTTGGTGTGCCCCCGCGTCTCGAAGTCCTCGTGGTCGAGCGTGAGCAACCAGTCGGCGAAGAAGCGGAAGTTGTGGGCGACACGGGGCATCACGCCCCGCCGATGCGACCGCAGCAGCGCACCGTTGTCGGTGGTCTCGACGATCGCCAGCTCCTCGATCCGCTTCTCGACGCCATCGGCGATGGCGTGCAGGATGCGGGCGCGTTCGGCGTGCGAGGTGCCGGCCCAGGCGGGGAACGCGTCCCGGGCGGCGGCGACAGCGGCCCGGGCCTCGGCGGGGCCGCCTCGGGCGATCTCGCCGAGCTCACTGCCGTCGATCGGAGAGTGGTCGGTGAAGGTACTGGCGGAGGCAACGCGCCGGCCGCCGATCCAGTGCCGGGTGTCGACGGAGACACCGGCGACGGTGATCTTGTCAAGCATGAAATGAGCTCCTCTTTTTGACAGGGGGCGGGTTCGTGCCCTCAGGGGCGTGGGGAACCGCGCGAACGACCACGGCGAACCTGCACCCGCCCACCGGCATCACTCGGCAGACGCCCCCGACATACCGGCCTCCAGCAGCCGCCCGCCGTCCCAGACCACGCCAACCTGGCGGTAATACGCGGCGATGGGCTCCCGGATCTGCAGCCGGGCCAGCTCCTCGGTCGGCGCCTCGAACAACTCCAACTCCGCTTCCCCGACCCACGGCCGGCCGCCCTCGAAGGAAGCCGCCCCCGACTCGATCAACTCATCGAGCGCCAGCCCCTTCCCCTTCTCGATCGACGGCAGCCACCGGTGATGCGCCATGGGATGGGCATTGACGAACCCGCCGCTCTCGGAAGGCTCCCGCAGCGTCACCACGGCCTGCGCGATACGCCGATCCGCAGCCGCCAGCGTCGCCCCGAAGCGCGCCCCCGCCTCGATCCGCGGAGCGGGCCCGTACGGATGCGGCCGCGTCTGATGGATGGAGCCGAGCTTCTTCGGATATCCCTGATGCAGCCCGCGCGCGATCGCGAAGTCCTTGTCCACCCAGATGTAGACGCACCGCGAGTACGTCCGCCCCCGGTACGTGCAGCGCACCACCGCGAACACCTCCTTGTACTGCGCCCGCACCGGATCCAGCAGCTCCTCCCCCGACGCCGAGCAGGACTGCCAGTCGGCCCAGATCAGAGCGACCGCCCCGGGATCCTCCTCGGCCAACTCCAGTGGCTCGGGGAGCAGTTCACGCACCCGCGCCGGGTCGGTCCGGTACTCGACCGTCAACAGGTCACCGGAGTACCGCCAGGGTGGAGAGGGAATCAGCGACGACGCACCCGTCGCCGTCTTGGGATGGAAGTAACCACGAAGACCGGTCACGAGAGGGCTCCTTGGGAGATGAGGGCGGGCTGCTTCAGCAGTTCGGCGCGGAACCGGGCCGCGGCACGGGTGACGGAAGGCCCCCCGAGGGCGACGACGCCGACCAGCCGTCCGTCGCGGTGGTAACCGACCAGCACGTCCCCCGCGATGTCACCGTCCAGGACCCGGACGTCACCGAGCCCCAGGGCGGGCGCGCCGAAGGACTGCAACCGGAAGTCGTGCTGGTCGCTCCAGAAGGTGGGCAGCGGCGCGAAGGGCGCCAGGCCGGCCTCGCCGCCGACCAGTACCTTCGCGGCGTGCTTGGCCGAGTCGGTCGGCACGGACCAGTGCTCGACCCGCCGCGGCACACCGTCGTAGCGGGCGTTCGGGAAGCGGGCGACATCCCCGACCGCGACGACGTCCGGCCGGCCTCCGACCCGCAGGTGCTGATCGGTGAGAACCCCGTCGCTCAGATCCAGCCCGTTGCCGTCCAGCCACTCGGTGTTGGCGACCGAGCCCACGGACTCCACCACCACATCGGCGGGGAGCACGGATCCGTCACTCAGCACGACACCGGTGACACGGTCGTCCCCTTCGAACGCGGTCACACCCTGACCCAGCACGAAAGCGACCCCGCGCTCCTCGTGCCGCGTGAGCAGCACACGCGCGAGCATCTCGCCGAGCGGCCCCACCATGGGCAGCGGCAGCGGATCGACGACGGTCACCTCGGCCGCACCGAGCCCGACGGCCGTCGCGGCGACCTCGCAGCCGATGAACCCGGCGCCGATCACGACCACGCGCACGCCGGGCCGGGTCAGCTCGTCCCGCAGGACCTGGGCGTCGTCGATCGTCCGGACCGTGTGACGGCCCTCGACCGGCCCGGGGCAGCGCAGCCGCCGGGGCCGCATCCCGGTGGCGACGACCAGCCCGTCGTAGGAGAGCACCGCGCCGTCGTGGAGCTCGACGGTCCGCTCGGCGAGCCGGACCGTGGTGACCCTCGTGCCCAGCCGCCACTCCACGTCGGCCGCGGACGGCTTCGGGGTGAAGGCGAGCGACGCGAAGGACGCCTTGCCCGCGAGGACCTCCTTGGACAGCGGGGGCCGGTTGTACGGCCGGTGCGGCTCGTCGCCGATCACCGTGATGCCGCAGGTCCAGCCCGCGGCGCGCAGCTGCTCGGCCGCCCGGAGTCCGCCGAGGGAGGCGCCGGCGACGACGATGCGACCGCTCATGTCAGTCCTCGATCCGGATGGCCTGGAGCGGGCAGACGTCCGCGGCCTCCTCGACCTCGTCGCGCAGGGCGTCGTCGGGGTCGGGGACGTGGGCAAGCCTGCCGTCGTCGTCCATCCGGAAGACGTCGGGGGCCGCGAAGACGCACTGGCCGTGGTCCTGGCACTTGTTCATGTCGACGACGACCTTCATGGCCGGTCCTCCTGAATGTGAGGGCGTCGAAGCGGGGTGAAAGGGGCCCGGCCGGAAGGGGCCGGGCCCCGGCCAACGGGGTGCGATCACCGCAGCCCGAACTCGTTTGGCTTCAAACAAGGTAGGTAGGGGCAGGGCTCTGGTCAATAGCTATCCGGATGGATAAATTCTTGCCCCGCCCTCTTGCGGCACCCTCGGCCCACCCCTACCGTTTGGCATCAAACAAAGTTCCGGGCGGTCCCTGGCTCCGCCGCGCCCGGGCGCTCGTTCCCTACGCCACCCGCCTCCCCGGCCTCCTGGTCCCGGAGGTGTCCCGACATCCGCCCGAGGAGACAACGGTGAGCGCTCACGACCTTGCAGAAGTCCGCCGCCACATGGAGCGGCTCGCCGCCGACGGCATCGACGTGGTCCGGGTGACCTATCCCGACCTCATCGGCACCGACCGGGCGCGTGACGTGCTGCTGGAGGAGCTGCCCCGGGCCTGTGAGCACGGTCTCGCGTTCTGCCGGGCCGTCTACCACACCAGCCCGCAGGGCGACGTGGTCCCGGTCAGCGGCGGGCTCGACGCGGGACTGCCCGACATCTGCGTACGCCCGGACCTCGACACGCTGGTGCCGCTGCCCTGGGAGCCGGGGGTGGCCGTCTGTCTGGGGGAGGTCCTCGACCCGGCGACCGGCGCACCCGCGCCGGAGTCACCTCGTGACCTGCTGCGCGCCGTCCTCGCCCGGTGCGCCGAGCACGGGCTGCGGCCGGTGGTCGGACCCGAGCTGGAGTACTTCCTGTGCGAACGGGACCCGGCCGGCGGCTGGCGCCGCTACGCACCCGATCCCGGGGTCGTCTACACGGCCGGGCTGCGCGCCGACCCGGACAACCACCTGCTGCGCACCCTGCGCCACGTGCGCGATCTGAGGGTCGGGGCGATCAGCGGCAACCACGAGTTCGACGGCGGCCAGATCGAGATCAACCTGGCGCACTCCGACGCCGTGTCGGCCGCCGACCGGTCCTTCCGCTTCAAGGCCGCGATCAAGGAACTGGCCCGCAAGGAAGGCAGACTGGCCACCTTCATGGCCAAGCCCTTCAACGACGCGGGCGGCTCCGGCTTCCATCTCCACCTCTCCTGCGACGACACCGAGGGCCGCAACACCTTCGACGACCCGTCGGGCCCCTACGGCCTGTCCGCCACCGCCCGGCACGCCGTCGCCGGCATCCTCGCCCACGCGCCCGCCCTGGCCGCGCTGCTCAACCCCACCGTGAACTCGTACAAACGCTTCGGCCCGGACACGCTCGCGCCCTGGCTGATCGACTGGGGGCTGGACAACCGCAGCGCCATGGTGCGCATCCCGCCCGAGCGAGGCTCCGGCGCCCGGCTCGAACTGCGGCTGGGCGACGCGAGCGCCAACCCCTACCTGGCGATCGCCGGGACGACGGCCGCCGCCCTGCTGGGCGTCCTGGCCGGCGAGGAACCGCCCGCGCCGCTGGAGGGCTACGGCTACGACACCGCCCGCTCCGCCGTCCTGCCGCAGACCCTGTCCGGCGCGCTGGACGCGCTGGAGGCGGACACCGCCCTGACCGGCCTGCTCGGCAAGGGCTTCACCACGTCCTTCCTCTCCTACAAGCGCGACGAGGTCGAACGCTTCCACCGGCACGTCACCGACTGGGAGTTCACCGAGTACGCCTACCACCTGTGACGCCACCCGTGACGCCGAGGAGCCTGCCGATGACGACCGAGACCCTGCCCGACGCCGTGCGCGAGCCGCTGCCCCTGGCCGACGTGAACCTCGCCGACCTGGACCGCTTCACGGACGGCGTCACCCCCTGGCGGATGTTCCACACCCTGCGCCACGAGGACCCGGTGCACTGGCAGCCCGAGGAGGCGCCCAACTCCGGGTTCTGGGCGGTGACCCGGCACCGGGACATCGTCCGGGTCGACCGTGACTCCGAGACCTTCACGTCCACGAAGTTCGTCAACCTGGAAGAGGTCGACGACGACCAGATCAAGAAACGCGCCTCCATCCTCGAACTGGACGGGGTCCGGCACCGGGCGCTGCGCAGCCTGATCCAGCGGCAGTTCGGCGCGAGCGTGATCAGCGGCTACAGCGACTTCCTGCGCGGACTGACCGCGCGGACCCTCGACGCCGCCCTCGCCAAGGGCCGTTTCGACTTCGTGGCGGACGTCTCGGCGGACTTCCCGATCAACGTCCTCGCCCGGCTGCTGGACGTGCCCCCGCAGGACAACCAGAAGCTCATCGACTGGGGCAACCGCATCATCGGCCACACCGACCCCGACTACGCGGACGTCCTGCTGCACAGCGAGGAGAGCGAGCAGTACCGCGACCTGCCCTTCCGCTCCCCCGCGTCGCTGGAGGTCTTCGAGTACGGGCGGGAGCTGGCGCGGCAGCGCCGTGGCGGCGACGGCACGGACCTGATCTCCCGGCTGGTCAACACCACACCCCGGGACGGAGTCCCGCTCTCCCCGCAGGACTTCGACAACTACTTCCTGCTCCTGGTCGTCGCCGGCAACGAGACGACCCGCCACACCATCTCCCACTCCATGCTGGCCCTCATCCAGCACCCCGAGCAGTTGGCCCGCCTCCACGAGGACCCCTCACTGATCCCGGGCGCGGTCGAGGAGTTCCTGCGCTGGGCCTCCCCCGTCTACCACTTCCGCCGCACCGCCACCCGCGACGTCGAGCTGAGGGGCAGGCGGATCAGGGAGGGCGACAAGGTGGTCATGTGGTTCGCCTCCGGCAACCGCGACGAGGAGGTCTTCGGCGACCCGTACGACTTCGACGTCACGCGGACGGACAACGACCACGTCACCTTCGGCAAGGGCAGCCCCCATCTGTGCCTGGGCAACCTGCTCGCGCGCACCGAGATCCGGATCATGTTCGAGGAACTGATCCCGCGCCTTGCGGACATCCGCCTGGCGGGCGAGGTGCCGCGGGTGCGCTCCAACTTCGTCAACGGCATCAAGAAACTGCCGGTCGAGGTCACGATGGTCTGACGCGGTTCATCCACTCGCGCAGCAGCCGGATCGTCCGCTCGACGTGCTCCTCGTGCAGGTAGTGCCCGCTGTCCGGCCAGTGGTCGACGCCGGGAGCCGGGCACGGTCAGGGTGCCGCGCTCCCAGGCGGCCGCCTCCGCCGAGGTCCACACCGTGAGCGCGGGCCGGGTGCGGCGGCGCAGGTACGCCTCGCTGTGCGGACGGATGCCGACCGCGCCGGGGACGGTGTGCATGCCGGCATAGGACTGGGCGATGACGTGGCCGGGGGTGCCGAGCAGGGTGCGCAGGTGCGCCGTGCGCAGTCCGAGCGGTGCGGTGGGGCCGAAGGCGGCGGCGACGAAGGCCGCCGCGGCGCGGGCGCCGTTCGCCCGGTAGTCCGCGAGCCGGGCGGGGATCTCCGCCACCTCGGTGCCGTGGGCGCCATGGGCCGGGTACAGGGCGACGACCGAGCGGACCGGATGCGGGTGCCGTACGGCGAGCAGGTTGACGACCTGGCCGCCCATCGAATGGCCGACGGCCGTCACCGGCCCTGGGTCGAGGGTGTCCAGCAGCGCGGCCAGGTCGTCCGCCATCTCGGCGGGTGTGTTGCCCTCGTCCGGCACCTCCGAGCGGCCGTGTCCGCGCAGATCGGGCACGATCACCCGGAAGTCTCCGGCCAGGGCCTCGGCGTGCGGGGACCACTCACGGCCGTCCCCGCCCAGCCGTGCACCAGCAGCACGGCAGGGGCGCCGGCGGCGCCGAGCGTCGTACTGAAGAGGCGGACGCGGCCGGGGTCGGGCACGGGCTTCTCCTTTCGGCGACGAGGCAGTCGTCGTACTCGCGAGGTGGAAGGGCGCGCCGCCCAGCAACAGGGCGGTCCACCAGCATGATCGCGCCTGAGAGCGGTACGCCGCCGGACATGCGCCGCTCGGCCGTCGGCGGGAGGCTGGTCATGTCAGCACGGTCGGGCGTCCGGAGGAGATCGTCATGGACAGCGCCACTCTGGAAGACATGCGGACGGCATTGCGGGGGCCGGTCACGGGCCCGCGGGACGCCGGGTACGACCAGGCCCGCAAGATCTACAACGCGATGATCGACAAACGCCCCGCCGCCATCGTGCGGTGCGCGGACGCCGCGGACGTCATGGCCGCGGTGACCTTCGTCCGCGATCACGGTCTGGAACTGGCCGTACGGGGCGGCGGGCACAGCGGCCCGGGCCTTTGCCTGGTGGACGACGGCGTGACCATCGACCTCTCGCCGATGCGCGGGGTGCGCGTCGACCCGGTCGCGAAGACCGCGCAGGCCGACGGGGGCAGCCGGCTCGGCGACCTGGACCACGCCACGCACGCCTTCGGTCTCGCCACTCCCACGGGCATCATCTCCATGACGGGCGTCGGAGGCCTGACCCTCGGCGGCGGACACGGCTATCTCACCCGCAAGTACGGCCTGACCGCGGACAACCTGATCAGCGCGGACGTCGTGCTGGCCGACGGCGGCTTCGTCACCGCGAACGCGACCGAACACCCGGATCTGTTCTGGGCGTTGCGTGGCGGCGGCGGCAACTTCGGCATCGCGACGTCCCTCACCTACCGGCTGCACCCGGTGGACACGGTCGGGGCCGGGGTGACCGTCTGGCCGGTCGGGCACACCCGCGAAGTGCTGGGGTGGTACCGCGAGTTCCTCCCCCAGGCGCCGGAGGACGTGTACGGGTTCTTCACCGTCTTCGTCGTCCCGCCCGGGCCGCCCTTCCCCGAGGAGATCCACCGGCAGAAGGTGTGCGGCATCGTGTGGTGCCACACCGGCGATCCCGACCGGCTCGACGAGGCTCTCTCCGTGGTCCGGGAGCCCGGCCCGCCGGCCTTCCACTTCGCGGCACAGATGCCCTATGTCGCGCTGCAGAGCATGTTCGACGAACTGATCCCGACCGGCTACCAGTGGTACTGGCGCGGCGACTTCTTCGACGACATCCCCGACGCCGCCCTGGACATCCACCTCAAGTACGGCGAGAACAATCCGACACAGCTCTCGCTGATGCACCTCTACCCGGTCGACGGAGCCGCCCACCGGGTGGGCCCGGACGACACCGCGTGGAGCTACCGGGACGCCGTCTGGTCCGGCGTCTTCGCAGGTGTCGATCCCGATCCGGCCAACGCCGGGATCATCAGGCAGTGGTGCGTCGGCTACCAGGAGGAGCTGCACCCGTACTCCATGGGCGGCTCGTACGTGAACTTCATGGGCACCGGGGAGGGCCAGGAACGGGTCCGGGCGACATACCGTGACCACTACGACCGGCTCGCCCGGGTCAAGCGGACGTACGACCCGGACAACCTGTTCCACGCCAACCAGAACATCGCGCCGGCGCAGGTGTGACGACGACGGATCCCGCTCCAGGAGGCCGGCCATGGGACAAATGATCGACGCCGACGGTGTGGAACTCTGGGTCGAACAACGGGGCGAGGGACCCGACGTGCTGCTCGTCTCGGGGCTCGGGGATCCCGCCGAGGCCTGGCAGCCGCAGCTCGACGGGCTCGCGGACCGCTACCGGCTCACGGCCTTCGACAACCGTGGCGCCGGGCGTACGCCGCTGCCCGAGGGGCCGCTCTCCGTGGCGCGGATGGCCGACGACGCCGCGGCACTGCTCCGGGCGCTCCAGGTGCCGGCCGCCCACGTCGCCGGTTTCTCCGGGGGCAGCTTCATCGCGCAGGAGCTGGCGCTCCGCCATCCCGGCGTGGTCCGCAGCCTCGTCCTCATGAGCACGATGGCTCGCCCGGACCCCTACTTCCGTGCCATGACGCGCTTCTGGCACTGGATGGTCGAACGCGCCCCGGACGAGCGGGCCATGCTCGAGGCGTTCTTCCTGTGGATCTACACACCTCGCGCCCACGCCGACGGCATGGCCGACCGGTTCGTCGAGGAGACGCTCGCCTTCGAACACGCGCAGTCCGTCGAGGACTTCCAGCGCCAGCTCGCGGCGTTCGCCGAGCACGACACGCTCGACCGGCTCGGCCGGATCACCGCGCCGACCCTCGTCCTCGCCGGCGAACTCGACCTCGCGACGCCGCCGCGCCTGGGCCGCGTGGTCGCGGACAGCATCCCGGGCGCCGCGTTCGAGGTGCTGCCCGGGGAGGCCCATCAGCCGTTCCAGGAGGTGCCGGACGTGTTCAACAGCCGGGTCGACGCGTTCTGGCGTGGAGTGGAGGCAGGGGGCTGATGGCCCGTCAGGACTCGAGCCTGCGCAGCCGTTCCGCGTCGCAGGTGCGGGGGCAGGTGGCGCAGGCCTCGTCGGGACGGATGGCGTAGTAGAGGCAGCAGCCCGTGCGGGTGCGGGTCGGGTGGTGGCGGCCGTCGGTGCCGGCCAGGAGGCGGAAGTCCGCTCCGGCCGGGTAGGGCTGGACGGGTTCGGGAGCAG
>KE354228.1 GCA_000415505.1 Streptomyces afghaniensis 772
GGCGCGCGCGAGGTGGACAGGAACCTCGTATCCAACGCCCGGATCCTGGGCGCGAGCGACCGCAGGGTGACTCTGCAGGTGGTCATCCCCTCCGCCACATCCTGGATCTTCACCAGCCTCCACGTCAGCTTCGGCTTCGCCCTCATCGGCGCCATCGTCGGCGAGTACATCGGCGCCACCAAGGGCATCGGCCTGCTCGTCGCGCAGTCGCAGGGCACCTTCAACGCGGCTGGGGTGTACGCGGCGATGGTCATCCTCGCCGTCGTCGCGCTCCTCGCCGAAGGGCTGCTCACCTTCGCCGAGCGCCGCATCTTCCGCTGGAAGCCCGCGGACTCCGAGCACTGACACCCACCCCGGACGCCCCCTCTCCTCTCCCGTCACAAGGACGTGAACCGCCATGCGCACCAACGCCCGATACGCCGCCCTGGCCGCCGCCGGCCTGCTCGCCCTCTCCTCGCTCACCGCCTGTGCCAACGACGCCGCCAGTACGGCGTCCACCGGCTCCGGCAGCGGAGGCGGCGGCAAGGGCGAACACGTCAAGATCATGGTCGGTGGCCTGGACAAGGTCATCTACCTGCCCGCCATGCTCACCCAGCGGCTCGGCTACTTCGGCGCCGAGGGACTCGACGTGCAGTTGCTGAGCGAGCCCGCCGGCGTCCAGGCCGAGACGGCGCTGGTCTCCGGCCAGGTCCAGGGGGCCGTCGGCTTCTACGACCACACCCTCGACCTCCAGACCAAGGGCAAGCAGGTCGAGTCGGTCGTGCAGTTCTCGCGCGCCCCGGGCGAGGTCGAGATCGTCTCCGCCAAGGCAACCGGCGACATCACCTCGCCCAAGGACTTCAAGGGGAAGAAGCTCGGCATCACCGGCCTCGGTTCCTCGACCGACTTCCTCACCAAGTACCTCGCCGTCAAGAACGGCGTGAACGTCAGCGACTTCACGCCCGTCGCCGTCGGTGCCGGCCCGACGTTCATCTCAGCGCTCCAGAAGGGCTCGATCGACGGCGGCATGACGACCGATCCGACGGTGGCGCAGGTCCTGGACAAGAAGGCAGGCAAAATCCTTCTCGACATGCGGACACCGCAGGGGTCCCAGGAGGCGCTCGGCGGTCCCTATCCGTCATCAAGTCTGTACATGCAGACGGACTGGGTGAACAGCCACAAGACCACCGTCCAGAAGCTGGTCAACGCATTCGTCAAGACGCTCACGTGGATGTCCACCCACAGCGCGTCCCAGATCGCCGACAAGATGCCGGCCGACTACTCGCAGGGCGACAAGGCCCTCTACGCACAGGCGATCAAGAGCACGCTGCCGATGTTCACCAAGGACGGCGTGATGCCCGCGGACGGTCCCGAGACGGTCGAGAAGGTGCTCAAGGCGTTCAACCCCAACATCAAGAACGCCAAGATCGACCTGAGTCGGACCTACACGACCGAGTTCGCGAAGAAGGCCACGGGCTGACAACCGAAACAGCCTCCCACTGACCGCCTAGGCGCGGGTCGCCCACACGTAACGGTGTTCCGGGCGGCCCGCGTCGCCGTACTTAAGGGTCAGCCTGGCCCGTCCCGTGCGCTCCAGGAGCTTCAGATAGCGCTGGGCGGTCTGCCGGCTCACCCCGGTGCGTTCGGCGATCTCCTGGGCGGACAGGGGCCCGTCGGCGTTCATCAGGGACTGGCGGACCAGCTCCGCGGTGGTGGGGGAGTGCCCCTTGGGCAGGTCCGGCTCGGAGGGGGCCGACAGTGCTCCGAAGATGCGGTCCACCTCGGCCTGTTCCGCCTCACCGCCGCCGTCCAGGGTGCGGCGCAACTCCGCGTACGCCTCCAGCTTGGCGCGCAGACCGGCGAAGGCGAACGGCTTGACCAGGTACTGCAAGGCGCCGTGCCGCATCGCCGCTTGCACGGTGGACACGTCCCGGGCCGCCGTCACCATGATCACGTCGGTCTGGTGGCCGCGACGGCGCATCTCCTGGACGACCGCGATCCCCGTCTCGTCCGGCAGGTAGTGGTCCATGAGCACCAGGTCGAGCCGGGGCAGCGTCTCCAGCCGGCTCAGCGCTTCCGCGGCGCTGTGGGCCTCACCCGCGACATGGAAGCCCGGCACCTTCTCGACGTAGGCGGCGTTGACCCGCGCGACCCTTGTGTCGTCGTCCACGACCAGGACCTCGATCATCACGACTCCTCCTTGGCGGTCTGCGGAGCTGACGGCACGGTCAGGGCCGGCTCCGGGCCCGGGTCGGCCAATGCCTCCGGCAGGACGACCGTGAACTCCGCACCCCCGCCGTGAGCCTCCCCGACGGTCGCGCTGCCTCCCTGCCGCTCGGCGAGCCTGCGCACCAGGGAGAGCCCGATGCCCCGCTCGCGGTGCGCGGGCGGTTTCTTCGTGGACCATCCCTCGGTGAAGATCAACTCCTGGTGCTCCGGCGGGATTCCCGGGCCGGTGTCGCGCACCCGGAGGATCGCCGTACGGCCCTCGGCGCGCAGTTCCACCTCCACGCGCGCGTGCGGCTTGCCGGCGACGGCGTCGAGGGCGTTGTCCACCAGGTTGCCGACGACGGTGACGAGCCCCTGGGGATCGATCAGCCGGTCGGGCAGCCGGGTCCGGTCCGACACCCACAGGGCGACGCCCCGCTCGGCCGCGACGGTCGCCTTGCCGACCAGCAGGGCGGCGAGCAGCGGGTCCGCGATGCGTTCCGTGACCTGTTCCGCGGTGGCCCGGTGGTCACCGACCACTTCGCCGACGAACTCCACGGCGTCGTCGTACATCTCCAGTTCGAGCAGCCCCAGGAGCGTGTGCATACGGTTGGCGTGTTCGTGGTCCTGGGCGCGCAGGGCGTCGATCAGACCACGGGTGGAGTCGAGCTCGCGGCCCAGCTGCTCCAGCTCGGTGCGGTCGCGCAGGGTGGCCACGGCTCCGCCGTCGTCCGTGGGCATGCGGTTGGCGACCAGCACCCGCTGGCCCCGCACGGTGAGCAGGTCCGTGCCGGTCACGCGCCCGGCCAGCACGTCGGCCGTACGGCCCGCGCCGAGCGCCTCGTCGGGGGAGCGGCCCACCACCGCGTCCCCGATGCCCAGCAGGCGCTGCGCCTCGTCGTTGACGAGACGGATGCGACCGGTGCGGTCCAGGGCGACGACGCCCTCCCGGATGCCGTGCAGCATCGCCTCACGTTCCGACAGGAGCGACGCGATGTCCGAGAAGGCCAGGTCCCTGGTCTGCCGGTGGACCCGCCGGAGATGAGCCACGCGGCCAGCGCGCCGACGGCCAGGGCACCTCCGGCGTACGCGAGCAGCCCCGGGATCGCGTGGATCAGCCGGGCCCGGACGCTGTCGTAGGCGATGCCGACCGAGACGGCACCGACGATCGTGCCGTCGCTGTCGCGCAGCGGCACCTTGCCGCGGGCGGAGCGGCCCAGGGTGCCGCTGTCGATCTCCATGACCTCTTTGCCGGCCAGGGCCTGGCCGGGGTCGGTCGAGACGATGCCGCCGATCTGCTTCGGGTCGGTGTGCGACCACCGCACGCCCCGCCAGTCCATCACCACGATGTACTCGGCCTTGGTGGCCTTCCGGATCCGCTCCGCCTCCTGCTGCACCGGACCGTTCGGTGAGGGAGGCGTGTCCCTCACTTCCCTCGCGAGGCCCGGCTGCTGCGCGGTGGTCTGCGCGATGGCGAGCGCGCGGCGCATCGCCTGGTCGTCCAGCTGGTCGCTCAGGGGCGCGAGGAACAGTCCGGTCGCGAGGACCGCGACTCCCGCGGCGATCGCCACCTGCATCAGCAGCACCTGCGAGAACACCCGCCGGGGCAGGCCGAGGCGCAGGCGGCGTGCGGGGGGAGTGGGGCTCATACCCAAGAAGGTACGTGGGGCTGTCCAGGTGCCGTAACGGGTGTGGCGTGGATCTCTTGATCAATGCTTGAGGAGACGGTCCGGACCGCGGCCGGCGGACCGTTCAGCTCGCGAGCGCCGTCGTCACCCTCACCTCGCGCACCGCCACCACGTCCATCCGCGCGGGCGAACCGAGGACTGCCGCTCCGCAACTCTCCGGCCGGGGCGGCAGGGCCGCGCCCTGGGCCACCTCGACCTGCCAGCGGCGCCCGTCGGCGTGGGCGACGGTCACCTCCCAGCGCGGGGCCGCGCCGGCCGTCCGTACGACGCTCAGTGCCTCCGCGGCGTATTCGCCGGTCCGGGTGCGCACGGCGAGCTCGGCCGCCTGGCCGGGCCGTTCCCAGGCCGAGCTGCCCCTGCACCCTTCCACGACGATCCGGCCCTGACGCGCGCTGTGCAGGACCTCCTTGAGGGTGTGCGCCTCGGCCCTGCCGTACGCGTATCCGTACGGCAGCACGAGCGCTGTCGGGGAGAAGCGGTGACCACCCAGATGGGTGGCCTCCCAGACGCCCTCGACCCCGGACGTGGCGAGTTCGGCCGCGAGAGGGCGGCCGAGGAGCGCGCAGCAGCGGTCGCGCTTGCCGTTGGTGCAGACGAGGGCGAGCGGATCGCCGTTGTGGGGCCGTCCCCCGAGCACCGCGTCGAAGGTGCCGTGGTCGCCCCGGCCGAGTGCGGCGAAGTCGAGATCGAGGAGCTGCCCGGGGTCCGAGGTCGTGGCGCCGTGCAGCCATACGTTTCCCGGAACGGTGTGGGCCGCGTACACCCGGCGGGTGGCGGGCATCCGGCGGTCCGCGTGGCGTCCGGGGCGGCGGATGAGCACGATCCGTACGCCCGTGTCCTTCGCGGCCGCTTCCAGGGCACGGCCCAGCGCGGGGTCCAGGTGGCTCGAAGTGAGCGCCTTGGCACCCCACGGACCGGGCTGTTCCAGCAACAGCCAGGTCCTCGCGGTGGCTGCGGTTCCCGAAACGGGCTCGTCCGAGTCACGGGAGACGCTTGAGCACGTACGCACAGAGGTGAGCCTAACCTGAGTTGGGTCGCGACTCATTCCGGCCCCGCCCTTGCTTACTCCGGCAGCGGCTGTGGCGGCTTCGCTTACTCCGGCAGTGGTTGCGGCGGCTTCGGACCCGTGTAGAGACCGCTCGGGCGCATGCGCAGCGGGCGCTCGCCGTACTCCTCCAGGGCGTGGGCGATCCAGCCCGCCGTACGGGCCACCGCGAAGATCGTCTCGCCCGCGGTCGGGGGCATGCCGCAGGACGTGGTGAGCACGGCGAGCGCCAGGTCGACGTTGGCGTGCAGCGGGGCGTGGCGGGCGGTGGTCTCGACGATGTCCCGGGCCGCGAGGAGGGCGGGTTCCGCGCGCGGGATCTGCTCCAGGAGGGCGAACAGGGCACGCGCGCGTGGGTCCTCGCCCGGATAGAGCCGGTGGCCGAGTCCCGGGATACGGCGGCCGGCGCGCAGCTCGTCCGCGATCACCGGTGCCGCGTCGCCCTGGTCGAGCACGTCCTGGAGCAGCCGGTGCGCGAGCCCGCTGGCCGCGCCGTGCAGCGGGCCCTCGATCACGCCGAGTCCGGCGGAGACCGCCGCGTAGGCGTGGGCACGGGCCGACGCGGCGACGCGCACCGCGAGGGTCGAGGCGGCCAGGTCGTGGTCGACGAGGAGGGCGAGCGCGGTGTCCAGGGCACGCAGGGACGCCTCGTCGGGGTCCTTGTGCACCGACAGCCTGCTCCACAGGCGGTGGGCCAGGGGGCCTTCGTCACGGCGGTCGCGCCACGCGGGGGGCAGGGCGGCGACCAGCGTGGGGATGAGGGTGCGCGCGGTGCCGAGCACGGCGTCCTCGGACAGGTCGAAGCGCAACGGGTCGGCGGTCGCGGCGGCGATCGTCGCGACGCGCAGCAGATCGGTGGGCGCGGCGTGTTCGGGCAGCGCGTCGACGGCGCGGCGGGCCACGGCGACCGAGGCGGCCGGCGCGGTGAACGTGCTGCCCGGCCGCATCCGGCCGGTCCACAGCCACTCGGCGACCTCCTCGTAGGTGTGCCGCGTGGCCAGGTCGACCGCGTCGACACCGCGGTAGTAGTACCGGTCGCTCTCGATGAGTGTGATGCGGGTCCGTACGGACAACTCGCCGCCGGAGGGGGAACTCCCCGCGCTCTCCCGCCTGTTGCGCCGGGCGAGCGCCTCGACCTCCCTGGCGTCGAAGGTGCTGCCCCGGCCGCCGGTCACCCGTCGGCTGCTGAGCTGACCGCGGCTCACGTACGCGTACACGGTCTCCGGCTTCACGCCGAGCAGCTCGGCGGCCTCCTTGGTGCTCAGCCGCCGTTCCGGGTCGAGGGGGCGGGTTCTTGATCGCGCATGGGGGTCACCGTATCCGCCTAGCGGACCATTGACTGGTGTATTGATTGAATCAATATTGACACAAGTCAAGTCAACCATGGACAGTCAAATCAAGTCCAGGGAGGAAGACATGTCCGTCAACAGGTCCGCAACCGCTCTCATCGACGCACCACGGGGACTGGCCGGTGTCGTCGTCACCGACACCCGGATCGGTGACGTCCGGGGCGTCGAGGGCTTTTACCACTACCGCCAGTACTCAGCCGTCGACCTCGCGCGGACTCGCGCCTTCGAGGACGTCTGGCACCTGCTCGTGCAGGGAGAACTGCCGGACGCCGGGCAGAGCGCGGCCTTCGCGGCGCAGACCGCGGCGCTGCGGCGGCTGCCCGACGAGGTCCGCGCGGCCCTGCCGGCCATCGCCGCGGCCGGCGGGCGCTCCGGCCCGCTCGCCGGGATGCGCACGGCGCTGTCGCTGCTGGGCGCGGCCAAGGGCTTCCGGCCCGTGTACGACATCGACGCCGACCGGCGCAGGCAGGACGCCGTCGAGGTGACCGCGGCCGTACCCACGCTGCTCACCGCGCTGCACCGGCTGGGGCAGGGGCAAGAGCCGGTGGAGCCGCGTGAGGATCTGTCGTACGCGGCCAACTACCTGTACATGCTGACCGGCTCGGTGCCGACCGAGCGGCACGCACGGGCGATCGAGCAATACCTGATCTCAACCATTGATCACGGATTCAATGCATCAACATTCACGGCTCGGGTCATCGCGTCGACGGGTGCGGACGTGGCGGCGTGCCTCGCCGGGGCGGTGGCGGCTCTGTCGGGGCCGTTGCACGGAGGTGCGCCCAGCCGCGCGCTGGACACCCTGGACGCGATCGGCACCCCGGACCGTATCGACTCCTGGGTGCGGCAGCGGGTACTCGCCGGTGAGCGCATCATGGGCTTCGGGCACGCGATCTACCGCACGGAGGACCCGCGGTCGCGGATGCTGCGCGAGGTCGCCCAGGGGTTCGGCGGTCCACGGGTGGACTTCGCCGTGGAGGTCGAGCGGCACGTCGAAGCGATCCTGGCGGAGCTGAAGCCGGGCCGTGAACTCCACACCAACGTCGAGTACTACGCGGGCGTGGTCATGGAACTCTGCGGCCTGCCCCGTGAGATGTTCACACCGACGTTCGCCGCCGCGCGCGTGGTGGGCTGGAGCGCCAACATCCTGGAGCAGGCGGAGGACACGAAGATCATCAGGCCGGTGGCGCGCTATGTGGGGCCGCAGGCGCCGGCGCCCGTGCCTGCCTGACGGACGGTGCTGCGGGAACACGAAGGGTCCGGCACCAGGAGGTGCCGGACCCGAGCCGCGCGCCGGCCCGACAGGTGTCCGACGAGATCAGGCGTCAGGAATGTCGGCCTTGGCGTCGATGAGGGTCTTGCGCGTGACCACGACGATGCGCTCGTAGTCGGCCCTGGACGCGTCGCCGGGGAGCTTTCCGTCGAGTTCTTCGGTGAGGTCGGTGCCGATTACAGCAAACCTGCCGTCGGACAGCTCGAAGATATCGGGGCAATTGGCACCAGTCGCACTTCCCCGCGCGCTGGGAGGGGTGCCAATCCGACGGATGATGTGGCTCACTGTTCTGGCGTTCCTTTTGATCTCGAGGCTTGGTGCGCACTGTAGCCTGCGGTGCGATGCGGCCCTGTGGGGCCGCGGCCTCGACAACCGGGCGGCGTGGAGCGGCGGTTCGGAGGTGGTCGACCCGGTTCGCGGGATGCGCAGTAGTCAACCTTGTTGGCACCTGGGGAAACGCGCCGATTTATGGGTTCGTTACCGCCCAGCCGTGTGATGCGTTCAGGAGAGTGATCCGGGAGGTACGGCGCTTACGGCCGAGGCCCGGTCATCAGGGGGTCTCCGGGGAGATCCATCACAAGCCCCTTACTCACCCGGCGGTTCCCCGACCACCCACCACTCGTCGGTGTCCGCCTCCTCCAACTGCGCGAGGAGGTCGTCGACCATGTGTCCGAGCCTGGCCTCCTCGGAGGAGTCGGCGAGGGTCGCCCGATGGGGGCGGGAGGCGTACCAGTACTCCCTGAAGACGGGGTTCTGAAGCATGCTCCGGGTGAAGCCGAAGAACTCCTCCCGGCTCATGTTGCCCATGCGGTGGTAGGACAGGGCGTTCGTGTAGAGGGCATTGGCGAAGAGGAACTGGCGGAGTTTCCTGGGCGAGACGGTCCCGTCGTACGGGTCCAGCACCTCGGCCAGCTCCGGATCGTCCATCGCCTTGCTCAGCAACTCCCAGTGCAGGCGTTGCTGGTGGGCGAAGTTGGTCCGGCGCTGTGACTGCGCGGCCTCTTCCAGGTGCTCGATCCGTGTACGCAACGCATGGAGCGTCGGCCACCGCGCGGCCATGGCGACGGCGGCGCCCGCCGCCAGGACGATCCCTGCCGACGCGGTGGCGCCCAGCCCCCGAAAGCTCAAATTCCGTGTGCCCATGTCAACCCCCGATTCAGGCGGACGTCCGCCGGTCGTCGGTATGCGGGTCGACCGGAGGGGACCGGCGAGCGGTGGGCGGCGCTTGCCGTCTCCCAGAGTGCCGAGCGGCTCTGATCGGCGGGGAGGCGGAGAGGAGGCGCACGGAGGGAAGCGAGGGTCGCACAAACCGGCGCCATGACCAACGTCTGCCCCGCGAGTGCTGCTAACAATCGTTCACTTCGCCGCGATTCCCACGGCTCGTATCCTGGGGCGGCATCCCATCCTCCTACGTGTGCCGGGAACGTGAGCCGGTGCACGCGTCGGCGTGAGAGAGGTCGCACGGTGAGCCTGCCGAGTCCGGAACCGCAGCAGATCCCGGTCGTCGTCCTGGCCGGATTCCTCGGCACGGGAAAGACCACACTGCTCAACCACCTCCTCCACCGCAGCGGCGGCAGCCGCATCGGCGCCATCGTCAACGACTTCGGGGCCATCGAGATCGACGCGATGGCCGTGGCGGGAGCGCTCGGCGACTCGACGGTCTCGCTCGGCAACGGCTGTCTGTGCTGTGCCGTCGACGCGAGCGAGCTGGACCAGTACCTGGAACGGCTCGCGGAACCCTCCCTCGGCATCGACGTCATCGTCATCGAGGCGAGCGGGCTGGCCGAGCCGCAGGAACTCGTACGGATGGTGCTCGCGAGCGAGCTCCCGGGGATCGTGTACGGCGGGCTCGTCGAGGTCGTCGACGCCGCCGAGTTCGACGACACCCGGTCCAGGCATCCCGAGATCGACCGGCATCTCGCGCTGGCCGATCTCGTCGTGGTCAACAAGCTCGACCGGGCGGCGGACGGCGAACGCGTCCTCGGACTGGTCCGCTCCCTCGTCGACCGCGCCGCCGTCGTCCCGGCCTCCTACGGCCGGATCGACCCCGAGTTCCTCTTCGACTGCCGGCCCACCGAGGAACGCATCGGACAGCTGTCCTTCGACGACCTGCACGAGCACGGCACCGACGACCACGCCGGGCACCTGCACAGCACCTACGACAGCCTGTCGTTCGTCTCGGAGGAACCCCTCGACCCGCGCGGGCTGATGGAGTTCCTCGACAGCCGGCCCGAAGGGCTGTACCGGATCAAGGGCTACGTCGACTTCGGGCCGTACGACACCCGCAACCGCTACGCCGTCCATGCCGTCGGGCGGTTCCTGCGCTTCTACCCGGAGCCCTGGCCGACCGGCGGCGAACGACTCACCCAGCTGGTCCTCATCGGCTCCGGCATCGACACCCACGCCCTCGACAAGGAACTCGGCGCGTGCAGGAGCGACGCCCCACACGCCGACGAGCACGGCATGTGGGGCGTCCTGAGGTACGTACGGAGTCCGGGGGAGGACCTGCAAGAGCCTGCCTGAGGCCCTCCGCCACCGGGCTCTAGACCGGCCCCGCCACCACGGCCACCGTCTTCGCCAGGGACACACCCGAGCCGTCACGCCGCGGGTCCATCTCCGGGAGGTCGGCCGGGGTGCCGTTCTTCTGCGCCGCGAGGGCCGGGGCCGGGCCCGCCCAGGCCAGAGACAGGCAGTCCTCGCCCTTCAGGAACCGCTGGCAGCGGACGCCGCCGGTGGCGCGGCCCTTGCGCGGGTACTGGTCGAACGGGGTCATCTTGGCCGTCGTCTGCACGGAGTCGTCCAGCGTGCCCCGCGAGCCGGCGACGGTGAAGACCACGGCGTCCACGGCCGGGTCCACCGCCGTGAACGAGATGACCTTCGCGCCCTCGGTGAGCTTGATGCCGGCCACGCCGCCGGCCGGGCGGCCCTGCGGGCGGACCTGGGACGCCTGGAAGCGCAGCAGCTGGGCGTCGTCGGTGATGAAGACGAGGTCCTCCTCTCCGGTGCGCAGCTCGACCGCGCCGACGATCCGGTCACCCTCCTTGAGGGTGATCACCTCCAGCTCCTCCTTGTGGGACGGATAGTCCGGCACCACCCGCTTGACCACGCCCTGTGCCGTGCCGAGCGCCAGGCCCGGCGACGACTCGTCGAGCGTCGTCAGGCAGACCACCGTCTCGTCGTCCTCCAGGGAGACGAACTCCGCCAGCGGGGCGCCTCCCGCGAGGTTCGGCGTCGGCATCGACTCCGGGAGCTGGGGCAGGTCGATCACGTTCAGCCGCAGCAGCCGGCCCGCGGAGGTGACCGCCCCCACCTCGCCGCGGGCGGTGGCGGGCACCGCCGAGACGATCACGTCGTGCTTCACGCGCTTGGCACCGGCGTCCTCCGGGAACGGCTCGCCGTTCGCCGTACGGGCCAGCAGACCGGTCGAGGACAGCAGCACCCGGCACGGGTCGTCGGCCACCTGGAGCGGCACCGTGGCGACCGGGGCACCACCCGACTCCAGCAGGACCGTCCGCCGGTCGGTGCCGAACTTCTTGGCGACGGTGGCCAGTTCGGTGGAGACCAGCTTGCGCAGCTCCGTGTCCGAGTCGAGGATCCGGGTCAGTTCCTCGATCTCCGCGTTGAGCCGGTCCTTCTCGGTCTCCAGCTCGATGCGGTCGTACTTGGTCAGCCGGCGCAGCGGCGTGTCGAGGATGTACTGCGTCTGCACCTCGCTCAGCGAGAACTGCTCCATCAGGCGCTGCTTCGCCTGCGCGGAGTTCTCACTGGAGCGGATGAGGCGGATGACCTCGTCGATGTCCAGCAGGGCCGTCAGCAGGCCCTCGACCAGGTGCAGCCGGTCGCGCTTCTTGGTGCGGCGGAACTCCGAACGCCGCCGCACGACGGTGAACCGGTGGTCGAGATAGACCTCCAGCAGCTCCTTCAGACCCAGCGTGAGCGGCTGGCCGTCGACCAGGGCGACGTTGTTGATGCCGAAGGACTCCTCCATCGGCGTCAGCTTGTACAGCTGCTCCAGGACCGCCTCCGGCACGAAGCCGTTCTTGATCTCGATGACCAGGCGCAGACCGTGCTCGCGGTCGGTGAGGTCCTTGACGTCGGCGATGCCCTGGAGCTTCTTCGAGCCCACCAGGTCCTTGATCTTGGCGATCACCTTCTCCGGGCCGACCGTGAAGGGCAGCTCGGTGACCACGAGGCCCTTGCGGCGGGCCGTCACGGCCTCCACGGCCACCGTGGCGCGCATCTTGAACGAGCCGCGGCCCGTCTCGTACGCGTCCCGGATGCCGGACAGGCCGACGATGCGGCCGCCGGTGGGCAGGTCGGGGCCCGGGACGTGCTTCATCAGGGCGTCGAGATCGGCGTTCGGGTACCTGATCAGGTGGCGGGCGGCGGCGATCACCTCGCGCAGGTTGTGCGGTGGCATGTTCGTGGCCATACCGACCGCGATGCCCGAGGCGCCGTTGACCAGGAGGTTCGGGAAGGCGGCCGGCAGGGCCACCGGCTCCCGCTCCTGGCCGTCGTAGTTCGGGTTGAAGTCGACGGTGTCCTCGTCGATGGACTCCGTCATCAGGCTCGTCGCCTCGGCCATCCGGCACTCGGTGTACCGCATGGCGGCCGGCGGGTCGTCGTTGCCCAGCGAGCCGAAGTTGCCGTGGCCGTCGACGAGGGGGACACGCATCGAGAAGGGCTGGGCCATGCGCACCAGGGCGTCGTAGATCGACGAGTCGCCGTGCGGGTGCAGCTTGCCCATCACCTCGCCGACGACGCGGGCGCACTTGACGTACCCCCGCTCGGGGCGCAGGCCCATCTCGTTCATCTGGTAGACGATGCGGCGGTGCACCGGCTTGAGGCCGTCGCGCGCGTCGGGCAGGGCGCGGGAGTAGATGACCGAGTACGCGTACTCGAGGAAGGAGCCCTGCATCTCGTCGACGACGTCGATGTCGAGGATTCTCTCCTCGTACGAGTCGTCGGGCGGCGGGGTCTTCGTGCTGCGGCGGGCCATCGCTGCCGGCTCCTTGCTGAAGCGTTGAACGAGATCTGACGCCGACCATTGTGGACCGCCGCACTGACAACCGGGACCAGGCCCCGGTCCACGGCCTCCCCGGCAGGGGTTCGGACGCGGGCCGCGGGTGCCGCTCGCCGGGCCCGGGCGGCGGTCGGGACGCTGTCGGAGGACCGCAGCGGGCCGGCCGGTCCGAGGTCTCCCGCCGGTCTTCCACCGGCCCCGGGCCAGGCGCGCCGTCACCGCCGCACACGGTCCCCGGACGCTTCCGCCTCTCGCTCTGCGCGTACGCCCCCCGGGAACTTCACCAGGGCCCCGCACGCTTGCATACAGTGGCAGGACTCGCCAGGAAAAACCGCGGTTCGAGCGACCGCGCCGCGATCGAAGGGACGTACATGCCCATGGGTCACACGGCCACAGCCCAGGCAGGCTCCGGGGGCCTGACAGCGACCGAGCACCGCCTGGCCAACGGCCTGCGCGTGGTGCTCTCCGAGGACCACCTGACCCCGGTCGCGGCGGTGTGCCTCTGGTACGACGTCGGCTCGCGCCACGAAGTCAAGGGGCGTACCGGCCTGGCTCACCTTTTCGAGCACCTGATGTTCCAGGGTTCCGCCCAGGTGAAGGGCAACGGCCACTTCGAGCTCGTCCAGGGCGCGGGCGGCTCGCTGAACGGCACCACCAGCTTCGAGCGGACCAACTATTTCGAGACCATGCCCGCCCACCAGCTGGAGCTCGCCCTCTGGCTGGAGGCCGACCGCATGGGCTCCCTGCTGGCCGCGCTCGACGACGAGTCCATGGAGAACCAGCGGGACGTCGTCAAGAACGAGCGCCGGCAGCGCTACGACAACGTCCCCTACGGCACCGCCTTCGAGAAGCTGACCGCCCTCGCCTACCCGGAGGGCCACCCTTACCACCACACCCCGATCGGCTCGATGGCCGACCTGGACGCGGCCACCCTGGAGGACGCGCGCGCGTTCTTCCGCACCTACTACGCACCGAACAACGCCGTGCTCTCCGTCGTCGGCGACATCGACCCGGAGCAGACCCTGGCCTGGATCGAGAAGTACTTCGGCTCCATTCCCGGCCACGACGGCAAGCCCGCGCCCCGGGACGGCGCGCTGCCGGAGATCATCGGCGAGCAGCTGCGCGAGGTCGTCGAGGAGGAGGTCCCGGCTCGTGCCCTGATGGCCGCCTACCGGCTGCCGCACGACGGCACGCGAGCGTGCGACGCGGCCGACCTGGCCCTCACCGTCCTCGGCGGCGGCGAGTCCTCCCGCCTGTACAACCGCCTCGTGCGGCGGGATCGTACGGCCGTGGCGGCCGGCTTCGGCCTGCTGCGGCTCGCCGGGGCGCCCTCCCTGGGGTGGCTGGACGTGAAGACGTCCGGTGACGTGGAGGTCCCGGTCATCGAGTCCGCCATCGACGAGGAGCTCGCCCGGTTCGCCGAGGAGGGCCCCACGGCCGAGGAGATGGAGCGCGCCCAGGCCCAGTTGGAGCGCGAGTGGCTGGACCGGCTCGGCACGGTCGCCGGCCGTGCCGACGAACTGTGCCGGTACGCCGTCCTGTTCGGCGACCCGCAGCTGGCCCTGACGGCCGTGCAGCGGGTGCTGGAGGTGACGGCCGAGGAGGTCCAGGAGGTCGCCAAGGCCCGGCTGCGGCCCGACAACCGCGCGGTACTCGTCTACGAGCCCGTCGCCGGCGAGACGAGCGACGCGGAGACCGCCGAGGACGCCGACACCACCGAGGACACCGCAGCCGCGGCCCTGAACGAGAACGAGGAGGCGGCCAAGTGACCGAGCTCGCCACGATGGACTTCCACCCCCAGCCGCAGGCGGGCGAGGCCAAGCCGTGGGCCTTCCCGGCCCCCGAGCGCGGCACCCTCGGCAACGGCCTGACGGTCCTGCGCTGCCACCGCCCCGGCCAGCAGGTCGTCGCCGTGGAGGTGCTGCTGGACGCGCCCCTGGACGCCGAGCCGGCCGGCCTCGACGGCGTGGCCACGATCATGGCCCGGGCCTTCTCCGAGGGCACCGACAAGCACTCGGCCGAGGACTTCGCCGCCGAGCTGGAGCGCGCCGGCGCCACCCTCGACGCGCATGCCGACCACCCCGGCGTCCGGCTCAGCCTGGAGGTGCCGGCCTCCCGGCTCGCCAAGGGGCTCGGCCTGATCGCCGACGCCCTGAGGGCTCCCGCGTTCGCGGACAGCGAGGTCGAACGGCTCGTCCGCAACCGCCTCGACGAGATCCCGCACGAGCTGGCCAACCCCTCCCGGCGCGCCGCCAAGGAGCTCTCCAAGGAGCTCTTCCCGGCGGGCTCGCGCATGTCCCGGCCCCGCCAGGGCACCGAGGAGACGGTCGCGGCGATCGACTCCGCGGCCGTACGCGCCTTCTACGAGCGGCACGTCAGGCCCGCCACGGCCACCGCCGTGGTCGTCGGCGACCTCACCGGCATCGACCTCGACGCCCTGCTGAGCGACACGCTGGGCGCCTGGACCGGCTCCGCGGCCGAGCCGCGCCCGGTGCCGCCGGTGACCGCCGACGACACGGGACGCGTCGTCATCGTGGACCGCCCCGGTGCCGTCCAGACGCAGCTGCTGATCGGCCGCATCGGCCCGGACCGGCACGACCGCGTGTGGCCCGCGCAGGTGCTCGGCACGTACTGCCTCGGCGGCACCCTCACCTCCCGCCTGGACCGCGTGCTGCGCGAGGAGAAGGGCTACACCTACGGGGTGCGGGCGTTCGGCCAGGTCCTCAGGTCAGCCCCGGACGGGACCGGTGCCGCGATGCTCGCCATCACCGGCTCCGTGGACACCCCCAACACCGGCCCCGCCCTCCAGGACCTGTGGACGGTGCTGCGCACCCTCGCCGCCGGGGGACTGACCGACGCCGAGCGGGACGTCGCCGTGCAGAACCTGGTCGGCGTGGCGCCGCTGAAGTACGAGACGGCGGCGGCCGTCGCGAGCACGCTGGCCGACCAGGTCGAGCAGCACCTGCCCGACGACTACCAGGCCACGCTGTACCGGCAGCTGGCCGCGACCGGCACCGTGGAGGCCACCGCGGCGGTCGTCAGCGCCTTCCCGGTGGACCGTCTGGTGACCGTGCTCGTCGGTGACGCGGCGCAGATCAAGGGCCCGGTCGAGGCCCTGGGCATCGGCGAAGTCTCCGTCGTGGCCGCCGAGTAGCGGCCCGCGCACGCAGGGGCCCTGGTTGTCTTCCAAGGCACCAGGGCTCCTTTATGCCCGAATTGATATGGAGGTTGCCTGTCTGCCCTGTGGGATGCGCTACAAAAGCCGGGATCCGTTTGGGAATTGAAAGTGGCCCCGCTTAGCGTCGTCCGGGCTGTTCGTCAGGCAGTGCGCCGCACCCGCGGCACCGGACAGTCATCGCCGAGTCCCCGTACGGCGCGAGCCAGGGGAGCCGGGGACCCACCGCAGTCCCTGGGGTGAATCGGACGCCCGCGCGAGCCGCGAGGGGGTCCGTAGGAGACCTTCCTGCTCCGAACCCGTCAGCTAACCCGGTAGGCGAGAAGGAAGGAAAGGACCAGGCACTCCATGGCGTTCACCCGCGCCACCGGGAAGCATCGTCGTCCCAGCCGTATGCAGCGCGGCACGGCCCGCGCAGCGGGCGTCGCGGCCCTCGCCACCACCGGTGTCATCGGCACCGTGGCCGCCCCGGCCTTCGCCGCCGAGCCCGCCGTCGAGCAGACCGGCCTCACCCCCGTCGTCACCATGGGCGACACCGTGGCCCAGCAGATCGACGCGCAGGCCGCGGCCCAGAAGCAGGCCGCCGAGGAGGCCGCCGCCAAGAAGAAGGCCGAGGAGGCCGCCCGCGAGCGGGCCGCCGAGGCGGCCAAGGAGGCCAAGGAGGCCGCCGAGAAGGCCCGCGAGGCCAAGGAGCGCGCCGCCCGCGAGGCCGAGCGCAAGCGCCTCAACACGTTCGTGCCCCCGATCTCCGGCTCGTACGTCTCCACCGGCTACCAGGCCAGCAGCGGCCTGTGGTCCTCCGGCAGCCACACCGGCGTCGACTTCCACGCCGCCAGCGGCACCTCCGTCCACGCGGTCGGCATGGGCGAGGTCGTCGAGGCCGGCTGGGGCGGCTCCTACGGCAACCAGATCGTGATCAAGATGAACGACGGCACGTACACCCAGTACGGCCACCTGTCGTCGATCAGCGTCTCGGTGGGCCAGAAGGTCACCCCCGGCCAGCAGATCGGCCTGTCCGGCGCGACCGGCAACGTCACCGGTGCGCACCTGCACTTCGAGGCCCGGACGAGCCCCGAGTACGGCTCCGACATCGACCCCGTCGCCTACCTCCGCTCGCACGGCGTGAGCGTCTGACGGCGCAGTCCGACGGCGTACCACTCCGCTTCCCCGAGGCCCCGGCTCCCCGAGCCGGGGCTTTCGGCGTTTGTGACGCCCGGCTGTCCAAAAAATATCCCTGGATTCCGGTCTGCCGTCGGAAATTCCGGCTCATTGCAATAGAGTCACGGAACACGCGTCACTCGTTCGACGTTTCACGGGGATTAAACGGAGGTCGGTCATGCGCATTCCCGCGCACTCGGTGTGCACGGCCATCCGGGACGACATCGTCGCGGGTGTCTACGAACGCGGCGGCCGGCTGACCGAGGAACTCCTCGCCCGCCGCTACGGCGTCTCGCGCGTCCCCGTCCGGGAGGCCCTGCGCACCCTGGAGGCAGAGGGCTTCGTGGTGACCCGGCGGCACGCGGGCGCGTGCGTCGCCGAACCCACCGAGCAGGAGGCCGCCGACCTGCTGGAGATGCGGCTGCTGCTGGAGCCGCTCGGCGCGGCCCGCGCCGCCCAGCGCCGCACCGAGGCCCATCTGAAGGTCCTGCGCGGCCTGGTCAGGCTCGGCCAGGAGCGCGCCCGCCGGGGCAACAGCGACGACCTGCGCTCCCTGGGCGGCTGGTTCCACGAGACGCTCGCGCAGGCCTCCGGCAGCCCCGCGCTGACCTCGATGCTCACCCAGCTCCGTCACAAGATCGCCTGGATGTACACCGTCGAGGCGCCGGCCGGGCCCGTGGAGTCATGGACCGAGCACGGCGCGATCGTGGACGCGGTGGCGCGCGGGGACAGCGAGCGCGCGCGGGCGGTCACGGCGCTGCACACCGAGCGCGCGACGGCCGCGCACCGGCTGCGTTTCGGCTCCGCCGGGGAGCGGGCCGAGCGTGTGAGGAACTCGCAACATCCCGTAAACACGGCGAGCCCGCGGCATTAACACAAGAGCCGTATACAAAGAGCAGGTAATTCGCGGGGGATTATTTCTGCTGCCCGGGAACGGGGAATTCACGGCCCGTGAGACCGGAAATGGCGACCCGCGCCCGGGAATGGCGAAGGGCTCGCCCGATGAATTCGGACGAGCCCTTCAGGATGCACCGGGCCGGGGGTACCGGATCAGGCGCGGAAGAATGCTCAGACGGTCTCGGGCAGTTCCTCGAGGCCCTCGGAGACCAGCTTCGCCAGCCGGTCCAGGGCGGCGTCCGCACCCTCGGCGTCGGAGGCGAGGACGATCTCCTCGCCGCCCTGGGCACCGAGGCCGAGGACGGCCAGCATGGAGGCCGCGTTGACGGGGTTGCCGTCTGCCTTGGCGATCGTCACCGGGACGCCTGCGGCCGTGGCGGCTCGGACGAAGATGGAGGCGGGCGGGCGTGGAGGCCCTCGGCCCAGCCGACGTTGACGCGGCGCTCAGCCATGTGTTGCTGCCCTTCGGTTTTCAAGGTTGTCTAGACCAGTTTCCCATACGTGAAGCTGCCGGAGCGGTCCTGATGCACCGCCCCGGGGTGCCGTCGGATCGCGGCCTCGACCCGACTGACGCCCTCCACAGACTGCCTCGCGCCGTTGTCAGACGCCAGACGTACTCTGGGGCCCATGCAGACCTCGCCGGACCGGCACGAGTATCCCGCCCACTGGGAAGCCGACGTGGTGCTGCGCGACGGTGGCACCGCGCGCATCCGGCCCATCACCGTTGATGACGCCGAGCGCCTGGTCAGCTTCTACGAGCAGGTCTCCGACGAGTCGAAGTACTACCGCTTCTTCGCGCCGTACCCTCGCCTGTCCGCCAAGGACGTCCACCGCTTCACGCACCACGACTTTGTGGACCGGGTGGGACTCGCGGCCACAGTCGGCGGCGAGTTCATCGCCACCGTACGCTACGACCGGATCGGCGCGGACGGAACGCCCGCGTCCGCGCCCGCCGACGAGGCCGAGGTCGCCTTCCTGGTGCAGGACGCCCACCAGGGCCGGGGCGTCGCCTCCGCTCTCCTGGAACACATCGCCGCCGTCGCCCGCGAGCGCGGCATCCGCCGCTTCGCCGCCGAGGTGCTGCCCGCCAACAACAAAATGATCAAGGTGTTCACAGACGCCGGGTACACGCAGAAACGCAGCTTCGAGGACGGCGTCGTCCGTCTGGAGTTCGACCTCGAACCCACCGACCGCTCCCTCGCCGTGCAGTACGCGCGCGAGCATCGCGCCGAGGCCCGGTCCGTGCAGCGGCTGCTCGCCCCCGGCTCGGTCGCCGTCATCGGAGCCGGGCGCACCCCGGGCGGCGTGGGCCGCAGCGTCCTCGGCAACATCCGCGACGCCGGGTACACCGGCCGCCTCTACGCCGTGAACAGGGCACTGCCCGAGGGGCAGAAGGAGCTCGACGGGGTTCCCGCCCACCGCTCGGTGCGGGACATCGACGGCCCGGTCGACCTCGCGGTCGTCGCCGTGCCGGCCGAACATGTGCCCGAGGTCGTCACCGAGTGCGGCGAACACGGCGTGCAGGGGCTGGTCGTGGTCTCCGCCGGATACGCCGAGAGCGGCACCGAGGGGCGCGAACGCCAGCGCGCACTCGTGCGGCACGCGCGCACGTACGGCATGCGGATCATCGGGCCGAACGCCTTCGGCATCATCAACACCTCCCCACGGGTACGGCTCAACGCCTCCCTCGCGCCCGAGACGCCGCGCCCGGGCCGCATCGGCCTGTTCGCCCAGTCCGGCGCCATCGGCATCGCCCTGCTGTCCCGGCTGCACCGGCGCGGCGGCGGCGTCACGGGCGTGACCGGCGTCTCCACCTTCGTCTCCTCCGGCAACCGGGCCGACGTCTCCGGCAACGACGTCCTCCAGTACTGGTACGAGGACCCCGACACCGACGTCGTCCTCATGTACCTGGAGTCGATCGGCAACCCCCGCAAGTTCACCCGCCTCGCCCGCCGCACGGCCGCGGCGAAGCCACTGGTCGTGGTCCAGGGCGCCCGGCACGCGGCCGCGCCCCAGGGGCACGCAGTACGGGCGACCCGGCTGCCGCACGCGACCGTCTCCGCGCTGCTGCGGCAGGCCGGCGTCATCCGGGTCGACACCATCACCGAGCTGGTGGACGCCGGGCTGCTCCTGGCGCGCCAGCCGCTGCCGGCCGGGCCCCGGGTCGGCGATCCTCGGCAACTCCGAGTCGCTCGGCCTGCTCACGTACGACGCGTGCCTCGCCGAGGGGCTGCGGCCGCACCCCCCGCAGGACCTGACCACGGCGGCCTCCGCCGCGGACTTCCACACGGCCCTGTCGCGGGCGCTGGCCGACGACCGGTGCGACGCGGTGGTCGTCACCGCCATACCGGCGGTGGGGGAGGGCTCGGTCGCGGACGCGGCCCTCGCCGACGCGCTGCGCTCCGCGGCCGCCGCCGCCCCGGCCAAGCCGGTCCTGGTGGTGCACGTGGAGCTGGGGGGCCTCGCGGAGGCGCTGTCTGCGGCGGCGAGCACGGCACCGCAGACCGAGGCGGACCAACCTCCACACACCGCCCCTCGCCCGGCATCCACCGAAGAACGACTCCCCACCGCCGAGGCTCCCGAAGGCGAGCACCTCATCCCCGCCTACCCCGCCGCCGAGCGTGCCGTGCGTGCCCTCGCGCAGGCCGTCACCTACGCGCAGTGGCGGCGCGACGCCGCCGACCCCGGCAAGGTGCCCGAGTACGAGGACATCGACGAGAAGGGAGCCGCCACACTGATCGACGGGCTCCTCGCGCGCGGGCAGGGACTCACGCTCGGCACGGAAGAGACCTGCGACCTGCTCGGCCACTACGGCATCCCCGTCCACCGCGCCCTGCCCGCCCCGACCCCCGACGCCGCCGCCGAGGCCGCCCGCACCCTCGGCTACCCCGTCGCCCTCAAGGCCACCGCCCCGCACCTGCGGCACCGCGCCGACCTGGGCGGCGTACGCCTCGACCTCGCGGACGAGGACCAACTGCGACGGTCGTACACCGAGTTGACCGAGCTGTTCGGAGCCCCGGAGGAGCTGCGCCCCGTCGTGCAGCGGATGGCGCCGCGCGGCGTGGACGTCGTCGTACGGGCCGTCATCGACCCCGCCGCCGGAGCCGTACTCTCCTTCGGGCTGGCCGGGGCCGCCTCGCAGTTGCTCGGGGACACGGCCCACCGGCTCATCCCGGTCACCGACAAGGAGGCGACCTCGCTGGTGCGCTCGATCCGCACCGCACCCCTGCTGTTCGGCTGGCGCGGCTCCGCACCGGCCGACACCCGCGCCCTGGAGGAGCTGCTGCTGCGGGTGTCCCGGCTGGTGGACGACCATCCCGAGGTCGTCGCGGTCACCCTGGAGCCGGTGGTCGTCGCCTCGCACGGCCTGAGCGTCCTGGGCGCTTCCGTCCGCCTCGCGCCACCGCCCGCCCGCGACGACCTCGGCCCGAGGACGCTCCCCGCGTACTGACGAGGACGCTCCCCGCGTACTGACAGGGGGCGAGCGGTGCCTCGCAGTCAGTGGTCCCCCGTAGGATGGGCGTCATGGCCAAGACCAGTACGACGACCCAGGGGCTGCGGGCGGCGATCGAGCGCAGCGGCTACTACCCGGCCCTCGTGGTCGAGGCGGTGGAGGCCGCCGTGGGC
>KE354229.1 GCA_000415505.1 Streptomyces afghaniensis 772
GACACCCCCGCCTCGGCGAGCCGGGCGACGACATCGGCGGCAGGCCGGTCGATGTTCCTCACGACGACATGACGGTTCGGCATGTTTCCTCCGGGCTGTGCCAGGGCTGGTGTCAGGAGAATTCACGAAGACAACACTATTGTCAACAGAAATGCTGGCTATACGGTGACATCGATTGACTTGACCTCTTTCGTCCCGTCTTCTCTTCGTCACATACGCACAGGGGCAAGGGACTTCGCATCACGTCGCCCACCCCATCGATCTCAAGGAGTCCTGATGACCTCCCACACCTCCACTCCGTCGAAGGTCGCTGCTGGTGATCAGCGCGCACGCGGGCACTTCGTCTGGCGG
>KE354230.1 GCA_000415505.1 Streptomyces afghaniensis 772
GGCGCGATGGCGGAGCTGGCCGAGGTGGTCGACGAGGCGCTGCTCGGCCTCGGGAACTGCATTACTCGGGTCCAGCCTGAGAGGGACCGGGTGAATCCGTAGCAGGGCATGCCGTCGTGGCGCATGGTGCGCCAGGAGTAGTCGGGATACCAGACATCGTCTGTGTGGTTAGCCTGTTCTGATGGGCCAGCAGCTTGTTGGCGATGCAGATCGGGCGGATTGGCGACGCCTGGTTCTCACAGAGAGGCTCCGGAAGGCCGCTCTGCGAGACGTCAGGAAATCCGTTCGTACAGGGCGCCCTCCGCCTCGCGCAGCTCGCGCTCGACGGCTTCGGCGAGGTTCGGGTTGTCGATGAGGACGCCGAACTCGACGTTGTTGTTCTCCGCGCTCCAGGAGAAGTTCGCGCTGGTCACCAGGAGAAGATGGTGATCGATGGCGAGGAACTTGGCGTGGTTGCGGACGTATGTGCCGTCGAACTGCTTGGTTCGCCAGACCTCGGCGGGCGCTAGGTGCGCTGCAACTTCTGCAGTCGTCGGGGACCGTTGCTGTCCGACGCCGTCCGCGGCCCGGGCGTCCATATAGACGCGGACGGCGATGTCGTCACGCTGTGCGGCTTCTCGTAACGACTTCCAAAGTGCTGAACTCCGTTGGAAGTTGAAGGTCGAGCACGTGATTGCGTGGCGTGCGCTGTCCACGAGGCGGGTCACCGAGGTGGTGAGCGGCCCGCTCTGGACGAGGTGTCCGGGCATGGTCCAGAGCGGTGACAAAGTGGTCGGCAGAGCCCGTGCCCCCTCGATTGCGCGCAGGGCCAGGACCTGTTGGTGCCTTGGCCCAGTGCCGCTGGCAACCGCCTCCAGAAGGCGTCGGACCTCTGCCCGCTGGCCGACCGCGACGACCTTGAGCGCCGCGGTGAGGGTGTCACCGTCGGCGAGCCGGTCCGCTATGCCTTTGGCCTCGGTCCCGGTGAGGAGTTGGCCAAGGCGTCGTGGCGCGTCCGCCTCACTCATGGACCTGGAAGAACCCGAGGTTGCTGCCGGGCAGGTCGAGGAGGAAGCGGCGGTCGAGGAAACGGTTGGCGCGTTCGCAGGAGGTCTCCGAGGCCATGACACAGCAATGGCAGGCGGCACCGTGGAGGAAATCCTCGGGGTCCTGCGGGGTGCGCTTCGAGCAGATGGGGTCGGAGGAGCAGCGGGCGGCCTTGCGTAGCGCGCTGTTGACGACCCTTTGGAGGCGGGAAGGCTCGCTGAGCTGGACGAGGCCGCCGAGGGTGCCGTCGCTGTCGGAGGCGGTTGTGCAGATCAGAAGGCCGGCCGACGGGTCTCGGCCCTCCGCGGCGGGCCAGGCGTAGAGGCGTTCGCTGAGACTTGCCGCCGAGTAGCCGCAGGTGAGGGCGAGTTCGCGGATCAGGATGTGGGCGAATGTGTGGACGAGCCAGTAGCGCGGGGGCTTCAGGCGGGTGTCGGGGTCGACCTGGTCGGCGGTGTCGGAGAAGCGGCGTCTGAAGTTTCTGACGTGTGCCTCGCGGTGGAACTTCCACATGTCGGTGTCGAGGACGCGTTTTTCCCATGCGGCGACTGCGTTCTCGTCGAGCTGGAGGAAGATGCCTTCGCCCCGGTCCTCGGTTGCTACGGTCCAGGCCGGTCGTGGTGTACGGGTCAGTGGGGCCAGGCGGCGCGGGAGGTCGCCGACGCGGTCCATGTCATCAATGCGGGTGAAGCCGACCAGGGCATTCACCTTGCGGAGACGTTCGACCGCGAGGACGCGGGTGATCTCCGGCTGCAGGGTGTCGCCTCGCTCGCGGGTGGCGAGAGTGAGGCCGCTCTTGGGGTCTTCGACGCGGGTGCCGACGATGTCGCGCAGCAAGTAACGCCATTCAGGGACAAGAAGGTCGACCGGATCCCAGTCGCGGAGCTTCTCTTCCTGCTCCTCCGGAGTGTCGGTGGGTGCGGAGGCGGCCTGAAGGATTTGTTCTAGGTCGTGGTCAGACAGGCCGGTTACGTCTACGCCGCCGTCCATCCCGAGCAGGTCCCTGATCAGGTCGAGGTTGGCACGGTACTTGGCGAGCTTATCGCCGAGCGCGGTGCGGACCCGGTCGGCCAAGTCACTGGCTTTTTCTTCCTGGGACTCCGGCATGACGATGATCGACTGGGTGGCCGGGAACCACAGGTTGGAGGCCCCGACGAGCATCAGCCGGGTGTCGTTGCCGCACCCCCTGGGCTCGAAGGCGTCCAGGTGCGGGTGACGTCCGCGACACTTCGGCAGTTTCGCCTTGCCGGCCTCGCCCTGTGCCTCATTCATCGGGCGCCGCAAGTCGCAGGAGGCGCACTGGATGACGGCCGAGGCACCCTTCCCGGCCGTCCGGTCAACCATCTTCAGGGCGGGCAGTTCTGCCTTGCTGCATGGCTGCCCGCGGTGCACCCACAGGTCGTATGGGAACTCGTCCAGGTGCCCGTCGACGCAGGCCAGCAGATAACGGGCCGGGATGGCGGTGCGCCGCATCGGCTTGCGGGTGCGGCCACCCGCGCGCCCCGTGCACTTGGCATGTTCGAAGACGGCCAGGTCGGTGCGGAAGGGATGCGTATTGCGGTAGTCGAACTGGGCGAGCAACCCGAGCATGTCGCAGCCAGTGCACCGTAGCCACTGCGGGAAGACCCGGGACGGGACGCCGAGGTCGTTGCCCTCGGCGGACCGGCTGTGCTTCTTCGGCTGCCAGGGATACGGCCGCAGCTGCACGTCGGGGGAGCGCAGCATCATCCGGACCACGTCACGCAGCCGTGGAGCGTGGATCTGGGGAGGCGCGGAGTCCCGCCGCTGCCAGATGCGGTCCCACTCGTCCAAGCCAGTGGGCATGATCGTGAACTGTGGCAGGTCCATGATCGCGCCGGGACCGTAGGTGTACAGCAGGGAGGAGGGGCGGGCTGAGCCGACCTTGGCGCGGTTGTGCTTGGTGGCCTTCTCCGCCTCCTGCTCTAGATCCCCCAGTGGGTCGACGGTGTGAGCGACGTCGTAGACGAACCGCGTCTCGTCACTCATGAATTCTCCTCCGGCATCTGCCACTTCGGGGCATAGTCAGGTGCTCGGTACACCAGTCGTTCCTTGATGGGGCTCACCAGCAAGTTGATCTCCGGCTGAACCTCACGCATCGAGTTCGCCACGATGAACGGCGGCGCGTCGCGTGTGTCAAGGCCCGCCTTCGCGTTCTCCGCGCTCATCATCAGGGCATCGTGCCGACTGTCGTCCAGAACCCTCTCGTACACCAGTGACTTACGCAGCTCTACGAGGTGCTTGCGACGCTTGCCCCACTGATCAAGGCGGTTTTCCAAGCGCAGGCGGGCGCGGTTGGACGCGTCCTCGTCGCCGGCCCGCGCAATCCGGCGCACTAGGGCGTCGATGAGCTCACCGGCGAAGTGCTGCTCGGCCTCGATCCGGGCCGCGCCGTCCTCCGGGGACAGCCCTTGGCCGGGGCCGGCCTTTGCGGCCTGCAAAACCCTGGCCGCGCTGACCAGCACACCGTCCAGGCCGCGTTCCAGTGAGGTCACCGAGAAGGGAGTCACGGACAGTGCCTCGACCTGCGCGTAGAACGTCTCGTGGTAGTGGCGGAACTGCTCGAAGTGGGCGAGGTCCCTGGGGCGCGCCCAGTTCCCCAGCGCGAGGACCAAACCCGGCCGGTCTGCTGCCCGGCCGACGCGGGAAGACGCCTGGATGTACTCGGCGGTGTTTTTCGGCTGGCCTACTACGAGCATCAGACCCAGCCGGGTCACGTCGACCCCCACCTGCAGCATGGAGGTGGCCAGTACCACGTCGTACGGGTTTACCTCGCGCGTGGGCTCAGGCTTCTTCGACTCCCGCAACGCGCGCCGGTTCCGCTTGCCCGCGGTGGAGTCGAAACCTGGATCGAACGACACCGCCATCTGGTCGAGGGTCGCGGTGATGTCGGCGCTGGCCACACGTGACGTCAGCTCGGCGACGTGCAGCGACCCGTAGTTAGTACCCGTGCGGCGGGGCAGCTTCGACCAGGGGCGGCCCTTGGCGAGCGCCGTCTGGATGTCGTCGCTCATATACCGTGCCATGCCGGCCAGTTCACGGGTAGCGCTGAAGTAGCCGACCAGACTCATGTACGGATCGGCCACGCTGCCGGAGCGGTCAAGAAGCAGTTGCCCGCCGGCCATGAGAACCTCGGCAACCCGGATCTCCGCCGTGGTCAAGCGCACCCCGGTCGTACTGATCCCGACGTACCGGCGACCCGGCTTGTCCTCGGAGACCGGGATCTCCTTGGAGAAGAAAGTGTTCCCGGCATCCAGGACCTGCGGCGGGAAGATAGTGACGTCCCGCCCGTACAACGCACGTACCTGGTCGGACGCGTTGCGTGCGGTGGCGGTGGAAGCGACAAGGAGCGGACGAACCGGGCGCCCGTCCTTCGTACGCCAGTCGGTCATCACGTCGATGGCCACCTCAAACAGGCCCACCGTGGTGCCAAGGGCTCCCGTGATCAGGTGAAGCTCGTCCTGGATGACCAGATCCGGGGGCCGGAGCCGGGTGGCCGGGTGCACGGGAGCGGCCGGATGGCCGTCCTTCTTGGGGTGCTTGCTGCCGTCCTTGATATCGCACTGCTGATAGTCGGGGTGCACGAAGCCGTGCCGCTCGCAACGTCGCGAGACATGCCCGAAGAGCGAGGCCGCCTCGCCCTCCCGCGCCAGACGGGCGAACTTGTCCACTGTGGCGATGACGAACGCCGGCGCAAGCCGGTAGATCTCCTCGTCGACCGTGAGGACCGGCAGCCCGTCGGGGACCTCACCGCCGTCAGAGAACGGGCACTCGGCCAGCTCGTCACCGCAGTACACGTACACCCGACGCAGCGCGGGCTCCGTGCGCACATCCCGCGCCTCGACCCGCGTCCCGCACCACGGGCAGCGCTGGATCTGCAACACCGTCAGCCGATAGCCGCGGCCACCATGGGCCTTCTGCAACTGCTCGGCGGCCTCGTCATACCGCTTCGGACTCACATCGGTACCGACCCACAGGCCGATCCGGAACGGCTCGTCACCCCACATAGCCTCATCATCGCGGCGCGCCAGCTCCGCCGCGCATACCAGGGCGGTGGCGCGCTGGAACTGCTGGGCGGTGAGCAGACGCAGCGTGTACCGCATGAGAACAGCCACCCCGGACCGCCCATCCAGCGGACCGTCGAAGGCATCCACGACGCCCTGGCGGCGACGGATCGCGAACGTGTACGCCGCCAGACCCAGATACGCCTCCGTCTTGCCACCACCGGTCGGGAAGAACAACAGCTGCGCCTTGGCCAGATCTCCCGACCGCTTCTCGGCCGCCGGGTCAGACAGCAACGGCAACTGCATAAGCACGAAGGCGAGCTGGAAGGTACGCCACGAATGCGCCAAGGCTCCCTTCTCCTCGAGGATCGCCTCGCGAGCCTCGTCGATGCTCTCCTCCGGCCGACTGGCCCGCCGCTCCGCGACCTGCGACTGCACACGCTGATCAGCCATCACCCGGTTCATGAACCGGAAGCAGCGCAACGCCTCCTCGTCCCCGAGGAGATGCTTCAGACCCTCCTCGAGCTGGCGTTGCACCCGGCGCGCCTCGGTGACCGCGTCCAGGCCCTCGGACCGCAGATGCTCCGGAAGAGCCTTGGCCCGCTGCTCCTCGCCGTCCAGCCAGGCCGTGTAGCCCGCGACGATCGGCTCAAGGCCCGCACGCAGCTCGTCGGTCGACGCCTCCTGGAGCCGGCGCATGTCCAGCAGGGCCGCTCCGATCTCCTCGGCGGCCGTCTGCGGTGTCTCGCTCACCGGCAGCCACGTCGTCCAGACCTCGCTGGCCCTGCGCGCTCCCTCGGCTACCTTCCAGTCCACCGAGCAGGTCCGGCCATGGGCGAACTCCAGACGATTGCGGTACTGAAGCCGCAGCCGACGCAGTTCGTCGTCCGGCTCCTCACGGGTGTCGAGGAGTACGTCATTGACCGGCAGGAACACGTCAGCGCCACCGGCCGACACCGACAGCTTGGTCTGGTACAGCCATGCCTCGACCGGGATCTTGCGAGGCGTCTCCCGGTCGTTGCACAGCGCCACCTCGATCAGCCGGCAGCCACGCTCGGAGTCGTCGTAACGATCCATCCGAAGAAGGATCTTGTCCTTGAGCACGATCTCGGTCGTACGGGACGGCTTCAGGTCGGCAACCTTGATCACCTTCGCGATAGCGTGCGGGGTGCGCTGAAAACGACGGAGAGCCGGCGCAGGTGCCGCGCCCTCGCCCCCGCCGTCTTCAGTGCCCTCGCCACGCTTCTCCTTCACCGGCTCGTACGTGCCCCACGAGGCGGTCACCGTGAGCTCGTCGAGATCGTCAGGGATCTGGAAGCGCAGCCCCATCGACGCCGGGATCATCAGCCCACGCTTCTGCGGCTGGTCCTCGACCTCGTCCTCGTCCGAGCTCGCGCTGCTGTCGTCGACGGCGGTGAGCGGAACGCCCCGGCTCTCGGCGGCGTCCACAGCGTCACCCACGTCGGTCGCGGCGTCGTCCGATCCGGCTTCGCCAGGGTCGCCCTGGCCGGCGGTGAGGCGCACGGGAGCGATCCGGCCGATCAGGTACGCCGAGTCAGGGACCCCGTCGAGGATCTCGTCCGGGCCGTTGGCCGGTCCGAGGAGCTCACGCTCCAGGATGTCGACCAGGTTCTCGCGGGCCGTCCAGGAACGGCCGTCGGGTTCGAGGGCGAGACGGTACGCCGGGGCCTGGGGGACGCTGGACGTCGCCGCAGGCTGGGCGCCGTTGCGCCGGGGGGTGGTCACTCGTTGCCCTCCTCTTCCTCAGTGGCCTCATTGTCGTCAGTGGGACTGACAACGCCCTGAGAGGCGGCTCGACGGTGATTCTCTTCGAGGAGGCGGTCAAGGATCTCCACCCGGGCAGCGGGACTCACCGTCCAGCGCTCCATCTGACGGTAGGTGTGGAATCCGTGTTCCAGGGGGACATCATCCCACCCGTAGGCGGCCATTACTGCCTGATCGAGTGCCACGTGAATCTCCCGGAGGCGAGCCACATCTGAGTCGGAGGAGCCGCAAATTCCGGGGTCGTTGATCAGGCTGTAGAGCTTGGTGAGGCCGAGGTCTCGGCGCAGCATAATCTCACTGCGCTCAGCGTTGAGAATTCTACCGAGCTCGGCCAGTCGGCCAAAGTCCGCTGGCGGGAAGGGAAAAGTCTCGAAGACGCCTGACGGGGTGTATCGCGGGTCCTTGCGTAGGCCAGATCCGTATTTGATCGCCCACATCTGATGCGGCGACGATGAGAGAACCGCCTGATCAAAGAATGATTCAGTCGCAAAAACTACCAACGCGTCCCCGAATACTCGATCGTTGGCCACTCGACTCGGCATTGCCGTGACGGAATGTCGAGGCATAGCGAGGACTTCGCTCAATCCGGAAATTGCTTTGCGTAGACCAGGACGCTTCTCGGCGAACTGCCACCAGTAGTCGCGATAAACCTTTCGATTGTTTTTCAGGCGCTGCGGCCTGACTTGCGTGAACGCCCTCTCGTACGGCAATGAATATTTTTTCGCCGAATCTTCTTGATGATTGGTGAAGTCAATGATGTGACGAGAAGCAGAGCTGTCCGGGCGGGAATTCAGGTCCTCCCCTCCGAGGTACGGTAGAACCACCTCGCGATTTCTAGGATCGGCCTCTGCCCACTCCTCTGCTTCGGCTGAAGTAACTACGAATCCCGATCCAGTGGGTTTGCACCCCTCGAATGTGACACCCAAATTCTCGGCCAATCGAACGGGATTCCCTTCAACCCTCCCGGCAGGTTCCAGGAGTGTTGAAATGCGCCGCACCGCGACATCATCCGCAAATCTCGGGACGTCCCCTGCTACCGCGCGATAGGTGCCCCAAACAGCCGCATACTCCAGACTGGCGCTCACGGCAGGCCATGGTCGACTTTGAATGGACCGAGTGATGGTAAAGCCGCTAGAACTCATTCTGTCGAGGCTTACCTCGCGACTCTTCCCTTGGGCGATGCTGTTGGTTGCGATGAGCCCAAGCCCCCCTGTCGAGGTAAGGAGTTTTTCCGCGCGAAGGAAGAAGTATGCGACCACGTCGGCGTTTGCGCGATAACCGGATGCGCATACCTCAACGAGCCAATCCCGGACGTTTGTACCCATTGCCCCCGTGATGTCGGAACCAGCGAGGAATGGTGGGTTGCCGATGACTGCGTCGAACCCACCCCGCTCCATCACGTCCGGCACGGCTAGGATCCAGTGCAGCGGCTTCCACCGCTCGTAGTCCGTGGTTACTGTCGGGGTGAGCCCAGCCTTCTTGATCCCGTCGAGCATCGTCCGGTCTGCCTCCCCGGCATCCGCCGGATACGCGCTTTCCACTGCGATGCGCAGGTTCTCGTATGCGGCTTTCAATTGCTTTCCGGGCTTTCCGCCCCACCGTAGCCCGGCCGCGATCACCCCATCCGCAACATCGGTGAGCTGCGCCGTTAGCTCCTGGTATCGGCGCCATTGCCGCCGCTTCGTAGCGGCCGAGCGCTGCGGGTCGCTGTCGTCGACCTCGGTGGCGAGCTGGCGGCGCAGGCGACCAGCCTGGTTGAGGATGTCGTCCACGTCCAAGGCGAAGACGCTGAGCTGGTTGCCAGCCGCGGCGGGGTCAATGTGGAGGCGGCGCAGCTGGTCGGCATCGGTCAGGCCGAGCAATGCATTGCCGTGCAGCACCTTGTCATCAACGAAGGAGAACGGGAGCTTCGGGTCCAGCGACACCAGCCAGAGCGACAGCTTGCACATCTCCACGGCCATGCCGTTGATGTCGGCGCCATACAGGCAGGTCGCGACGACGGTCCTTATCGCGTGGACGTGCAGGTCGTGCGGTGTCCTTCCGTACGCCACGCGCTCTCGTTGCCATGCCTCGACGAGCCGGTCGGCGAGGTACCGTGCCGCGGCCACGAGGAAGGCGCCCGAGCCGCAGGCGATGTCGGCGATGCGCAGGTCGAGGATCTGGTCGGAGTCGATCGGCCGCCACGCGTCCTGGTCCGCGGTCTGGTGTGGTCCGGGCGAGTAGACGAGAGGTTCCAGCGCGTACCGGACGACTTCCTCGGCCAGCGAGCGGGGCGTGTAGTGCGCACCGGCCGAAGCGCGCGAGGGGGTCTCCACCAGTAGAACACCGCCGGGCTCCACCACCAGTGGCCGGTTGCGCAGGTCGCGGCGGATGATGCCGATGAACGGGCGGAGCCGGTCGCGCAGGCCCGGGTCGTCGGTGACGTCGCGCAGGGCGATCTCGGTGTCATCCAGCGTCTCGCCCGCCTTCAGCCCCTTGGTGAGGGCGGCCTTGCTGGACGGTTTCGCGGCCGGCTGGTGCTGCTTGACCCAGACGAGGATCGCGTCGGCCAGTGCGGTGTCGGTGCGCTTGGCCTGGCTGAGTTCTTCGAGGGTGGCGAGGGGGATCTCGGGTTCGGACCCCGCGCTGCCGGTGAGGCCGACGATGATCTCTTCGGCGGGGTCGCAGGAGTAACCGAGCAGGCCCTCGTAGATGTAGCCGATCTGTTCGACGTCGATGTCGCGGAAGGAGATCCGTCGTGCTCCGCCGGGAAGCTGGGCGATCTGAACGGCGCGCAGGACTTCGAGCATGACGCGGTCGCTGACCGTGATGGCCAGAGTGTCCTGGGAGTCGCAGGCGGTGAGGAAGGGGAAGCGGGCAGGGTCGAAGAGGGAGCCGCCGTACTCGGGCAGGCGCAGGTCCTCGAAGCTCGCGCCCCGGTACAGGGCCTGGGATGTGGCCAGGAGCCGGTGCCAGGTCAGGAACGTGGCGTCGAGGGCCTGTTCACCCTCCTCCTTCTCGCGGGCGTCGAGGAGGTCGAGTTCGTCGCTGATGCCGTATCCCATGGCGAAGAGGCGGCTCTGGGGCAGCAGTCCGCGTTCTTCGGCGAAGAGGAGGAAGACGACACGCATCATGACGGTGACGGCGGCCTCGTAGACCTCGCCCCTTGCCGTCGGCAGCGGGTCGGGCTCTCCGCGTCGCTGTGCGTCCAGGGCGCCTTCGGACAGGGCCTGGACGATGAGTTCGACGGCGCGGCGGACCTGGGTGCCGAGGGCTTCGGTGATCTTCTCGGCGGCGGTGACGGACTCGCCGAAGAGTTCTGTCAGCCGGTCCTGCTGTTTGCCGCCGACCAGGCGGCGGCGCTGGAGGAGTTCGATGAAGGCGTTGCGGGTCTGGGGCTCTTCGATCCAGGTCTGGGCGTCGACGATGCCGGAGGCGACCATGGTCTGCGGTCGGGCGCTGACGATTGCCCACCAGCGGCCGTCGGTGACGACGCCGACGGGGACGTCGGAGGCGCGCAGCAGCTCCTCCATGCGGTCGATGGGGCTGGCCGACCAGCCGTCGGTGAGTGGGTCGCGCAGGGAGTCCGTAGGGTCGGTGACCAGGACGAGGGCCCCGGTCGTGTCTCCGTGGACGAGGGCACCGTCGGCGCGCACGGTGACGGTGTAATCGGGTGAGTGGACCTCGGCTGCGGCTGGGGCGGGCACGGTGTAGGAGGCGCCCCACCGCAGCCCCTGGCGCAGGACGAGATCGACCCAGGTGTCGCGGGCCTCGCGGTACAGGTCGAGGGCGGCTTCGTCGCCCGGGTGCTCGTCCCAGTTCTCCCATGCCTTCTCGAAGGCGGGCTTGGCGTCCTTGATGGCGTCGAGCGCCCGGGAGTCGGGCTGGGGAATGCCTTCGCGGTAGACGCGTTCCAGGGCGGGGATGGCGAGGAAGGGGCCGTCGGTGTCGACGAGTTCGAGCCAGGCGCGGTGCAGGTCGGCGGCGGTCGGGGGGTAGCGGCGGCTCATGCCTTGACCATTCCGTTCTTCGCGTCTTCGGGGGTGAGGGCGAACACGACCGCGGCGGCGGATACGTAGGGTCTGATGTCGCTGTAGCGCTCCTGGATCGAGGCGATCTCGCGCGCTTCCTCGTCGTCCAGGCTGTCCAGGCGCTCGTTCATGTGGTGCAGGTCTCGGCGTCGCTGCTTCTGCTGGTCGTCGGTGAACAGCAGCTCTTCCTCGGCACGGATGGCCTGCTCCAGGCGGTCGCGGGACTCGCGCAGGTTGAGCCGGAAGGCGCCGAAGATCTCGTGGGCGCGCTTGATATCGGAGTCCCGGCGCTGCGTGAGTGCCTCGGTGACCTTCTCCTGACGGCTGGCGCTCTTGCGTTCCATCGCGGTCAGCAGGCGTGTACGCAACCGGGAACCGTCGTCGTTCCACTGCTCGGCGAGGTGAGCACGCACCTTCTCATCGGCGAGGAGCAGATCAGCGGAGTCGAGGGTCTCGTCGAGGACCTGCTCGACCTTGGACTCGGCAAGGGCCTGACCACGCAGCCGGACGCCAGTGAGGAACACCTCCTCGTGCAGGCGCAGCCCGCCGCGTCCGACCAGGACGAGCCGGGAGACGGCGGCGACACAGGACTCGGGGAGGCCGGGGGCGATGACGGCGGTGACCCGGTGTACGGGGGAGTCCGTGCTGAACAGCGCGGAGCGCAAGGTGCGGGTGGCGCGCTGCATGAGGGCGTGCCCGAGGTGGATATGGACGAGGTCGGTGCGCTTCTGGGCCGCCTGGTCGTCAAAGGTGATAGGGCGCGGGGCACCCGGCTCCAGGCGGGTGTCCAGGCCACGCAAGACCGGCTGCCAGGAGCGGCCGAGGTTCGGAATCTCGAAGACCTGTGCCTCGGTGCGGTCGTCGCCAATCTCGACGAGCGGGGGCTGGGAGGTGAGGGTAAGCGCGGTGTCCACTACCCGGCGGGCGTTGGCGGGCGTGAGATGCATGGCGGCCTTGTGCTCGTTGTACGTCTCCGACAGCCGGGTGAGCTGGCGGTTCAGCTCCATCCCGCCGGCCAGCACGCGGGTGATCACCTCGTTGCCGTCGTCCGGGGCCGTCAGCCGGGACTTGCGCGCTGTACGAGTGGGAGCGAAGTGCTCCTGCACTTCGGCGTCGATGACCTGGTTGACCTTGCCGAGGTCCTCGGTGGCCCGCCCGACCTTGGTCGCGATGATCCCCATGAACTTCATGTCCGCGTCGTATGTCGTGGAGCCGGAGACCGGTACGAAGTGGAAGATCTTCGGGACCTCCGTCTGTCCGTACCGGTCGATCCGGCCGATGCGCTGCTCCAGACGGGACGGATTGAAGGGAATGTCGAAGTTGACCAGGCGATGGCAGTGGGTCTGCAGGTCGATGCCCTCGCCGGCGGAGTCGGTGGCGAGCAAAACGCGGACCGGGTGCTTGTCCGGGCTCTCGGTGAAACGGGCGCGGATCTTCTCCCGCTCCTCGGTCGGGGTTGAACCCTGGATGACCTCCAGCACGTCCTTGTAGCCGCGCTGCCGCAGGACGCGTTCGATCCATTCAAGGGTGGCCGCGTACTCCGTGAACACCACGACGCGTTCGTTGGTCCAGTGGGTGCCGTCCGGCCGGCAGACGGCGTTGAGGAAGGTCAGCAGTTCCTCCAGCCGCGAGTCCGGCTTGTGTTCGTACCTGCGCCCCCACTCGATGAGTGAGGCGATCTCGCTACGGGTGGCCGTGACCAGAGGGTCCGAGCCCTTGGAGTGACGCAGCGCAGTGAACTCGGGGTGCTCGGCAGCACCCTCCTCCTCGTCCGACTGACCGCTGCCCAGCACCTCCGTGTAGTACTCGTCTTCGTCGTCCACCCGCAGCTGGCGGTCACCGCCATCCGCGCCCTCATAGAGCTCAAGGGTGCGGGCGAACGACCACGGGCTGGACAGGAAGCGCTTCTTCAACAGCATCGCGACGATGTCGCCGCCCGATCCCTTACCGTTCGCCCGGGCGCTTTCCGCCAGCAACCGTTCCAGTCGCGCGAACTGCTGCTGCTCCTCCTCCGACGGCGTGAAGGGGAGAGTCTTCAGCTCCCGGGTTTTGAACCCCTTGCCTGGAAGGTCGGTTTTCAGCCACCGCACCATCACCTCCTTGAGGGCACGCTCATCAATGTCCGCACCGCGTGTGAACCGGCGGCTGTCGATCATTTCCAACAGGGCGGTGAACGACTCCGAGTAGCCGTTGTGCGGCGTTGCGCTCAAGAACAGCCGGTGCTCGCACGCCTCCGCAAGCTTCATCGTTGCGGTGGTCCGCTTGCTGTCCACCGCGTAGCCGCGCTGCCCTGGCGCCGTCGTCGGGCTGGCCGGCGCCACATGGTGCGCCTCGTCGACCACCAGCACGTCGAACGCGTAGCGCTTGGCCGTGCCCGCGCTGCGTACATCGGCCAGAACGTCGCGCAGCAGGCGTTGCGCCCGCAGTGACGGCAGCCACGCCATGCTCACGATCACGCGTGGGAAGAGCCGGAACGGGTTGGCGTTCAGCCCGTGGCTCCGCCGCACCTTCGCCATCAGCTCACTGTTGACGATCACGAAGTCGAGGCCGAACTTCTCCCGCATCTCGTCCTGCCACTTCAACGACAGACTCGGCGGGCAGACGATCACCACGGACCGCGCACGGTGCCGCAGCAGCAGTTCCTGCACGACGAGCCCGGCCTCGATGGTCTTGCCCAGGCCGACATCGTCCGCGAGCAGCAGGTTCGTACGCGACGACTGAAGGGCCCGGCTCAGCGGCACCAGCTGGTACGCCTCCACATTCGCGCCGCTGCGGAAGGGAGCCTGATAGGAGTTCGCGTCCGCCGAGGTGACCGCACCCCAGCGGACTGCGTCCACGAACGCGGCGAGGGTGTTCGGATCGTCGAACGCCTCCGCCCGCACGGTCTCCGGCAGCCCCTGATTCGGGGCGACAGTGTGCCCGACCTCCAGCTCCCAGACCACCGTCAGCTCCTGCCCGAGCCGGTCCTCGTCCAGCGACTGCAGGCTGACCACATGTGTAAGGCCCGGCACGCCCTCATCTGCGGGGCTACGTGGAAGCCCCTGCTTACGGACATCAGACACCGCCCAGGTCGAGCCCCGGACCTTGACGACCTGCCCGGGCTCCGGGACCGGTGGAAGGGCAGTCGCGCTCGCGGTACTGCTCGCTGATCCCTGCGGATGCTCCGTAGCGGTCGCCACCTGGGCAGACTCCTTCACCGATGCCGTCATTGCCGGACTGAGATCCCCTTTGCGCTTCGCGCCGCCACGAGGCGCTGGAGGATCACGAAAGCACCAGTATCTACGACCTTGGGTGCGGCCTGCTTCGAGTCGCGCGAATTCGCTGACAGCGCTGGTCAGCCGGGTGCAGGAGGCCCCTACAGGCTGTCCCGGGAGACGTTGGCAGCCACGGGCTCCTGGGACCGGGCTCCGCTCGATCTCGGGTCAATTGCGACCCTCCAGTTGAAGCTGGTGTCCCCGGCTGGGGAGTAGTACAGGTTCGACACCTTGGGATCGTCTGCCATGCGCCTTGAGAACTGGGCAGATGGCGGACTACTGTCCACTGGTGTCCAGCATCTCCGATCGCGTGAGAAGCCTGATCGACCAGTCGGGCTTGAGCCTCCACGATTTCGCCGACCAGGCCGACCTCGACGCCGAGCAGTTCCGTGAGTGCCTCAGCGGCACGAGCCCCTTCTCAACTGTTGATCTCGCGGTCATTGCCGATGAATTCCACGTCTCCATGGACTGGCTGCTCACCGGAGCCGAGCCCCCACTGGCCGTGGCAGCGAGAACGACCACTGGAAAGGCGGCCGAGGCACTGGCAGCCGCTCGGGACTACGTTGCCCGACGCGCCGACCTGGGCAAGCTCGGCTATACGCAGCCCTGGCGGCCCGTCTCCCCGGCAGCGCCTGCTGGCAGTACCTACGCTGCCCAGGGAGAGGCGCTGGCGAAATCAGCTCGGAGGGCGGTGGAGCTCCAGGGACGATTGGTGGTCCAGGGCGGCCTGCCGGAACTGATTGAGGCGGTCTTCGGGGCCGATGTGGCTGTCGAGCCGCTGGGCGACGGTTTTGACGGCCTCGCTGCCACGGGCCAAGGTGCCAAGCTCATCCTCCTGACTACGACATCTAACCCGGCACGTCAGCGCTTCACTCTCGCGCACGAACTCGGGCACCTTCTCGCCGACGACGACCAGGACATCCACCTCGATCGCGATATCTTCGAACGGGCGCAGAAGATCGACCCGAGCGAGCAGCGAGCCAACGCCTTCGCTTCCGTCTTTCTCTTGCCCGAGCAAACGCTGCGCGAAGCAGTCGGTGCAGTGAAATTGACCCGGGAAAGCTTTGCCGCGCTCTGCTGCGACTTCATGGTCAGCCCTGCGACCCTGGCCTACAGACTGCTCACGCTTCGTGTGATCGACGCCGGCGCCTGCGACTACTACAAGCGCATGACCGTGCGAGAGGCCGCAGTCGTCGCTGACCGCGTGGAAGAACTCGACCGGCAAGTCGCGGTCTCGCAGGAGAAAAGGCTCCCCGGACTTCTTGTACGCGACACGCGCGCTGCCTATGAGGCCGGCAAGGCAACCTTGCGTCCGTACGCGTCGCTACTCGGCGTTGATGTCGACGAGCTCAGAGACCAGTTAGCGTCCGGACAGGACAACGGCGGTACAGCATGAGCGACTTCCTGTTCCCGGACAACACCGTCCTGTGCAACTTCGCCGCTGTTGAACGCCTCGATCTGCTTCGCGCGGTCCTGGCCGGCCGCGGCAAGTGGACCGCGGCTGTGTCGCGGGAGGCCCGCAAATCGGCCGAACAGCTGCCCGCTCTTCACGACCTGAGACAGCAGGGCTGGCTCGGCGAAGCAATCCGAGTAACGGCTCCGGATGACGTTGAGAACGTCGGGCACCTTCGCACAGCCGTGTTCGGCGGCCAAGCCGACCGGTACCTGCAGCACCTCGGCGAGGCCGAGACCTGCCACATCATCCAACGCTGGCCCCAGTTCTCCGGTGCATGGTGGATATCGGACGATAAATCCGCTCTGGAGTATGCGATTGGGCAGGGCATCATGACGGCGGAGACGCTCGACGTGATGCAGCTTGCCGTGAAAGCGGGATTCGTCGCAGCGGAGGACGGCTTCGCCCTGATGCAGAAGATGCGCCAGCTGAACCGCTATCCGCGGCTTCCCCAGTCTGTCGCCGACCTCACCGTCCTCCCATGGTCGCTCGCTGAACTTTTACCTGGTCAGAGCGACGACGAAGCTACCGCGCACACCACGTAAAAACTGCCTCCCCAGTCCGTAGGACGGCCCCTGCGCAAGGAGGCAGGCCCATGCGAAGCCCCACCAGCGAGAGTCACGGCGAACAATTGCCGAGGGGGAGGTTCACCATCGCCAGTTTGGATCGACGCTGAGTTCGTTCCGGTTGGTTGCTTCCTGCGCGATGCGTTGCCCTTTGGTCAGCAGGACGTGCGCTGCCTGCCGGAGTTCCTCGGGGAGCCATGCCGTCAGGCTGTGGGCCCGGTCGTTGGCGATGATGTCGCCGGCGTTGGGTTCGCGGGCGAGCAACAGGCGGTACAGCCCCGTCGCCGGTTCGATAGGTGGCAGTCCGTGCTGGACGCCGTTGATTGAGGCTCTGGCTGGGATGGCGATGCCCTCGGCGTCGAGGTCGCCGTAGTAGACGATGCGGTGGATGCCAGGGAGATCAGCGATGTTTTCTACGGATGCTTCGAAGGCTCTTCCGGAGCCGAAGGCGATGTATCCGATGGGGCCGGGGGCGGCCTTGAGTAGGTTGTGCAAGGTGGCGTAGGTGTCGCTGTTTTCCACTACGAGCATGGTGTCGCCGTCGCTGAGCCTGCGGTGGGCCAGCGGTGGCGGTTCGCGGTAGGTGGAGAGCTGTTCGAGGGTCAGTCTGCCAGGGGCGAAGAGTGCTCCGGTGATCAGGGTGTCGAGGCGCTTTTCGTAGCGGAAGATCTCGTATGAGCGCTCGCGTAGGGGGAGGGGAGCGCGTCGGTCTGGTTGGTCGTGGGTATCCCGGAACCAGCGGTTGCAGGCGAGGAGGTCCTCGGTCTGGGACACGGTCAACCGGGCGTCGTAGGCCCAGTTGAGCTCTGGCCGCCATGATGCATGCTGGCGTGGGGTGGCGGATTTCGCTGGCGGCGCGGTGGGGATCCGGAGCTGTTCCGGAAGGGCTGGGCGGCCGGCGTCCCATTTGGTGCGGGAGGTGGGCAGGTTGATGATGCCGTGTTCGGCGATTTCGTACAGGAGCGTGGCCAGCGTGCTGCGTGCGTTCTCGCCGCTGGCGGCGCCCGGTAGAGCGTCGCGGAATGCCTCGATGAGGGTGGCCCGGCCGACCGTGACGCGGTCGGTGCGGGCCTGGAGCGCGGCGCTGAGTTGTGCTGCTGCGGGGGAGAGCGGCACCTGGAGTTGCCCCGTGGGCGGGGTCATTGAGCGTCGCCCTGCTTCCTGTACAGCCGGGCGGAGGTGAGGACACCGACGGGTTCCGGGACGTCTTGGTCTGGGGTGATACGGGGGCGGGGATGAGAGCGTTGCGTACCTGTTCATCGAGCCGGATGAGGGAGAGGCCGCTTCGGGCCTCGGCGTCGTTGCGGAGCTGGATGCGCATGGGGAAGCGCGAAATGACGTCCTCGTCACTCAGTCCGGTGGTGTAGATCAGCTGGATTCCGAGGGCGGCAGCCATCTCCATCTGGATGTCGACGAGGTACCCGGCGTTGGCCCGGCCGATGGGGTTGTCGAGCAGGAGCAGTCCGCCGTTGCGGGTGCGGCTGCGAGGTCCGGGTGAAGTACGGAGTGCGGCGAGTGCGCAGTACAGGAGGATGGCCCCGGTCAGTTCTTGGCCACCGGAGAAGACGCGGCTCATTTCCTCGACGGGGACGCGGTCCAGGTGTTGGGAGGCGTTGGGCTTCATGACCTCGGCGGTGAATCCGCGGGGGACGGCTGCTACGAGGCAGCGCATGACGACGTCGATGCCCTTGAGCTTGCGAGTGCGTTGATTGCCGGCCAGTGCATCGACGGATTCGTGCATCTGGGCGGCTAGGGCAGTGAGATCCGGTTTCTTGTAGCGGATGTTGAGGAATTTCTGTCCGGACCAGGGAGCGTCCCCCTCAGGGAAGGCGGAGAAGCGACTGGCCTGGTCGAGGCGCTGCAGGAGGTCGGTGACGTGGCCGCTGAGTTGTGAGGCGAGGGCCTCGCGGGCCTTGGCCATGCCTTCGAGATCTGAGTTCAGGGCTGCGATGCGAGAGGTCAGTGCATCGGTCCAGGTGGCAGCCATTGCTGGGATGTGGCGGCTGTCCAGGGCGGAGATCTGCGTACGCAGCGGGATGTCGAGTCCTTCGAATCGGACATCGGCGGGTACTTCTTTGAGCCGGCTGACGCTTCCTTCCAGGCTTCGCTCTGTCTGGCGGGCTGCGTCCCGGCACGTGGTGTGTGCGGCTGTCACCTGTCGAGCGGCGAATGCGGCTGCTTCCGCAGTGCCGTCGTAGGGCTCCCGGTCCGGAGGGACGGCTAGGCCGTGGACAGCGGTTTCCAGCACCGGCAGGATACGGTCGAATGCCGCAAGCTCCTTGGTGGAACTGGCCTGATCGCGGCGGGCGGCGTTGAAGGCTGCAGCGGCAAGACGTTCCTTGTCCTGAGCCGTGTCGAGTTCGCCCGTGGCCCGGGCCTCCAGCTCGCGGGCCTCAGTAACGGTGGTCGGTGTCCAGGCTGCGGCGTCTTCGTCGTTCAGCGAGACTGCCGGGGTGAGATGCTTGGAGCGCTCCGCAAGACGGCTCGACTGATCCCGCAGTCGCTGAAGGGCCACGTCGCAGGAGTCGATCTTGGCGGCCAGGGCGCGCAGAATGGCGTCGCGTTGAACGGGGTCACCGGCTCGTCCGTCGCGACTGTGGGCCATGGCCAGACCTCGTACCTGTTCGGGGACTTTGTTCCATTCTTCCTGGCTCGCGAGCAGAGCCTTCTGCGCGGCCGTGGCGCGCACTTGCTGGTCCTCGCCGACCTCAACCCCCCTCAGTTCGTCCTGCGCTTGCTGATAGCGATGCTGGAGAGAGGGGAGGGGCAACACGGTTGCGTTGGAGGTGTCGTGTGCCTGTTGCGCTTGGGACGTGCTGGTGATCTCTTCGCGCGCCCGGGCGTATCGGTCTGCGGCCTGCTCGGCTGATTCGATGGCGCGCGCGAGATACAGGATCTCCTCACCCGCCTGGTCGATCTGGCCCGCCAGCAACTCGAGTTCGTTGGTGCGGGCGGCCCTCTCGCCGGTAAGGGCCTTGATACGGGCCCGTGCTTGATCGGCAGCGGTCTCCTCCTCCGCCAGGCGAGCCAGATCCTCGGCGATCCTCTGCGCGGTCTCAAGACCTTCGGTACGGCGTTCGCATTCGTCCTCCGCGACCTCCAGCGCAGTCTCCTGCTCACCTGCTGCGGTGCGGGCTGAGGCCAGTGCGGTCTCGGCCTCTTCAGCAGAGGTCTCCAGCAGTTCCAGCTGGCCAAGCAGGTCGGACACAGTCCGCATACCGCAGGCATCACGCCAGTTCGCGATCTGGCGCAGAAGGTCTCGTACAGCGGTGATGCGCTGTCCGAGCAAGTTCAACTCGCGGGTGACCTCGGTGATGCGGGCGTCGACCGCAGCGCGCTCGTGCGCGGCGGCTTCTTCGTCGTGGAGGGCGGGGGTAGGTTCGACTACGAATCGTCCGCCATCGGACGCTGCCTGGGTGCTCAGCATCCGTTCTCCGGTGCCGACCGTGACGGCCGCGGAGGGCAGGGGGCGAAGGCGCTCCACAATGCTCTGGGCTGTGTCCAAGCCGTCGAGACCGCCCACGATGATCCCGCCGACCAGGTCGGGGTGTGTACTGATGACCTGCTGGCGCTCCGTGGTCGGGACGTTGTCGCGCATCCACTGCCAGCCGGGCACCGCGTGGATCCCGTGGTCCGACAGTTGGCCGCACAGGTCGCGTACCTCTTCGGCGGCAGGCAGCAGGCCCTCGCTGGTGTCGAGGAGGGAGAGGAGATCCTGATCGTTCTGCAGGTCGATGTGCTTGCGTGTCAGTGCGGTCTCGAGGCCGCCGGTGCGACGCTCGGCGAGCTGGTGCAGAGCGCCGGCATGGTCACCCAGCCAGCGCAATGCGTCGCCGGCGCCGAGCTCGTCGCTGTTGGCTTCCAATAGCTCGGCACACAGCGGGTTGCTGCGGATGGCTACAGCCTGAGCTCGCAGTTGGCTGGTCTCCTCGTCCGCTGCCGTCGCGGCCGCACGCGCGGACCAGGCCAGTGCTTGTTGCTCCGCCAGTGCGGTGTGGGCGCGGTCCCGTTCGGTTCGGACGCTCTTGCGGACCTGGTCGGCTTCACGCAGCAGCTGCTTGCTGTGGCGTGCGTGATCCTGGGTGCGGGCGGCGGCATCGGCGGCGCTTTCTTGCGGGGCAAGGAGATCACGTTCCCGGGCGGCGTTCAGGCGTAATGCGAAGGCGTCGGTCTGCTTCTGTAGGGTGCGGGTCTCCTCCTGGGCAGCGCCTGCCGCAGTGAGTAGCTTGTTGCTGCGGGTACGCCATTGTTCGATCTGCTTCTGCGTCTCGGCTGTGGTGTCTTTGTGCGTGCGGATCGTGTCGCGGGCCTCTTTCTCTGCCCGGGTATAGCCCGCGCGCAGCGCTGCTGCTGCGGCGTCGAGGGCTTGGACGAAGGGGGCGGCGGTTAGTTCGGCCTGGACGAGGGCCCGCTGGGCACGGTTGTTGTTGTCCAGGGTCTGTGTGTGACGCAGCGCGATCGGGACGCTCGCCCACGCCGTCCTCTCATCTTGCGCCTGTTGCCTGTTCTTCTGGGTTTCCTGCACTTGGGCGGTGATCTCGTCCAGTTCGAGGGTGTGGGAACACGCCTGTACGTGCTGGACGCGGGAGTGGGCGAGTTCGCTGGTGCGCTTCGCGGCTTCCAGCGCGCGGTGCGTGTCCTTGAGGGTGGTGTTTCTCTCGGCCTCGGTGGCGGTGAGGGCGGCGTGACGTGCCCGGATCGCGGAGGTGAGGTGAACGAGGTCCCTTTCGGCGTTCTTGGCTGCACCGGCGTGCCGGTTGAGCGTGTCGTGGAGGCTGGCGACGTCCTCGCATGCGTGCTGCATCTCCACCGCGAACTGCCGCTCTCTTTCCCACAGGGCGCGTTCGTCGTGTGCAGCGGCATAACCGTGGAAGGCCGTGCCCAGTTCGGTGTACCGGTCATCGTCTGTGGCCTTGCGCAGTAGCCATTCGACGAAGGCGCCGGCGGTGTTGGTGGTGAAGGCTGCGGCGGCGTCGCTCTCCTTGGCGTTCATCCTGCGCTGCACGTCGAAGAGTTCGGGTTGCAGGCCGAGGCCGCGCTGGTGTTTCTCCCACTTCTCCTGGCCTTCGATGATGTGCAGTTCGAGCGCTTCCACTCGCTTTTCCCAGTCGCGCAGTTCGGCGCAGTAGTCCTCGTACGGGGTCCAGTGGCCTTCACGGTGGAAGGGAAGCCGGTCGGCGTCCAGGGCTGCGGAAGGGTGGAAGCTGTAGAAGCAGCGGTGCAGTTTGCCGTCGTGTTCGGGGGCCAGGACCTGTGCGGTGACCAGCAGGCGTCCGGTGCGTGCGTCGGCCCATTCGAGTACCACGTGCGATGGCTGGGCCATTGAGACGGTGAAGTTGCGTAGCGTCTCCAGATCGCTGTGGCGGTAGGGGATGGTGGTGCAGGTGATGCCGGTCAGTAAGACGCCTTTGCCGCCGCCGTTCTGCAGCATCACCAGGCTGGCGGGTGCCGGGCGCTGGGCGACGTGTCCAGCGTCGGGGATCAGCGAGGCGGCCTCCACTTCGGCGCCGGCGCCGGAGAAGTCCAGGGGTACGTCCTCGTAGCGGGCATCTCGTGGCCCGAAGTTTCGCAGCAGGATGCGATTGAGCTCATACATGAAAGAGGTCCTTGCAGGAGGGCGGTCAGCTGAACAGGTCGGTTACCGGCGTGTCCTCGGTCGGCGACGGGGGGTCGTCCGGTGATGGCTGGTCGTGGTCGGGTGCGCCGTCCGTGGGGAGGGCTGCGACTCCCAGTGCTGCGAGTTCCTCCAGCATGTCGCGCGCGGCCTGGTCGCGGATCTGCAGTCGGTACTTGACGTTGGTGACATAGGTGCCGGCATCTTCGTCGCTGACCTTGCGTAGGAAGCCGTGACTCTCCAAATGCGCGAACGCCTTTTTCACCAGGGCTCTCGTCGAGGCTCGTGGGGCCCTGTCGGTCTGCGTCTTTCCCGTGGCGTTGCGGCGCAGGTAGGCCCGCCACAGTCCTTCCAGCCCCGGCTGATCGGAGGGTGGATCAACATCTCCGTCACTCTGTGCAAGGCGGCGTTCGATGGCCGACGCCAGGACCCGGACCTCTTCATCGACCTGCTTGACTGAGATCCGGCCGACATGCTCGTCATCGTCGAGGTCTTCGGGACGGGGGAAGACCATGGCGGCGATGGTCAGCTGGGCCAGCAGGTACAGGGGGCGATCGGGGGTCTGCGGGACGAGGTCGGAGACGGACACCGCGAAGTCGGTCTCGGGCGTGGTGCCCAGGACCAACCCGGTCATGGGATGAACTTCCAGCACCGTCAGGTCGAATCCCTGGGCGACCTTGCGCACCACCTGCGCGAAGTCCGGCTCAGTGTCGAAGCGTTGGACGAGTCGGGCGTAGTCGCCAGAGCGAGCGGGCGCTTTGCGGCGGGCCATGGCGAAGGCGACCATCCGGGCAGCCTCGGCAGCATCCTCGTGACGGTTCACGCACTCTCCTGATCAAGCTGGTGGGCGTCAGGGCCTTGCGGGCGGCGCGGTGCTGGGAAAGGGGGCAGTGGCGCGTTCGTCTGTGACTCCTACGAGGGACCGACGCCCCCGGTGCGGACCAGGAGGAAGTCGCTGCCGCCAAAGAGGACGTCATCCAGGACTGTGCCGTCGTCGACGGCCACCACGGCAGCTTCACCATCGACGAGTTGGCGCACCGGAATGAGCCGGAAGAGCTGCTGGGTGCGAAGCGTGAGCAACTCGTCGGTGCCTGATTCCGGTCCTGTGCCCGGGCCTGGTTGGCGTGCGGCCGCCAGCAGGGTCGAGAGCCGCACGCCCTGTTCCGTGATGGCAGCCAGCAGCGCGTCCACCGCGTAGTGTTGCTCTTCGCTGAAAGCGGGAGGGCCGTCGATCTCCGACCAGTCGTACTCGTTCTGAACCGGCACCAGCTCCCCGCCGGCCTCCTCCGCGACCCTGGTGAGCCCTTCCAGAAAGTCGGGCAGGTACATCACACGAGGACGCACGGGCCCCATGACGGCACGAGTGAACGCCTCCAAGGGGCCCAAGCACGCGTCAAGTGAGAGTTCCAGCACCGGCTGAAGGAGCTGCTCATGTAGATGTACGCGCGTGTGAATCGCCGGAGCCACGAACACCTGACGGTCCTGTTGCCGCCGGAACTCCGGACCGACCGTCATCAGCATGTCAATCAGTACCGCATGACGTTGCCAGCACTCGTGGATGAGCGCCTCCAGGTCTTGCAGCTGTCTGCGCTTGCGTTCATCGGCGGTGGCTTCCAGTAGTTGGTTGACCCGCTCCTTGTGCTTCGTCTCGGCCGCGGACCGGCTGCGCACGTGCTCCAAAGCCTCATCGACCGTGTCCCTGACTTCCGTGTCCCAGTCCACAGCCCGCACATTGCGCTTCATGGCTTCGATGCGCCCATGGATGTCCTTGGCGTACCGGACGCTCTGGATCCGTGCGTTGTGCGCGGCCTGCCACGCCTCGCTGATCCGTGAACGCTTGAGCAGAGCTTCCAGCTTGGCTTCGGCGGCGATCTGTTCCGAGGCAATATCGACGTCGATCGCATGCACCAGCACGGTGATCGCCGCGTCCGTGGCGATGAGAGCTGCCTGCCCCACGTGATCAGGGACTTCCTTGAGGATCTGGAAAGATGCCTCGCGCGTCTCGAACCCGTTGTCTGTCACGTACCCGACGTCGTGACGGAAAGCGCGGTCGCGTTCTTCGGTGTTGATCAGCCGCTCGGTCACCCAGCGGGCGACTGCCCGGTACTCCTCCCCAGTCCGGCCCGACTGCTGCAGTGCGGCGAACTCGGCTACATGTTCCACGACCGTCTCCTGCCGCACGGCTGCCCGCATGTCGGTGCGCAGCGTTACGAAGTCAATCGCGGCCAAGGCCAGCTCAGCCATGCGGTACCGGTCCCACCCGCGCTCCTTCTTGGCCTTGCTGGCATCCAAGGCCAGCACCGGGTAGACCACCGCCAGGGCTCGCATCCGCGACGTGATGCTTTCGTAGATTGCGGACGGCTCTTCAAAGATCACCAGGTCTTCCCCCAATTCCCGGTCTCGCGTTGCGATTTCAAGCTAGGACACGGCACTGACAATCACTCAGGACCCGAACTGGTGTGCTATTTATGGATGCGGTGAGGGGCAGCCTGCGATGGCTGGCGTGCCGCTCTCGGGTGACCGTTCCCAGTTCGTGTGGCCGCCATGGCAGCGGATGGGCGCAGATTAGAGCAGCTGGCGCGAAAGTTATGGCTCAAAGACGTTTCCCTGATCTCCTGCTGAGGTGGAGGTCCTTGGCGTCCGATGGTGTTGTGACGGGGCCGTGCCTCATCCCGGGGTCGATCGCTCCGAAGGTTCGGTAGCAACTGGATGGTGAGGAAGTGGGCGCACGGTCCTGTCCGGTGAGGCGTTTCTCGCGGATCGGCCGGGGCGGTCTATGCGTGGGAAGGCTGGGTATCCCGCCGAAAGGGGCAGCATTCGAGTCAAGGGCCCATGACCAGGGCGCGGGCTGGTAATGAAGAGCGACCACCGGGCGTTCGCGCCGTGAAATATTGAGGCGCATCATTCGGCTTCTGCGGCAGACTGACCGAGCTCATGAGCTGGGTGTATCGCTCCCACGCTTTGAGATCGTTTGGAGGAAGGCGATTGACTGAGTCCGATCAGCCGACGGCTCGGTGGAAGAGTGAACCGATGACGACGCGGCTCATCGCTGCTGTTCTCGTCACGGATCCTGACAACGGCAGACTCCTCATCCTGCGGCGGAGCAGCCACTTGGATTTCGCGCCTGGCGAATGGGACGTCCCCAGCGGGAAGGGCGAACCCCGGGAACCGATCACCGCGACTGCGGTACGAGAACTGAAGGAGGAGACGGGCGTCGTCGTCGCCGAGACGGACCTGCGCCTCGTCCACGTCGTCCATGGCTGCTGGGGAGCGGAGGCCCCAGGGATGTTCATGGCCCTGGTCTTCCACACCGACCAGTGGAGCGGTACTCCCCGCAATGCGGAGCCGCACAAGCACGACACCATCGCCTGGGTGCCTCCGGACGACCTTCCGCAACCCTTTACACACACCACCCTGGTCGCGGTCAAGCGGTACTTGGACGGGGGCCCGATCCTCTCGTTGGACGGCTGGCCAGAGGGCTGATGACGGTCAGTCCGGGCAGCTGCCGCGGGGCCGTCGTTCAAAGTTGTGAAGCTCAGCAATGAGCCGCGCGGCTTCCTTCCCGGCCGGCTCCAGCCCGGGATCCCCGGGGTGCACGTGTGGCCCTGCGACCTTCGCGCAGAAGAACAGCGCCATCAGCCGGCCGGATCTGCTCTCCAGGTCCGGCCTGCGCTCGCTCCACATCCGTTCCGCCAAGGATGGTACGGCGACGGAATAGCCCCATAGCGTTGCCGCGGCCAGCCCTCGCGGCGCCATGCCCCAGAGCTTCCTAATGCTGTCCCCTGGGGCGTGGGGGACGCATGGGGGAGCCGTAGATTCCCGGTGACCGAGAGAGGCGACCGCTCTCCGGCTGGGCCGCACGCAGGGTCTCGTATTATCTTCACGTCTCCGCAGCCTCTCGCGGAAACAATTCCGCACCTCACCGGCGTTGGTGATCTCCGAGTCGAGGAGAGGAAGGTGTCGGGCCTGAAGCTGTTCCGCACGGACACGACGACTAGCGGCATGACCGAGGTCACGCCGCGTCTTGCTGAGGCCGAGGCAGAGGTGCAAGGTCTCGTCGAGGCGCACATGGAGACGTTGCTGGGTGTCCGGTTCCTGGCGAGCGAGTACGGCACGGGGCCGGTTCACGGGGGCCGCATCGCTCGGGCTGGACGAGAACGGATCGCCGGTCATCGTCGAGTACAAGCGCGGTGTCGACGCCGGCGTCATCAACCAGGGCCTGTTCTACCTGGCCTGGCTGATGGACCATCGCGCCGAGTTCGAGCAGCTGGTCCGCGACCGGCTCGGGGTGACGGCCGCGTCCCAGGTCCTGTGGAGCGGACCGCGCCTGATCTGTATCGCCGGCGACTTCACGCGCTACGACGTGCATGCCGTGCGCGAGCACCGGAGGTCGATCGATCTGGTCCGCTACCGACTCTTCGGCAGCGACCTGCTCGGCCTTGAGACCGTGGCGTCCGTGAGCGGCGGCATGCAGGTAGCACGCCGGCCGCGCCGCCAGGCGGTTGCCAGGGCGGCGGCCGGCGCCGGGGGCGCGTCGATGGTGGAGCTGGCGAACGCTGTCGACGAGGTACTGCTCGGGCTCGGGGAGGGTGTGAACCGCGTCGAGCGCAAGACCTACCGGGCCTATCAGCGGCTGCGGAACTTCGCCTGCCTCTGCCCGCCGCAGCGCAGCAAGCTGCTGGTCTACCTGAAGGTCGATCCGCAGGACGTCGACCTCGTTCCGGGTTTCACCCGTGACGTGTCCGGTCTTGGTCACCACGGGACGGGTGATCTGGAGGTGCAGCTGCGTACGCCGCGAGACGTGGAGCGGGCGCAGGATTTGTTCCGGGCCAGCTACGCGGCGGCGTGACCGTCTGCCGGCCTATGGCTGCTCTGTGGCCGTGAGGTGGCCCCTTTCGACGTGCGAGTAGGGCGTGGCGGTGGACTACCAATGATGTGCGGGATCGCTGGTTGGGCTAATCGGCGATCCCGCGCTATGTTGCCCCGCTCTTGCGTGCTGACGATCAGCGTGTACGGCTGGCAGCGGGGGTGGCCGCGACCGCAGGGGTGACCGGCGGGCTGGTGACGAGGCTCGTTCTGCGTTCGGGGGTTCCGGTCTGTGGGTGGCGAGTGCCGGTTTTGTGGGCGAGAGCCTCGGAGAGATCGGCCAGCAGCGAACTCGGGGTGTGCGGGGACGCGGTGACGGCCCAGGTGGGCCGGTCAGGGCCGGGACCGGCCCAGACGGTCCAGGTGGCCAGGTTGTGGCTCGGGTGCTGGGCGGTGAAGGCGTCGAACTGGATGCCCGCGTCTCCGGTGGGGGACGTCCAGCGGATCCATCGCCCGTCCACGGTGTGCTTCCATCCGGCATCGGAGAGGGGCTGCGTGGCCACGGTGACCATCTTCTCGTCCACCGGGGCGCTGATGGCCGCGTCCCAGCCATCGCCTTCGGCGAGGTGATTCAGCAGCTCCTCCAACATCGGGGCGGGGGTGGCGCCGGTCGCGGTGAGGACCCACATGCGGTCGGATACGGGTGTCTCGTAGGCGGCCACGGTCCACGCTGTTTCGTGAGCGAGCGTTTCGTGGACGCGCTCGATGCGCAGGGTCTGGGACTCGTGGATCGCGTGGGTCGTCTCGTCCGACCAAGTCCGCCACTTCTCCCATTCGCTGTGGGAGTCGATGAACGCGTCGAGGAGCGAGTCGTGGTCACCGGCATCGGCCAGGTAGGCCGGGACGGTCTCCGGCTCCGGACGGGCCGGTTCGGCCTTGACTGCGGTGAGGGAGAGCGGGGCGCGGGCCTCGGCAGCGGCGCGTTCGGTGTCGGTCAGGGGTGCCGGGCCGGGGCGCATCTCGGCGCCGTGGACTTTCTCGAAGGCGAGCAGGGCCCCAGCGGGTGAGTCGAAGGTGTCGGTGACCTGGCGCAGGTGGTCCTCGCCGTGGAGGTAGACGGACTTGCCGTTGCGGTGGAGGTAGGTGCCGACCGCGACGGTGGTGTGGCCGTCGTGGGCGTGGGCGTGGATGAGGAGCTGGCCGTGGCGGATGTCGTCGTGGATCTTCTGCGCCTGATTGGAGACCTCGCGGATTTCGCTGCGGGTGCACCACGGCATCGGATAGTTCGCCCAGGTCCATTCCTCGTTCATGGCCTCCTGGAGCCGAGGGGTGATCTCCACGGTGATGCCGTCGGCGGACAGGTGCTTGGCTGCGTCCTTGGCCCAGTAGGGCTCCTCGTGGTCGATGCGGACCAGGACCAGGAGGTTGTCGGCGACGACGGTCCAGTCGGCTGCCTCCAGACTCAGGTGGGCAACGTGGGCCTGGGTGCCGGTCAGGACGGCAGTCACGGCGCTTGGATGGGTGGGGTGGGTGTCGAGGCGAACGTGGGCGTCGATGGTGGGAGTCACGTTGGGGTGTCGTCTCTTCTGCCGGTGGCCGGGCCTTCGGGTCCGGCCACCGGCGTGTGCGGGGTGCTATCGGGTTGCTCGCGCGGCGCGGCCGGTGTACGCGGCCGTCGTTGTTGGCGGGCCGGCACGGGTGGTGGGCGCCGGTCGCGGTTGCGGCGTCGGGACCGTTCCGGTGGCGTGCTGCCAGCGGGTGCGGACAGCGCCGATGTCGGCGAGGGAGCGGCGGGCGCCGACGACGAGCTGGAACGGGGTGTTCGCCGTGTCGCCGGCGTACGCCTCGATGCGCCGGCCGGTGCGATCGGCGGTGGCCAGGAGGGAGCGCTGCAGTGCGCGCTCGCTCCAGTGCTCCACGGAACCGGTCGGTTCGGCCAGCAGGTGGAGCACCTCGCCCGGTTCGCTTCCGTCGTCGAGCAGGCCGCGCTGTTGGGCCTCCCACAGGACGGTGACGGGGTCGACGGGCTCGCGGCGGCGCGCCAGGGCGGTCAGGCACTGCCACAGGCCGGCGTGCAAGGGCAGGGTGAGGTCGTCGGGTAGTAGCCACCGGACGGACTCGATGTCGGCGGGGTTGGCGGTGGCGGTCGCGAGCAGCATCTGCTCCTCCTCGACCGCCTCCGTGTAGTCGGGCGCGACGGGCGGCGATGGTGCCGCGGTGCGGGGCAGCACGCCTGCGCGGGGCGGGAAGCGGGCTGCGATGTCGTCCACGACCGCGGCGAGCGCGTCGGCCTCGGCGAGCACCGCCTGGACGGGGTGCGGGGAGGAGACGGTCGGTGGGCGGT
>KE354231.1:0-5056 GCA_000415505.1 Streptomyces afghaniensis 772
CCGCCCCCGGTCACGGCCATGCCTCCTCGTCGCCCTTCGTGCGATGCGCCACGGCGTTGTCCGCCGCCCCGGTGACGGAGGAGATGATCTGCTCCTGCGTCACCGTGCTCACGTCGAACAGACCGTTGTTGCGGCCGAGGCGCAGCACGGCGACCCGGTCCGCGACGGCCTTGATGTCGCCCATGTTGTGGCTGATCAGGATGATCGCCATACCGCGGTCGCGCACCTCCTCGATGAGGTCGAGCAGATGGCTGGTCTGCTCGACACCCAGGGCGGCGGTGGGCTCGTCCAGCAGCAGGACCTTGGGCGCGCCCATGAGCGAGCGGGAGATCGCGACGGCCTGCCGCTGCCCGGCGGACAGCGCCGCGACCGGCATGCGCACGTCGGGGATACGGATCGACAGGGTCCGCATCAGATCGCGGGCCCTGCGCTCCATCTCCACCTCGTCGAGGATGCCCACCCGGTCGATCTCCCGGCCGAGGAAGAGATTGCCCACGACGTCGAGGTTGTCGCACATGGCGAGGTCCTGGTAGACGGTCGCGATGCCCAGGCTGTGGGCGTCGTGCGGGCGTTTGATCTGCACGAGGTGCCCCTCCCACTCGATGACGCCCCGGTCGGCGGGGCTGATGCCCGAGATCACCTTGATCAGCGTGGACTTGCCGGCGCCGTTGTCGCCCGCCAGGGCCACGACCTCACCGGCCCGGACCTGGAGGTCGACGTCCACGAGCGCCTGCACGCCGCCGAACCGCTTGGAGATGCCGCGCAACGCCAATACGGGTGGATGGGCCACAGGGGGTCACCTCCCTCACCGGGTGAGCCCGATCCGGTCGCAGGTCGGCCGGAGCTTCGGAGTGCAGATCTGGTCGATCGTGTATACGCCGTCCCGGACGAGCGTCTGCCCGATCATCTCGGCCGTCACCGGGACCGGGTCGAGCAGCACCGCCGGGACGTCCTTGGTGGTGGGGCTGTCCACGCTCGTCGTGACCAGGGCGTCGACGTCGTTGCCGCGCGCCAGGGCGACGGCCATGGCGGAGGCCGCCTCGGCCTCCTGCCGGAAGGGCTTGTAGACGGTCATGTACTGCTCCCCCTTGACGATGCGCCGCACGGCGTCGAGGTCGGCGTCCTGGCCGGTGACCGGGGGCAGCGGCGAGATGCGGGCGCTCTTGAGCGCCGCGATGACCCCGGTGGCGATCGAGTCGTTGGCCGCGAGCACCCCGTCGATCTGGTTCGTGCCGAGGGCGCTGATCGCGGCGGACATGTGGTCGTGCGCGTTCTCCGTGCGCCAGCCCAGCGTGTTGTACGACTTGAGAATCCGCACCTTGTCCCGGAGCACCGACCGGGCGCCGCCCTCGTACCAGGCGGCGTTGGGGCTGGACGGGTCGCCGTTCACCATGACGACACCGCCGTCGTCGGCCCTTGCCCCCATGCCCTTCAGCAGCGCCTCGCCCTGGAGCCGGCCCACCCGGTCGCCGTCGAAACTGACGAAACCCGAGATCGGGCCCTCGGCGAGCCGGTCGTAGGCGATGACCGGGATGCCCGCGCGGTCCGCGGCCCGGACCGAGGAGCGCAGCGCCCTGGGGTCGACGACGTCCAGGATCAGGGCGGACACACCCTTGGTGATCATCGAGTTCATCTGCTGCCGCTGGCTCGCCGCGTCGTTCTCCGCGTTGGCGTACACGACCCTGCAGTCGGAGCACAGCTCCTTCACCCGCTTCTCGATCATGGGCTTGTCGGACTGCTCCCAGCGGGGCACCGCGCGGCTCGGCAGCAGCAGCCCGACGGTGAGCCCGCCCGCGCCCTCCCCGCCGTCCTCGCTGCAGCCGACCAGGGCCACCGTCAGGACGGCCGCGACGACCCCGGCCCCCACCCGCCACCTACGGCCCCTCATCCCCGCCCCTCCCTCCTGGTGGGACCGACCGCGTCACCGGGGGCGACTGCCGGGCTGCCGTCGCTGTCCGGGGTTCGGCCTTCGGCCGGGTCCCGGTCGCGGTCTCGGCTCCGGCTTCGGCCTGAACCCCTGCCGCCTCCGCTCCGGTCGCGGGTTCGGCCCACGCCCCAGACCCGGTTACGGCCGATGCCCCAGCCCCGGTCCCGGGCCGGCTGCGGTTCCTCCGCCGGCTCGATCGTCGGCTGCGCCTCCGGCGTCGCTTCCGCTTCCGGTTCCTGGTCCGCCTCCGGGCGGGACACGACGATCTCGCTCCACACCTGCTTGCCGCCGCCGACCGGCACCGACCCCCAGGCCGCCGACAGCGCCTCGACCAGGAAGAGCCCCCGGCCGCCGGTCGACTCCCAGTCCACGACCACCGGCTTGGCCGGCGCCCGCGGCGAGGAGTCGCTCACCGTCACCCGCAGCCGGTCCGCCGCCAGGGTCAGGTCCAGCCGGAGCGCGCCCTGCGTGTGCACCAGCGCGTTGGTGACCAGCTCCGACACCACCAGCAGAACGGTGTCGGCCTCGGCCACGACGTCCCACGAACGCAGCGTGCGCGCACTGAACCGGCGGGCGTGCATGACCGCGTCCGGCAGCCGCCACACCACCCAGCCCGCCCGCACCGGCCGCACCCGCATCCCGTCGTAGCGCAGCAGCAGCAACGCCACGTCGTCCTCCCGCCGGCCGGCCTCGCCCAGCAGGTCGTCGGCCATCCGCCCCGGGTCGGCAGGATCCGCCGCGGCGAGCAACTCGCGCACGATCCGCATGCCCTCGTCCACGTCCAGTTCGGCCGACTCGACCAGGCCGTCCGTCACCAGCGCGAGCACCGAGCCGGGCGCCAGCGCCACCGCCGTCAGCGGGAACTCCGCGTCCTCCAGCACCCCCAGCGGAAGCCCGCCCTCGACCGCGATCTCCTCCGTGCCGCCGTCGGGATGACGCACCAGCGGCGACAGATGCCCGGCCCGCACGAACAGCGCGTTGCCCTCCTCCATGTCCAGCTCGACATAGCAGCACGTGGCGAACAGATCGGTCTCCATGCCGACGAGCAGCCGGTTGGCGTGCGCGACGACCACGTCCGGCGGATGACCCTCCACGGCGTAGGCCCGAACCGCCGTGCGCATCTGGCCCATGATCGTCGCGGCCCCGGCGCTGTGCCCCTGCACATCCCCGATGACCAGGGCCACCTTCCCGTCCGACAACGCGATCACGTCGTACCAGTCACCGCCCACCTGCAGCCCGCGCCGGGCGGGCAGATAGCGGGCCACGGCGATGCCGCCGGGCAACTGGGGGAGACGGCGCGGCAGCAGGCTGCGCTGGAGCATCGTCGCCAGTTCCTGCTCGGCGTCGTAGGCGTGCGCGCGGATCAGGGCCTGCCCCACCAGCCCCGCGGTCGCCGTCAGCAGGGCCCGCTCCTCGGGCGCGAACTCGTGCGGCGCGTCCCAGCCGACCAGGCACACCCCGGCCACCCTGCTCTTGGCCGGCAGCGGCAAAACCGCGAGCCCGCCGGGGCCGATTTCCGCGAGTCCGGGTTCCAGCGCGGTACCCGCCGGCCACAGGCTCATCCGCCCGTCCCGCACCGCGGCATGGAGCGTGGGCAGGGCCGTGACCGGCGCGTCGGGCCACTCCGAGCGCCACTCGGAACGCCACAGCTCCGGCCAGGCACCGGCACCCGGCGGATCGAGCACGGTGACCGCCAGCCGGTCCTCCAGCAGTTCGGCGAGCGCCACCCGGTCGGCACCGAGCGGCTCGCGCAGCGCGGCGACCACCACGCGGCTGACGTCCCGGACCGTCGTGGCGTCGTCGAGCGCGGCCGTCAGCCACTGGATCCGGGCGACGTCGCTGGCGCTCCGCCGCAGCACCGGGGCCGCGGTCACCACACCCAGCACCCGCTCCGGGGCGCTGTCGGGCCCCTTCAGCACCCGGCAGCTCAGGCGCAGCCAGCACAGTTCACCGGTGGCCCGGCGGGTACGGAACTCCAGTTCCCGGCGCCCGGGGGTCTGCGCGGACGGTTCGATGACCGACAGCAGGGCCGGGACGTCCTCCGGGAGGCTGTACGAGAGCAGCGTGTCGGTCTTGCCGTCGAAGCCGCCCTCGGGGATGCCGACCAGTTCGAGCAGGGCCGGGTCCGTCTCGACCAGCCCGGTGCCGGGGGTCAGGGCGAAGGAACCCACCCCCAGGGCACGCAGGGCGGAATCCAGCAGCGGCGAAGGGGCGGACCGGTCGGCCTCCCCCCGGAGCCGCCCGGCGATCGCCTCGGCGTACCGCTCCAGGAACTCCCGCTGCTCGCCCCCGAACCCCTCCCCGGGTTCTCCCACCACGGCCAGGCATCCCAGCCACCCGCCGGCGGCGCCCAGCGGCACCACCCCGAGCGGCGCGCCGGTGGCTCCGCCCTCCAGCCGGCCGGCGAGCCACAGCGGCCGGCCGCTCCGGAAGGCCTCCACCACGGCGGACCCACTGTCCCCGGACACCGCCGCATAGCCGGGCGCCGGAGCGGGCGAGGTGCCCCCGCCATGCCGCACACGACCCGGCAACCCGTACCGCTCCGGCTCGGCACCGGCGGACTCCACCAGCTGGAGCTCCGCACCGTCCTCGCTGCGCACGTACACCGCCGCCAGCGCCACCCCGGCGAACGCCAGCACCCGCTCCCGCGCGGCGGACTCCGGCGTGGGGCGAGGCGAACCGGCGCCCCCGTTCCCCGGCACCCGAAAACCGGGGACCGTGGCCCGGGCATCGCCGTAATGGGGCATGTCCGCATCCACCTCCCGTCCATGCCGCAGCCACCGGCAGGTGGGAGTCCCCGGAACTCAGGCGACGACGACGCGGCGGCTCCACGCCCACGTGAGCGGCAGGGCACCCACACCTCAGAATCGCATACCTGGATAACAGCGACATATGGGATGGAGTGTGGGATCGGCGAGGGGATCGACGGGCCGGCCCGCTCGGGCGTCCGGCGATTTCCGCCCGCGCGCGTCTCCCCGAGCCGCCACCCGGCTGACGTTGCCCCACATGGCCCAGGCCGAGATCGCCCGGCGGCCGGTGACGGTGCCGCTGCCGCGTCTTCAACGTCGCTCGCGAGCGGGCCGGCCGCCGGGATTCACTGGCCACCGGCCCGCCCGGGGCGACGGACCT
>KE354231.1:5075-27611 GCA_000415505.1 Streptomyces afghaniensis 772
CCGGGGCCGGTGACGCGGTGCTGCTGCCGCGTCTCCACGGTCGCCCGGTGCTGCTGCCGCTGCCGCATCTTCACGGTCACCCGCGAGCGGGCCCGGCAGCCGACTCACCGGCCACCGGACCCGCCCGGAGCGATGGCCCCGCCCGGACTGATGGCCCCGCCCGGACGCGACTGGCCCCGCCCGGACTGACGGCCCCGCCCGGACTGACGGCCCCGCCCGGAGCGATGGCCCCGCCCGGAGCGACGCCCGGAGCGATGGCCCCGCCCGGAGCGACGGACCCGCCCGGAGTGACGGTTCAGCCGACCCGGCAGGGCAGGCTCGTCGTACTGTCGCCGCCCGAGCCCGAGGCGGTGTATCCGAACGTCGTGCTCTTGCCCGGAGCGAGGGAGCCGTTCCATCCGGCGTTGTGGACCATCACCGACTGGCCGTTGTAGGTGGCGTTGCCGCTCCACAGGCTCTCGATCTTGTGGCCGGACGGCAGCGTCCAGTCGACCATCCAGCCGAGCATCGGGACGGTGCCGGTGTTGGTGACGGTCACCTCGGACTGGTAGCCGCCGTTCCAGCTGCCGGTCGTCTTGCGGGTGGCCGTGCAGGTGCCGGGCACCGGCTCGGACGGGTTGCCCGGTTCCTTGATGCCGGTCACCTCGCCGTTGCCGCCGTCGAACACGACGTCCGAGCAGGAGTAGAAGGTCTCCTGGCTGTCCGAGCGCTGCCAGACCATGTAGATGATGTGGCGGCCCGACTTGCCCTCGGGGAGCTTCCCGGTCCAGGCGTAGTTGGCCTCGACCGTGCCCGGGGAGCCGTTCAGCGGCGGGTGGTCGACGCTCAGGAACGGCCGCTCCTCCATGTCGTTCCAGGTGAGCGTCTTCGCCGGGTCGAAGCCGTCCTTCGTGATGTAGACGTAGAACCAACCCGGGTGCGCCGCCCAGGCGTTGTACGAGAAGTCGACCGTCGCGCCCGAGGTGAGGTGGGTGAGCGGCCAGTCCTTGCTGGGCGTGTTGAACCCGGTGAAGTTGGTGTTGCCGCCGCTGCACAGCTCGCCGTCCGGGACGAAGCCCCGGGTGCGGCCGGCGCCGTCCGAGCGGAGCACCGAGAACCAGTTGTAGAACGGCGTGGTGCCGCTGACCTGCTGCGCGGCCTTGCACGCCGGGTTGACCGGCTTGATCTCACCGGTGTCGGTCAGACCGTCCTGCCAGCACAGGAAGGTGCGGCTGCCGGGCTTCATGGGGGTGCCGTGCGCCTCCGCCTCACCACCGGCCGTCATGACCAGGCCGAGGGCCGGAACGGTGACGAGGAGGGAGAGCAGGACCAGGAAGAAGGCTCTGGCCCGGGCGGGGGGTGCTAAGCGGGACATCGGGGGTCCACCCGAATTTCTTGTCAGGATCATGACAGCATCGTCCGTTCCTTGAGGTACGGGCCTGTGGATGCGTGTGCGCGGATGCGCGGGGTGGGAGCGACTCGAGGGCGGGTTCCGGTCCACCGATATGGGAGCGCTCCCACCCCGCTGTTGCGGAAGTTAGCGCCGGACGGCGCAGTTGTCTACGGCTGCGGCGCAAGAGCGCCGGTCAGGACGGACGGGCGTACGGGGCAGCGCACCTTGCCTCCCGGAAGCCCTCGACCGAACCGCCGCCTGGCGAACTGGCTGCGGGCTGCTCGCAGTTGACTTTGCCATCCCTTCACGGTTGGCTGCGGATCCGACCTTTCATGATCCGGGGGGATCCCTTTGAACCGCACCATCCGTGCAGCCGTCTGCGCCGTCGCCACCGCCGGTCTCGCGCTCGGTCTCAGCTCGTGTTCCGAGGCGGTCGACCAGGTCGACAAAGCAGTGGACGAGACCTACGAAGTCACCTACGAGGTCACGGGGAAGAACGTCGACTCGATCGAGTTCCACGGCGGCGGTGGCAAGGCCATGGAGCCGAAGGTCGAGTCGGTGTCGAAGCCCGAACTGCCCTGGAAGAAGACGGTCACGCTGCGCGGCATCATGCCCGCGGCGGTCATGCCGGTCGCCGCGGACCCCGAAGGCGCCCAGGTCACCTGCAAGATCATCCACAAGGGCAAGGTGCTCGAGGAACAGAGCGCGGAGGGCCTGGTGACCGCCGGCGGCTGCACCGCGGAGTCCCCGATCGGGAAGTGACCCCGAGCCGCGGGTTCTCCCGCAGCGGCTCACGGCGGTTCAGGAACCGAGTGATCTACTGTCCCACCCGCTTCCTCCCCGGCCGTCCAACACCTCCCGTGCCCAAGCCAGTTGACGCCGCACCTGCACCGCGTCACCCCCCTCGTGCCCGTTGAACGGATACGCGTGGATCTCCTTGCGCGGGTCCGTGCCGGTCCGTTCGGCGTAGCGGTTGAACGCGGCGTACGCCCCGCTCGGCGGACACACCGTGTCCCGCAGCCCCACCCCGAAGTGGGCCGGAGCCTGGGCGCGACGGGCGAAGGAGACGCCCTCGACGTAGGAGAGCGTGCGGTAGGCGTCGTGCTCGGCGCCACGGTGGACGGCGAGGTAGGACGCGATCTCGCCGTACGGCCCCGCATCCGTCAGGTCGAGCGCGCGGCGGATGCCGCACAGCAGTGGGGCGGTGACGAGCAGCGCCGCCAGGTCGGGGACCAGTCCCGCGACGGCCAGGGCCAGCCCGCCGCCCTGGCTGTTGCCGACGGCCGCGGTCCGCGCGGGGTCGACACCGGGTAGTTCCCGTACCGCCGTGACCGCGCGGACCGCGTCCGTGATCAGGCGGCGGTAGTGGTAGTCCTCGGGTGAGAGCAGGCCGCGCACCGCCGGGCCGGGGCCACCCGGCGCGGTGGCGTGCGGATCGGGCGTGTCACCGCCGCAGCCGTACTCGTCGCCTTGGCCGCGATTGTCCATGAGCAGGTGCCCGTACCCGGCGTTCACCCACGTCAGGCGCTCGTGCGGCAGGCCACGGCCGCGCCCGTACCCGGCGAACTCCACGACGGCGGGCAGGGATCCGTCCACCCCGGCGGGTCTGCTGAACCAGGCGCGCACCGGGTCGCCCGCGAAACCCCGGAACGTCACGTCCCAGGTCCGGATCAGCCGGAGCCCTGTCTCCACCGGCCGTACCGACACCAGCGGGTCCGCCTGGCCGGCCTCCTTCAGGGTGCGCAGCCAGAACGCGTCGAAGTCGGCGGGCTCCGCGACGTCCGGGCGATGGCGCTCCAGTTCCGTCAGCGGCAGGTCGAACGCGGGCACGGCGGCACCTCGCAGGAGTCGGTGGTCATCCAGAAAGTTGCGACGGACGACGGGCGGCAGGTCCCTGGGGTCTACCCATGTTCGACGCTCTTCCAACGCGGCGCATGCGCCCCAGCCGACTGCCGCCGCCCCCATTGACAGCGCTTTCTGCTGCCCTTAAGTTGCCGCGAAGTTACCGGTAAGAGCTCGAAAGTTTCGGTTCCGCGTCCCATGCCACGGGAGGCCCGAGCATGAGCACGTCCACCACATCGGCCCCGCCGGGCACCGAGGATCCGCCTCCGGCCAGAGCCGCTCCCCGACGCGGCAAGCGGGACCCCGCCCGGACCGGCTGGCGGCGGGCGCTGCGCCGCGACTGGCAGTTGTACTCGCTGGCGATCCTGCCGCTGCTGTTCTTCCTGGTCTTCCGCTATCTGCCGATGATCGGCAACGTCATCGCCTTCCGGCGTTTCGAGCCGGGCGGGTCGATCTTCGGCGAGGAGTGGGTGGGGCTGCGCTATGTGCAGATGTTCCTCAACGACCCCACCTTCTGGCAGGTGTTCCGCAACACCCTGTGGATCGGCGGGCTCACGCTGCTGTTCTGCTTCCCGGTCCCGATCGTGCTGGCGCTGCTGCTCAACGAGGTGCGCCGGCGTTCCCTGAAGCGGTTCGTGCAGTCGGTGTCGTACCTTCCGCACTTCCTGTCGATCGTGATCGTCGCGGGCATCACGATGCAGATGCTGGCCAGTGACGGCCCCGTCAACCACCTCCTCGGCTGGTTCGGGCACGAGCCGATCCGCTTCATCCAGGAACCCGAGTGGTTCCGCACGATCTACGTCGGCTCGGAGATCTGGCAGACCGCCGGCTGGGGCACGATCCTCTACCTCGCCGCGCTGACCACGATCGACGAGGACCTGTACGAAGCCGCGCGCATCGACGGCGCCAACCGCTGGCAGCAGATCTGGCACGTCACCCTGCCCGGCATCCGGCCCACCATGGTGACGCTGCTGATCCTCAACATCGGCGCGTTCATGGCGGTCGGCTTCGAGAAGGTCCTGCTGCTGTACAACCCGCTGACGTATCCGACCGCCGACGTGATCTCGACGTACGTCTACCGGTCCGGTGTGGAGTCCAACAGCTTCAGCTACGCCGCCGCCATCGGACTGTTCGAGGCGGTCATCGGCCTGGTCCTCATCACGTCCGCCAACCAGCTCTCGCGCCGCACAGTGGGGACGAGCCTGTGGTGAAGCCGAGTCGTTCCTACCGGGTCTTCCAGGGCGTCAACGGGGTGGTCCTCACCCTCGTCGTACTGGTGACCCTGTACCCCTTCGTCAACATCCTCGCGCGGTCCTTCAGCGGGGAGCGGCAGATCCGGGCCGGTGAGGTGACCCTGCTGCCCAAGGGGTTCAACCTCACCACGTACGAGATCGTGTTCCAGGACTCGATGTTCTGGCGGAACTACGGCAACACCGTGCTCTACACGGTCGTCGCGACCGCCGTGGCCATGGTGCTGACGACGTGTTATGCCTACGTGCTGTCGAAGAGGCACCTCAAGGGCCGTGGTGTGCTCGTCGGCATCGCCGTGTTCACCATGTTCTTCACCGGCGGCCTGATCCCGAACTACATCCTGGTCACCAGCCTCGGCCTGAAGAACAGCGTCTGGGCGATCGCCCTGCCGAACGCGATCAGCGTCTTCAACCTCCTGGTCATGAAGGCCTTCTTCGAGAACCTGCCGACCGAACTGGAGGAGGCCGCGCAGATCGACGGCCTCAGCACGTACGGCATCCTGCTCAGGATCGTGCTGCCGCTGTCCAAGGCGGTCGTCGCGACGATGGTGCTGTTCTACTCGGTGTCCTTCTGGAACTCCTGGTTCAGCGCCTTCCTCTACATGGACCGGACGGATCTGATGCCGGTCACCGTCTATCTGCGCAACCTCATCCAGGGCGCCACAGGCGGCGGCAACGCCGGCGCGGGCACGGAGCAGCTCAGCCAGGTCGGCGCGAACATCCAGTCGGTGACCATCGTCCTCACCGCCCTGCCGATCCTCTGCGTGTACCCGTTCGTCCAGCGCTACTTCGTCTCGGGCGTGATGCTCGGCGCGGTCAAGGGCTGACGCCGTCTCCTCAACTCGCCTAGGGCCAACTCGCCTACGGGTCAACTCACCTACGGGTCAACTCGCCTACGGGCCAACTCGCTTACGGAACAAAGGAGTCTCCCGTGAAGAACGCAGGACAGCTGTCGCGGCGCCAGATACTCGCCGCCGCCGGCTTCATCGGTCTCGCCACGGTCACCGGCTGCGGCAGCGGAGACGACGGCGGGGACGGGAAGGACCTGTCGAAGAAGCAGAACGGGGCGATGAAGAACTACCGGGCCGGGCAGCAGTTCAAGGCGGCCAAGCCGCTGTCCTTCTCGGTGCTGCACAACAACAACCCCGTCTACCCCATGAAGGACGGCTGGCTGTTCTGGAAGGAACTCACCAAGCGCACCGGGGTCACCCTCAAACCCGTCGACGTCCCCCTGGCCGACTACGAGAAGAAGCGCAGCGTCCTCATCGGCGCGGGCGACGCCCCGTTCCTGATCCCCAAGACGTACCACCCCTCCGAGGTCGCCTTCGTCTCCTCGGGCGCGATCCTCCCGGTCAGCGACTACGTCCACCTGATGCCCAACTTCCGCGACAAGGTGCGCAAGTGGAAGCTGGAGCCCGAGCTGGACTCCATCCGCCAGTCCGACGGCAAGTACTACCTGCTGCCCGGACTGCACGAGAAGGCCAAGGCGGGTTACTCGCTGTCCTTCCGCACGGACGTCCTCGACAAGCACGGCCTGAGCCTGCCCACCACCTGGGACGAGGTGCACGACGTCCTCAAGGCGCTCAAGGAGGAGTACCCCGGCACGTACCCCTTCTCCGACCGCTGGAGCACCAACACCCCGTTCCCCTGCGGCGCCCTGTTCGGCTACCTCGGCCAGGCCTTCGGCGTCCGGGCCGGATGGGCGTACGACAACATCAGCTTCGACCACAAGGCACAGAAGTTCGTCTTCACCGGCGCCCAGGACGGCTACCGCCAGATGGTCGAGTACCTGCGCGGGCTCGTCTCCGAGAAGCTCATGGACCCCGAGAGCTTCAGCCAGACCGACGACCAGGCCGTGCAGAAGCTCCTCGCCGAGAAGTCCTACGCGATCAGCGCCAACCCCCAGGAGCTGGTGCAGAACTACCGCTACAACCTGGAGAAGCAGGTCGACGGGGCCAGGATCGAGATGGTCCCTGTGCCCCTCGGACCGGCCGGCCCGGTCGTGCTCGGCGGCACCCGTCTGGAGAACGGCGTCATGGTCTCCGGCAAGGCCCTCAAGAGCGACAGCTTCGTCGCGATGATGCAGTTCCTCGACTGGCTCTGGTACTCCGACGAGGGCCAGAAGTTCTGCAAGTGGGGCGTCGAGGGCGTCACCTACACCGAGTCCGGCGGCCGTCCGCGGCTGAAGCCCGGCATCTCCCTGATGGGCTCCGAGCCGGACGCCCCGAAGGACCTCCAGAAGGACTACGGCTTCTTCAACGGCGTCTTCACCTACGGCGGCAGCTGGGCCCTGGTCTCCTCCTCGTTCAGCCCGGACGAGAAGAAGTTCCAGGACGCCATGACCCAGCGCGAGCAACTGCCCATCGACCCGGCCCACCCGCTCCAGTCCTTCGAGCAGGAACAGGCGACCCTCTGGGACACCCCGCTCAAGGACACCGTCATCCAGAACACCCTCCAGTTCGTCCTCGGCAAACGGCCCCTGTCCGAATGGAACGCCTACCTCGCCGAACTGAAGTCGAAGAACATGCAGCAGCTCGTCGACCTGCACAACAAGGCGTACGAGCGGTTCAAGAAGGAGAACGGGTGATCCACGCCCCCGCCGCCCCGACCGCCCGGCCGACCGACGCCCGGGACTGCGCCGTGCCTGCGCGTACCTGTCGGGGGCTGGCCGTTGATGTCGGCCGCGACGGTCTGGCCCTGCGTCGCGGCTTCCAGGGCTTCGCCGAGCCCCCGCGCACCCACCGGCGACGGACCGCCGACGCCGGCCGCGTCCACCTGCCCCTGCCCCTGGGCCGCCACGAGGTCGTCCTCGTCGAGCTCACCCCGGTCGCCGACGAGCCCCCGCCCGGCGCGACGAGCGGCGCCTGCCCGGACGGGAGGCGGCATGAGCACCGTACGCACCTCCGACTTCGGCACCGGTGCCCTCTCCCGCGCCTCCGCCCTGATCCACACCGTCCTCACCGTCGAGGCGCTGCTGCTCCTCGCCGCCTCCCCGGGCCTGGCCGGACTGCTCCTGCTCGGACCCGACCCCGCCAACCTCCCCCTCGCGGCCCTGTGCCTGCTGCCCCTCGGACCGGCCCTGTCCGCCGCGCTCTACGCCCTCCACCACCGCAGCCGCGATCTCACCGAACTGCACCCGGCCCGCGCCTACCTGCGCGGCTGGCGGCTCAACGCCGTACCGGCGCTGCAGCTGTGGGCACCCCTGCTGGCCTGGCTGACGGTCATCGCCTTCACCCTGACCCACTTCTCCGCCACGGGCCTGCCCGCCTGGTGGGCGCTGCTGCTCGCGGCGATCGGCGCCGGTTCCCTCCTCTGGGGCGCGCACGCCCTCGTCCTCACCTCGCTGTTCGCCTTCCGCGCCCGGGACACCGCCCGCCTCGCCGGGTACTTCCTGTTCCGGCACGGCCGCGCCACCCTCGCCGCCGCCTCCCTGCTCGTCCTGACGGCCGCGCTGACCGCCCTGCTGACCGAGGCCCTGCCCGCTCTGCTGGCCGCCCCGCTGCTGCTGTCCCTGCTGCACGGCAGCCGCGCGGTGATCACCGAGACCCAGAAGGACTTCACGGCATGACCGCGCCCCGCACGCCGAAGATCCCGTACGGCGGTGACTACAACCCCGAGCAGTGGCCCGAGACCGTCTGGGACGACGACCACCGTCTGTTCACGCGGGCCGGCATCGACACCCTCACCGTCGGTGTCTTCACCTGGTCCCTCACCCAACCGGCCCCGGACACCTACGACTTCACGGTCCTGGACCGCGTCCTGGACCGGGCCGCCGCCGAAGGGCGCCAGGTCTGTCTGGCCACCGGCACCGCCGCCCTCCCGCCCTGGCTCGCCAAGCGGCACCCCGAGGTCAACCGCACCGACTTCGAGGGCCGGCGCCACCGCTACGGCCAGCGCCACAACTTCTGCCCCAGCTCACCGGACTACCGCGAGCACGCCACCGCGCTGGCCTCCCGCCTCGCCGAGCGGTACGCCGATCACCCGGCCCTGCTCGCCTGGCACATCAACAACGAGTACGGCGGCGCCTGTTACTGCGAGCTGTGCGCCGAAGCGTTCCGGGAGTGGCTCCGCGACCGGCACGGCACCCTCGACGCCCTCAACGACGCCTGGTGGACCACCTTCTGGTCGCACCGCTACACCGGCTGGGACCAGATCGAGCCGCCGAACGCCCTCACCGAGCACTGGCGCGGCCCCGACCACACCGCCTTCCAGGGCATCACCCTCGACTGGTTCCGCTTCACCACCGACGCCCTCCTCGGCTGCTTCCTGGCCGAGAAGGAGGTGATCCGCGCCCACGACCCGGACACGCCCGTCACCACCAACTTCATGGGCACCTTTCGCCCCCTCGACTACCACCGCTGGGCGCCCCACCTCGACTTCGCCTCCTGGGACAACTACCCGCCCCTCGACGCCCCGCCGACCCGGCCCGCCCTCGCCCACGACCTGATGCGCGGCCTGAAGGACGGCGCCCCGTTCTGGCTGATGGAGCAGACGCCGTCCACCACCGCGTGCCGGGACGTCAACCCGCTCCGGCGGCCCGGCGAACTCCGCCTCGCCACCTTCCAGGCCATCGCCCACGGTGCGGACGCGGCCCTCTACTTCCAGATGCGCGCCTCCCGGGGCGCCTGCGAGAAGTACCACGGGGCGGTCATCGGCCACGCGGGCCGCGACGACACCCGTGTGTTCCTCGAAGCAGCGGAACTGGGCAGGGAGTTGGAAGCCCTGGGCGACCGGACCCTCGGCGCCCGCACCCCGGCCCGCACCGCTCTCCTCTTCGACTGGGACAGCTGGTGGGCCCTGGAGATCTCCGACGGCCCGTCCCGGCTGGTCAAGTACCCGGACGTGGTCCACGCCTACTACCGGGCCGCCCGCGAGGCCGGGGCCGACGTGGACGTGATCCCGCAGACCGCCGACCTCACGCCCTACGACGTGGTGATCGCCCCCGCCCTCCACATGGTCAAGGGCGACCTCGCCACCCGCCTCGAAGACGTGGCCGCACGCGGCGGCACGGTCCTGACCACCTTCCTCTCCGGCCGCGTCGACGAGCACGACCGCGCCTTCCTCACCGACGTCCCCGGCCCGCTCGCGTCGCTGACGGGCATCCGCGTGGACGAATGGGACGCCCGCCCACCGGAGTTCACCCAGACCGTCCCCGAGCTCGGAGCCGAGGCCCGGCTGGTCTTCGAGATCGTGCTGCCGCGCGGAGCCGAACCCGTCGCCACCTACGGCACCGACTTCTACGCGGGCACCCCGGCCGTCACCCGCAACCCGTACGGGGACGGCGAGGGCTGGTACGTCGCCACCGCCCTCGACCAGCCGGGCGTCGACCAGGTCGTCCGCCGGATCCTGGCCCGCCACGACCTGCTCGGCCCCTACGCCGACCACCCGGAGGTCGAGACGGCGACCCGGGTCGCCCCCGACGGCACCCGACTGTTCTTCCTCCTCAACCACGCCCCCGAACCGGCCCACCTGACCGCCCACACCACCGCCACCGACCTGCTCACCGGCAAACGGGTCGAACAGGGCGACCCCCTGGTCCTCGACCCCCTGGCTGTCGCGATCCTTCAGCAGAGCCGGATCCTTCAGCAGAGCCGGATCCTTCAGTAGATCCGCCGCCCCCGCTCGTCCGGCACCCCCGACTTGCGGAAGAAGTAGCTGTTGATCTGGTCGCGCCACTCGCGGGCGCTGCTGAGCTGCTCCTCGTACCGCTCCGCCACCCGCGCGTGACGCGCCCGGTCCACCAGTCCGGCCAGCGAAGCCCACACCTCCCGGGCCTCCTCGACTTCCTCCACACCCTCGAAGTGCGTGTCGTAGATGTGCTGGAGCACGGTCGTCCCGCTCTGCAGCAGATGCCCGTACGGCACATGGTGGAAGAACAGCAGCAGTTCGTCGGGGCAGGTGTCCGGCGACTCGTACAGCTCGGCCCACGGCTTGCCGTACTGCCCGGCGTACCCCGTCCCGCTCGCCACGCTGCGGTCGACGCCGATGCCGTCCCGGTCGGCGAAGTGGTAGGTGCCCCAGGGGCTGTACTCGTAGCCGTCGACGCTCGGCCCGTAGTGGTGGCCCGTCTGCACCATCCAGCCCACGCCGAGCGGAGCGGTGTACTTCTCGTACGTCCGCCACGAGCCGTCGAGCACCGCGTGCAACCCGTCGGACAGGCGCTCCGAGGCCTCCGGGAAGGTCAGCCCGATCCACTCGTCGAGCACCTCACGCGGCTCGGCGTCCGGCCGCCAGGCCAGCCGTCCGAAGGTGTACAGGTTGGCCTGGGCGAGGGGGTGCCCGGTCCAGAACGGATCGTCGCCGGCGTTGGACACGGCGACCAGCCCGCCCCGCGCCCGTTCCGCCACGGACGACTCCGGTCCGTGCCGGAACCGCAGCACCTGGCTCCACATCGGCCCGAGCCAGCAGACGTGCCGCTGCTGCCCGGTGTACTCCTGGGTGACCTGCAACTCCACCGCCAGCCGGGTGCGCGGCATCGCGCCGATCAGCGGCGAGACCGGCTCGCGCACCTGGAAGTCCATGGGCCCGTGCTTCACCTGGAGCACGGCGTTCGGCGCGAACTCGCCGTCAAGCGGCACGAAATGGTCGTACGCGGCCCGGGCCCGGTCCGTCGTGCGGTCGCGCCAGTCCTGACGGTGGTCGTAGACGAACGCCCGCCAGTGGACGGTGCCGCCGAACGGCCCCACAGCGGCGGCCAGCAGGTTCGCCCCGTCCGCGTGACTGCGACCGTAGGCGAACGGGCCCGGCTGGCCCTCCGAGTCGGCCTTCACGACGTACCCGCCGAAATCGGGGATCGCCTCGTACACCCGTCGGGTCGCGGCGGCCCACCAACCTCGCACCGCCTCGTCCAGCGGATCGGCCGTGGGAAGCCCGCCGAGCACCACCGGCGCGGCGAAGGACACGGACAGGTGTGTGCGGACCCCATAGGGCCGCAACACATCGGCGATCGCGGCCACTTCGCCGATCCGGTCGGTCAGCAGGTGCGCCTCGGTCTCGTGGACGTTGACGTTGTTGACGGCGACCGCGTTGATCCCGCACGCCGCGAGCAGCCTGCCGTACGCCCGCACCCGCTCCAGGTCGCCGCGCGCCCGCCCGTCCTCCCAGAACAGCGAGCCGCCCGCGTACCCGCGCTCCACCTGGCCCATGACCGGGTGCACGGCGACGTTGTCCCAGTGGTCGAGCATGCGCAGGGCGAGCGCGGGGCGATGCCTCTCTGGCGCCCACCCTCCGGTGAACGCCGCCTCGCCGAGACGTACGACGTGGAACAGGCCGTACAGCAGCCCCCGCCCGCCGGAGGCGGTGACGGTCGTCGTGCCGCCCTCACGCGCGCACGCGAAGCCTTCCTCGCCGAGGTCGTCGGCACCGAGGCCTTCGTCACCGAGGTCGAGGACCAGGTCGTACGCGGCATCGCCCGGCCGGGCATCGCACACGACCCGGCCCCCGAACCGACGGCAGGCCTCCGCCACCTCCCCGTGCACCGTCTCCGCCAACGGCCCCGACCCGCGGATCAGCGTCCGCCGGCCGCCGACCGCACGGAAGGCGGCGGGCGGCAGCCAGGCCGGGTCGACACCCTCGGGCAGGACGGGCACGGGAAGCGGCATGAGACCCCCAACTCGGCTGCTCAGGTGAGCAGTTCGACCTCCGCCAGCGTGCCCTCGCCGTCGAGGACCAGGCGGTACTTCTCGTACGTACCCGGCGACCTCACGCTGAACGCGCGTGTCTGCCTGTCCCAGGCGAAGGACTCCCCGGAGCGCCGGTCCAGCGTCCGCCAGGTCGTGCCGTCGGAGGAGCCCTGGAGTGTCCAGGCGGCCGGTGCCTTCGCCCGGTCCGCCGACGACGTCAGCGTGTACTGGACCGCCTCGGCGCGCTCGGGCACCGGCAGGTCCACGGACGTCACCGCCGCGTCCGTCGCCGAGGTGTCGTCGAACAGGGCGCCCTCACCGTCGAGCACGTCCGCGCGGGGCGTCGGCACCTCGTCGCCCTGCGTGATCGACACCGGCGCCGCGTGCCGGCCCGTGCCCCACGACGACGGCCGTGGACCCATGTCGAACTCCAGCACGCCGCCCTTGGCGACCAGCGAGTGGGGCAGCGAGGTCTTCGTCCACGTCCGGCCGTTGACCTTCAGCCCCTGCACGTACACGTTCCGCGCGCTGTTCTCCGCTGCCTTCACCACCAGCTGACGCCCGTTCTCCAGACGGACGGTCGCCTTCTTGAACAGCGGGGAGCCGATCGCGTACTCACCGCTGCCCATCACCAGCGGGTAGAAGCCGAGCGCGGAGAACAGGTACCAGGCCGACTGCTCACCGTTGTCCTCGTCGCCGTGGTACCCCTGGCCGATTTCGCTGCCGGTGTACAGCCGGGACAGCACCTCGCGGACCTTCTCCTGCGCCTTCCAGGGCTGCCCGGCCGCGTCGTACATGTAGACGGCGTGGTGGGCGACCTGGTTGGAGTGCCCGTACATGCCCATCCGCACGTCCCGCGCCTCGGTCATCTCGTGGATGACACCGCCGTACGAGCCGACGAACTCGGGGGAGGCCGTCTCGGGCGTGGAGAAGTACGTGTCGAGCTTGTCGGCGAGCCCCTTCCGGCCGCCGTAGAGGTTCGCCAGGCCTCGGCTGTCCTGAGGGACACTCACGGAGTACCCCCACCCATTGGTCTCGGTGTAGTCGTGGCCCCACACCCGCGGGTCGTACTTCGACGACTCGACCCGCCAGTCGCCCGCGGCGTCGCGGCCCTGGAAGAAACCGGCCTTGGCGTCGAAGAGGTTCACATAGCCGCGGGCCCGGTTCAGGAAGTACTCCGACTCCTCCTTGTAGCGCCGCTCACCGGTCTCCTCGTACAGCTTCCGGCCCATGCGGGAGATGCCGTAGTCGTTGAGGTAGCCCTCCAGCGCCCAGGACAGGCCCTCGTGGGTCTCGGTGCTCGTGTAGCCGAGGAAGGGAGAGGTGGCCATGCCCTTGCGGCCGACACCCGAGTTCGGGGGCACGACCGTCGCGTTCTTCACGGCCGCGTCGTACGCCGCCTTCGCGTCGAAGTCGACGCCCTTGACGTAGGCGTCCGCGAACGCCACGTCCGACGAGGTGCCGGTCATGAGGTCGGCGTAGCCGGGGGAGGACCAGCGCGAGGTCCAGCCGCCGTCCTTGTACTGCTGCACGAACCCGTCGACCAGCTCACCCGCCCTGCTGGGCGTGAGGAAGGAGTACGCCGGCCAGGTCGTCCGGTAGGTGTCCCAGAAGCCGTTGTTGACGTACACCTTGCCGTCGACGATCTTCGCTCCGGTGTGCGTCGGGGTGTCCGGGTCCGGCATGGGGGAGAAGGGCGAGGCGTACCGGTACTTCCCGCCGACCTTCTCGAACCCGGAGTTCGGGTACAGGTACAGCCGGTACAGGCTGGAGTACAGCGTCGTCAGCTGGTCGGGGGTCGCGCCCTCGACCTCCACCTTGCCGAGCAGCCGGTCCCACTGCCGCTGGGCGCTCCGCTTCACCGCCTCGAAGGAGGTGCCGTCCGGGATCTCCTGGCGGAGGTTGTCCTCGGCCTGGTCGACGCTGATGAGCGAGGTCGCCAGGCGCAGGGTGACGGTCCGGTCGTCGGCCTTGAAGCGGAGGTGGCCCTTGACGCCGGACGACGAGCCCTCGGTGACCGGCTTGTCGAACTCGCCGTAGACGAACAGCCGGGTCGCGCCCGTCGACAGTCCGGACTTCACGTCCGAGTAGCCGGTGACGACCCCGTTCTCCTTGTCCAGAGTCAGCCCCGCCTGATCCGTCACATTGTCGAAGAGGACACTCGCGTCATCGCCCGGATAGGTGAACCGCAGGGCCGCCGCGTGGTCGGTCGGCGCCATCTCGGCCTTCAGCCCGTTCTCGAACCGCACCCCGTAGTAGTACGGCCGCGCGGTCTCGTTCTCGTGCCGGAAGGCCAGCTCCCGCGCCTCCCGTCCGGTGTCCGGGGTGCCGGAGGCGGCCGACGGCATCACCTGGAAGGTCTGCCGGTCACCCATCCACGGGCTCGGCTCGTGGCTGGCGCTGAACGCCTGGATCGTCGGCAGGTTGTCCGCGTTGTTCGCCCGCGCGTAGTCGTACAGCCAGCTCAGCGAGCCCGCGTTGGTCACCGGCGTCCAGAAGTTGAAGCCGTGCGGCACCGCCGTCGCCGGGAAGTTGTTGCCCCGCGAGAAGCCGCCGCTGGAGTGGGTGCCGCGCGTCGTCACCGCGTAGTCGGACAGATGCGCCTTCGGCCGCTCGGGAGCGACGGACTCGATGGTCACGTCGTCCAGCCACCCCCGGAACTTCGCCGGACCCTCGGGGGAGTCGTACGCCACCAGGATCCGGTCCACGGTCTTCCCGGCCGCCACCGATCCGATCCGCGCGACCACGTTGTTCCACTGGTTGACGTAGAGGACCTTCGCCGCGCCCTGCCCCCGCGGGGTCAGCGGGAAGCCGTGCTGGTCCGTCGCCCTCAGGTCGCTCAGGTGGGTGCCGTCGGTGAAGGCGAGGTCGACGGAGACGTTCGTCGCGTCGTAGTCGAGGTCGCCGTCCGCCATCGACGGGAAGATGCGGTAGGCCAGCCGCGTGTCCCGGCCGACGGCCACGTTCACGTCGAAGACCTTGTTGTACGAGTACGCCCGCCCGTCGGCGGTGTGCCGGCCGGCGTACCGCAGGGCGCGCTTTCCGGTGAACCCGGCGCCCGCCTTGGCGGTGGGGGAGCCGCTCGGGCCCCGGTCGACGAGGGAGAGCATGTCCTGGGGGACGGGCCCGTCGCCGCCGCCGGTGGAGAACTGGACGTCGGCGAGCTGGAGGATGTCGCCGCCGTTGTTGCCGGTGACGTCGAGCCGGAAGTGCCGGTACTCGGCCGGTTCCGCCACGTCATAGGTCTTCGTCTGGAACCGCTCGGAGAAGGACTCCCCGGAGCGGGTGTCGAGCGTCTTCCACTCCTTGCCGTCGGCGGAGCCCTTCAGGGTCCAGTCCTTCGGGTCGCGCTCGTCGTGGTCGTTGGCCGACGTCAGTGCGTATCGCACCAGTTTGACCGGCTTGTCCAGGTCGAACTCCACCCAGCCGGTGGACTCGAAGGTGAGCCACTTGGTGCTCGGCTCCCCGTCGGCGAGGTTCTCCTTCACCTCACCCCCGCCCGTGTTCTCGGCGCTGGCCCGGACATCGGTGACATGGTCGGTCACATTGCCCGGTATGCCGCTGCTGTAGCCACCGTCGACACCCGAGGCGCGTTTGCCGCCGTCCGGGTTCGTGTCGACGGTGTTCAGCCAGTCCGGAACCGGGTCATCCGCCTCGAAGGAGGAGGTGAACCTCCGGTCGGCCTTCTCGGGCGCTTCGGGCAGTGCGACCGCAACGCCCTGGGACCCCAGGGCCACAGCGAAGGCGGTCGCCGACACGACCGCCGTACCCCATCTGTGCCGAGCTTTCCGTTGCATCAACGGGTACCCTCCCTGCGCAGTGGACAACGTTGTCAACTTCGATGCGCAAGCACCAGTAGTTGCCCAAGTGCCAAGGAGTGTCAAGGGTGTTGGTTGTGGCATTCGGGGGTGACGACCGGGATATTTCCGCCGAGGAACAGGCGGAGCGCTCGGCTTTCCGTGAGGTCTCAACTCGGATAAGACGCACGGCCAACCCTGTGTTCGATCTTGATCCGCTGGCGGGAAGTGGACTATACCTGTCGCACGCTTCACACGATCCGCACGTCTCCACCCGCACTTTCCTGCACGACCCAGCTTGACCCGATCGCGGTGCCGGAAGGATCCGGTTCACCGCCTGAGTCCTGGAGAAGGCGAGGACTTGAGCATGGGATCCACTTCCGCCGAGAACCACGGCACCGAGGGTGTCGGCCGCCGTGATCTGATCAAAAGGTCCGCCGCGCTCGGGCTGATCTCCGTTCCCACGATGAGCTTCCTGTCCGCCTGCGCCAGCAGCGGCGGCGACGACAGCGGGGACAAGGCCAAGGCCGGCAAGAAGACCGCGAAGAACCCGCTCGGCGTCAACGACACCGCGGGCATGGAATTCGTCCTGTTCGACGGCGGCTTCGGCAAGGAGTACGCCGAGGACGCCGTGAAGATCTACGAGAAGAACTTCCCCAAGGTGAAGGTGAAGTTCTCCGCCACCCAGAAGATCCAGTCCACCCTCCAGCCCCGCTTCAACCAGGGCACCCCGCCGGACCTCATCGACAACTCCGGCGCCGAGCAGATGGACATGGGCGTCCTCGTCGGCAAGAACCAGCTCACCGACCTCACCCCGCTGCTGGACGCGCCCTCCTACGACGACCCGAACAAGAAGGTCCGCGACACGCTGCGCCCCGGCATCGTCGAGATGGGCCAGTTCGACGGCGAGAAGGTCTGGATCCTCTACTACGCCTACACGGTCTACGGCGTCTGGTACTCGCAGAAGGCCCTGGACTCGCTCGACGAGCAGTACCCCGAGACCTGGGACCAGATGCTCGCGGTCTGCGAGAAGGCCAAGAAGAAGGGCATGGCGGGCTGGACATACGCGGGCAAATACCCCTACTACCTGCCCTTCTCGCTCTACCCGATGATCGGCAAGGTCGGCGGCCGCGAAGTCCTCGACGCCATCGACAACCTGGAGCCGAACGCCTGGAAGCACCCGGCCGTCAAGGCCTGCTTCGACGCGTACTACGAGCTCTACAAGAAGGGCTACGTCCTCAAGGGCACCCCGGGCCTGGACCACATCCAGTCCCAGACCGCCTGGGCCGAGGGCAAGGCGCTGTTCATCCCGAACGGCTCCTGGGTGGAGAACGAGTCGGCGAAGGTCATCCCGAAGGACTTCGACCTGGCCGTCTCCGCGCCCACCGGCCTCGACTCCTCCGACAAGATGCCCTTCGGCACCATCTGGGCCTCCGGCGGCGAGCCCTTCATCGTCCCGGCGAAGGCGAAGAACGCCGAGGGCGGCATGGAGCAGCTGCGCATCATGCTCAGTGAGGCCTCCTCCAAGAACTTCACCAGCAAGGTGAAGTCGCTGACCGCGTACAACGGCGGCACCGACGGCATCGCCCTCACCCCGGGGCTGAAGTCGGGCGTCGCGGCGCTGGACAAGGCCGGCGAGAACGTGGTGAACCCCCGCCTTCAGGACTGGTACGTGCAGTTGCAGAAGGAGAAGATCGGCGTCTCCGGCCTCGGCGAGATGATGGCCGGCCGCCTCACCCCCGCCGAGGCCATCAAGAAAATCCAGGGCTTCGCCGACGAGGCCGCCAAGGACGACTCCATCAAGCACTACAAGCACCAGTAACAGCACCGGAAACCCAATTTCCGCAACGGCACCGGAGTGGCGATGCAGCACGGCAAGTACCGGTTCATCGTGGGCTTCCTCGCGCTGCCCCTGGGACTGTACGCGCTCTTCGTGGTCTGGCCGTTCATCCAGTCCATCTACTACTCGTTCACGGACTGGACCGGCCTGAGCCCCGAATTCAAGATGGTCGGTTTCGACAACTACAGCCGGCTGCTCGACGACGAGATCTTCTGGAAGTCGTTGCAGCACAGCCTGCTGTTCGCCCTCCTGCTGCCGGTGGTGACGATCGGCCTCGCGCTGTTCTTCGCCTTCATGATCAACGTGGGCGGCAGAAAGAGGAAGAACGGCCCGGTCGTCTCCGGCGTCCGCGGCTCCTCCTTCTACAAAATCGTCTACTTCTTCCCGCAGGTCCTCTCGATCGCCATCGTCGCGCTGCTGTTCGCGTTCGCGTACAACCCGGACAGCGGCGCGATCAACTCGGTCCTGCGCGGCATCGGACTCGGCGACGTCCAGCCCCTATGGCTCGGCGACCCCGACCTGGCGCTGTGGGCCGTGATGGCGGTCCTCGTCTGGTCCACGGTCGGCTTCTTCGTGGTCCTCTTCTCCGCCGGCATGGCCTCCATCCCGGCGGAGATGTACGAGGCGGCGCTGCTGGACGGCGCGAGCCGCTTCACCACGTTCTTCCGCATCACCCTGCCCCTGCTCTGGGACACCGTGCAGTCGGGCTGGGTCTACATGGGCATCCTCGCCCTGGGCGCCGAGTCGTTCGCGGTCGTGCAGATCATGACGACCGGGCCGGGCGGTCCCGACTACTCGACCACCGTCATGGTCCTGTACGTGTACCAGAAGGCGTTCCGTGACGGGCAGGCCGCCTACGCCACCACCATCGGTGTCGCCCTGCTCGTCGTCACGCTGGCCTTCGCCGCCGTGGTGATGCGGCTGGGCCGTCGCGAGCGGCTGGAGTACTGATGAAGACGACACAGACCCCCGCGCCCGTGCCGGCCGAGTCCGGTGCGCCCGTCACCAAGGTCGACGCCCCGCCGGGCCCGCGCCCGAAGGAGAAGAAGGAAGGCACGGTCCTCAACGCCTTCTCCCACGGCATCCTCGTCATCTGGGCGGTCATGGTGGTCATGCCGCTGCTGTGGGCGGTCATGACGTCCTTCAAGGACGACCGCTCGATCTTCTCCTCCCCCTGGTCGCTGCCGGACACGCTGCACTTCGACAACTGGTCGCGGGCGTGGACCGAGGCCAACATGAGCGACTACTTCCTCAACACGGTCCTCGTGGTCGGCGGTTCCCTCATCGGCACGCTCGTCCTCGGCTCCATGGCGGCCTACGTCCTGGCCCGTTTCGACTTCCCGGGCAACCGCTTCATCTACTACCTGTTCATCGGCGGCATGAGCTTCCCGATCATGCTGGCGCTGGTCCCGCTGTTCTACGTCGTGAACAACATGGGCCTGCTGAACACCATCCACGGCCTGATCCTCGTCTACATCGCCTACTCGCTGCCTTTCACGGTCTTCTTCCTGACGGCGTTCTTCCGCACCCTGCCAACCTCGATCGCCGAGGCGGCCTTCGTAGACGGCGCCTCCCACAGCCGTACGTTCTTCCAGATCATGCTCCCCATGGCCAAGCCGGGCCTGGTCAGCGTCGGCATCTTCAACTTCCTGGGCCAGTGGAACCAGTACATGCTCCCCACGGTCCTGAACACCGACCCCGACAAGCGCGTCCTCACCCAGGGCCTCGTGCAGCTGGCGGTCAGCCAGGGCTACAAGGGCGACTGGTCGGGTCTCTTCGCGGGCCTGGTGATGGCCATGCTCCCGGTCCTGGCGGCGTACATCATCTTCCAGCGACAGGTGGTGCAGGGCTTGACGGCGGGGGCGCTGAAGTAACCACTGCCGGCGGCTGCCCGGGGCGGGGTGGGTCCGCAGCCCGGCGGAGCGGGGTGCCGCTGCGCCCTCCCGTGCCGCCTGGGGGCACCTCCCAGGCCCTTGAGGCACTGGGGGAGGCACGACTGCCCGCAGCTAGGGCAACCACGACGCGCCCGCGCCCGCCGACGCACGGAAGGGGACGTGTCGGGGGGGGGGTGTCCGCCCGCAGCGGTCGGCGCGTCAACGGAGAGTCAGTCGGCGTCCGACCCCATCGCGCCGTTCCGAGGACGGACACCCCCGGCGCGGCCCCGACCCACCACCACCGCGAAGGCGCAAGCGGGCACCCGTAGCCCTGCGCGACCACACGCGCACACCGAGGAATCAGCTCAACCTCTTGACGGGAGGCAACCCGAACGGCTCAGCTTAGAGTTCACTAGTTGGACATGGACGGGGTCTCATCGAAGCGGCCCCGCGCGCAGGAGGTCGTCGTGGAGACTCCGGGGTCGCAGTCGTCGCTGCACCGAGCCAACCTGGAGCGGGTCGTACGAGCCGTGCGCCTGGCGGGCTCCCTCACCCAGGCCGAGATCGCGCGGACGACGGGCCTGTCCGCCGCGACGGTGTCCAACATCGTCCGGGAGTTGAAGGAAGGCGGCACCGTCGAGGTCACACCCACCTCGGCGGGCGGCCGCAGGGCCCGCAGCGTGTCCCTCAGCGGGGACGCCGGCATCGTCATAGGGGTCGACTTCGGCCACACCCACCTCCGCGTCGCCATCGGCAACCTCGCCCACCAGGTCCTGGCCGAGGAGTCCGAGCCCCTCGACGTCGACGCCTCGTCGACCCAGGGCTTCGACCGGGCGGAACAGCTGGTCAGCCGGCTGATCGAGGCCACCGGAGTCGACCGGTCCAAGATCGCCGGCGTCGGCCTCGGCGTGCCCGGCCCCATCGACGTCGAGTCCGGCACCCTCGGCTCGACCGCCATCCTCCCCGGCTGGACGGGCACCAAGCCCGCCGAGGAGCTGCGCGAGCGGCTCGGCGTACCCGTGCACGTGGACAACGACGCCAACCTCGGCGCCCTCGGCGAGATGGTCTGGGGCAGCGGCCGCGGCGTGCGCGACCTGGCGTACATCAAGGTCGCCAGCGGTGTCGGCGCGGGCCTGGTGATCAACGGCAAGATCTACCGCGGCCCGGGCGGTACCGCAGGAGAAATCGGACATATTACACTCGACGAATCCGGCCCCGTCTGCCGCTGCGGAAACCGCGGCTGCCTGGAGACCTTCGCGGCCGCGCGCTACGTGCTCCCGCTCCTCCAGTCCAGCCACGGCACCGACCTGACGATGGAAGGCGTCGTACGGCTCGCGCGGGACGGAGACCCGGGCTGCCGTCGGGTGATCGCCGACGTCGGCCGCCACATCGGCAGTGGAGTCGCCAATCTCTGCAACCTGCTGAACCCGAGCCGGGTGGTCCTCGGCGGTGATCTCGCCGAGGCCGGTGAGCTGGTGCTCGGGCCGATCCGGGAGTCCGTGGGCCGCTACGCCATCCCCAGCGCGGCACGCCAGCTGTCCGTTCTCCCCGGGGCACTCGGCGGCCGTGCGGAGGTGCTCGGAGCGCTCGCACTGGCCCTCAGCGAGATGGGCGATTCAACACTTTTGGACGGGACCGCCGTCGGGGCCCTGCAGGCGGCGACCCCTGCCTTCACTTAGAGAACGGATGGCACCGTTGCCATCTCGTTAAGGATTTACTTCTTGACGTCGCACGTGTGGCCGAGTTGACTTCCAGCCACCTCGGCCGCAATGTCGCGGCCTCGTCAGGGAGGTTTCTGAAGTGAACACGCGTATGCGTCGCGCCGCTGTTGCGATTGCCGCCGGTGCGATGGCCGTTTCGCTTGCTGCCTGTGGCAGCGCCAAGGAGTCCGGCGACAACGCCGACTCCACGGGGTCCGCCAAGAAGGGCGACGCCATCAAGGTCGGCCTGCTCCTTCCGGAGAACGCGACCGCTCGTTACGAGAAGTTCGACCGGCCGCTGATCCAGAAGAAGGTCAAGGAACTCACCAACGGCAAGGGCGAGGTCGTCTACGCCAACGCCAAGCAGGACGCCAGCACGCAGAACCAGCAGGTCGACACGATGGTGACCAACAAGGTCGACGTGCTGATCGTGGACGCGGTGGACTCCAAGGCCATCGCCGGCTCGGTGAAGAAGGCCAAGGACGCCGGCATCCCCGTCGTCGCCTACGACCGCCTGGCCGAGGGCCCGATCGACGCCTACACCTCGTTCGACAACGAGACCGTCGGCAAGACCCAGGGCGAGGCCCTGCTGAAGGCCCTGGGCTCCAAGGCCAAGGACGGCCAGATCGTCATGATGAACGGGTCGTCCACCGACCCGAACGCCGCCCAGTTCAAGAAGGGCGCGCACTCCGTCCTCGACGGCAAGGTGAAGATCGGCCGCGAGTACGACACCAAGGAGTGGAAGCCGGAGAACGCCAACGCCAACATGGAGGGCGCCATCTCCGCCCTCGGCAAGGACAAGATCGTCGGCGTCTACTCCGCCAACGACGGCATGGCGGGCGGCATCATCACCGCCCTGAAGGCCGCCGGCATCGCCGACATCCCGGTCACCGGCCAGGACGCCGAACTCTCCGGCGTGCAGCGCATCGTCACCGGTGAGCAGTACATGAGCGTCTACAAGCCCTACCCGCAGGAGGCGGACGTCGCGGCCGAGATGGCCGTCGCCCTCGCCCAGGGCAAGTCGCTCGACTCGATCGCCAAGGACAAGGTCGACAGCCCGACCACCAAGGCCATCCCCTCCGTCCTGGTCCCGGTCGTCTCGCTGACCAAGGACAACATCAACGACACCGTCATCAAGGACGGCATCTACACCGTGAGCGAGATCTGCAGCGGCAAGTACAAGGCCGCCTGCGACAAGATCGGTCTCAAGTAAGCAGCCACCAAGTCCCCGGAGGGGCA
>KE354232.1 GCA_000415505.1 Streptomyces afghaniensis 772
CTTGCGGAAGGCGGCCATCGCCGCGGCCTCACCGGGGAGTTCGTCGCTGGTCGGCGGGGGTGCGGCGGAGAGCGCGCGGAGCGCTGCGGCGAGCCGTTCGGCCTCGGCCCGGGAGGCGCCGTCGACAGCTTCGGGTGGCTCTCCGCTCAGCAAACGCTCCGCCGTTTCGCGGTCCAGCCACCTGTACTGCTCGTCGGCCATCACACATCCTTCTGCGTCCGCGCGACGCTTTGCGTCACACGTGCGGACGCCATGGCACCGCCGCGCGGTTCTCGCTGGGGCGGCAGGGCGTCGAGGACTCCGGCGGATTCCGGATCGGCCTCCGGATCGTCGCCGAGCAGCTCGGCGAGCCGCTTCAGGCCCCGGTGGGCCGCCGTGCGTACGGCGCCCGGGCGCTTGCCGAGGGTCTCGGCGGCGGTCTTCGCGTCGAGCCCCACCACCACGCGCAGCACGACCGCCTCCGCCTGGTCCTGCGGCAGCCGGGAGATCAGGGAGAACGTGCCGTCGGTGGCGAGTGCTTCGATGGCCTCGTCGGCGGTGTCGGACTCGGCGGCCCGGCCGGTCAGTTCCGTCTCGTCGCCGCCGATCGCGGGCCGGCGGCCGCGCATGCGTATGTGATCCAGCGCACGGTTGCGGGCGATACGGGCGGCCCAGCCGCGGAAGCGGTCCGCGTCACCGGTGAACCGCTCCAGGTCCCGGGCGATCTGCAACCAGGCCTCGGAGGTCACGTCCTCGGCGTCGGGGTCGCCGACCAGCGTCCGTACGTACCCGAGCAGCCGCGGGTGCACGGCCCGGTACACAGTCCGGAACGCGGTTTCGTCTCCGTCCTGTGCCGCGCGCACCGCGGCGGTCAGCTCCGCGTCGTCCCCCAGCACCGCGCGCCCTTCTGCGCCTGAGCCGGCGCCGCTTTCGCGGACCGGGTTCTCGCCGTCGTGGTTCCTCAATTGATGGTTGCGGTGTGATCACCGCAAGTGGTTGCGGTGTGATGACCGCAGGTGGTTGCGGTGGTCTTGGTGCCTCCGCGTTGGCGCGAAAGGCACGTTACGACCTGAAACCACTCCCCGTCCATGTCCGCCCAGGATGCAACTAAGCCGTGACACGGTGGGGTGTGACAGAAAACGCACCCCGGGCGCTGTAGGTAGTACGGGCCGCCGCGCGGCCCGTGCCGCGCGACGGCCGGGGCCTCTCCTGTGGGGGGTGGCGGCCTCGGCCGTTGCCATGGCGGGACCCACCGGTGACGTGGCGAGGCGGCCGGGCACCTGCGCGATACGGCCTGGCACCCGGGCGGTGCGGCCGGGCGTGGACACGTGACTCTCTGGCTCCTGATGCCGAATTCTGCTACGGACGGCGGTCATTGGGCTGGGCGGGCTTGCCCTTGGCCCCGGCCGAGGTGCCGTCGGCGGGGTCGTCCCCGCCGTTGCGCGCGGCTCCCGATCCGTTCTCCGCGTTGCCCGCGCCGCTGTCCGCGTTGCCCGAGCCGCTGTCCGCGTTGCCGGGCCCGCTGTCCGCGTTGCCCGAGCCGTTGTCCGCGCCGGCGGCACCGGAGGCGCCTTCGCTCTTCTCCGGTCGTGCGGTGCTGCCGGGCTTCGCCTTCGCCCGGGCCAGTTGCTCGGCGCAGTACGCCGTGACGTTCCTCTCACCGCCCGCGGCCTCGACGAGGCGCTTCCAGGCCGTCGCGTCCATGGCCTTGCCCCGGCCGTCGGCCTGCTCGTAGGCACGGCAGTGGGCCTCGGTGTCCCGGGAGGGGGCGGGGCGGTCCGGGCGTGCGGACGCGGAACCGGACGGAGTGCCGGTGGCCCCGCCCGCCGAGGCGCCGGGGGCGCGGGTGGCGGCGGGCGGGCGACCGCGGTCACCGGCACCGTCCGTGGAGCCCACCGAGCCGATCGCCGCGACCGCGACCCGCCCAGCGTGAGACTGGCGAGCAGCACGGAGAGCGTGGCCTTCAGCGAACGCCCCGGATACCGCCGCTCCCGGGGCCGCCAGTCGTCGCGGCGGCGAGTGCGGGCCCGGTGCACGCCGGCGTCCCGGGCGGCCAGGAACGCGGCCACAGCCCGCTGCTCGGCCTCGGCGTCGATCCGGTCCCGGACCAGCGCGGTCACGAGCAGCGCCTCCAGCTCGGCTTCGTCGAAGACGTGCCGGGCGCCGAGGCCCGGGCTGTCGAAGCCGGCCGTCCCGCGGTGGCCGGGCAGCCGGCCGTCGGCGTCACGCGCCGCCCGGTGGTCGCAGGCGGAGCCCCCAGGGTGCACACGCCGACGGCCCGGAAACCCGCCGCCGCTCCGATGGTCACCCATGTCCTGTTCCGTCCCTGCTCGATCCACGCGTCCCGCGGTGCCCGCCGGGTCCATACGACCCGGCCGGCCCGGCCGACCGGCCCGGCATTCCGGGTCCGATCCATACGTATCGTTCGTCCGCCCTGTTCAGGGCACCGGACCCGGCGACGCCGCCCGGCCAGCCGGCATCGTTCATTTCGACTCCCCCAGCGTCCGGGGAGCCTCATCCGTCACACCCTCTGCGCCCAGCCGGGTGGCGAGGCGTTTCAGGCCCCGGTACGCGGCCGTCCGCACGGCACCCGGCCGCTTGCCCAGGACCCGGGCGGCGGCGGGTCCGTCCAGCCCCACCACGACACGCAGCAGCACGGCCTCGGCCTGGTCCTGCGGCAGGCCCCCGACCAGCCGCAGCGCCTGCTCGGTGGACATGGCCTCCAGCGCCTGGTCGTGCGTGCTGTGCGGCCCGGGCAGGTCCAGGACGTCCTGCTCCAGCGCGGACGACCTCGGCCGTACGCGCTGGCGGCGCAGGTGGTCCAGCGCCCGGTGCCGGGCGATGGTCGCCGTCCAGCCGCGGAACCCGGCCCCGTCGCCCTTGAACCGTCCCAGGTCCCGGGCGATCTCCAGCCAGGCGTCGGAGGCCACGTCCTCCGCGTCGTCCCCGACCAGTCCGCGCAGATAGCCGAGCAGCCCGGGCTGCACGATCCGGTAGGCGACCGCGAAGGCCGCCTCGTCACCGTCCTGAGCCCGCTCGACGGCCTCGCCCAGTTCCCCGTCACGAGCCTGCGCGCGCCGGGGTTCCTCTCGCTGGCCCAAGAACCGTCCTCGTCCGTACTGATTTGCCCTCCACGATCATCAGCGCCGGACTACGGAGAAGTGTCACAGCAGACGTGGGCTCCGGCCCGGTAGGACGCGGCATCGACACAACCGGGTGACGTTTGGCCATAGCTGTGCGCTGGGTGAATGGCATCTGTGTGACAGCGGGTGCGAATGTGACCAGTTCTAGGGGTGGGGTAGTTGAGTCCTCGCAGTACGCGTGCGTACAAACCGCTCAGTCTGAAGAGACGGGCGTGGCTGACCATCGGCGCCGTGGTCCTGAGCGGAGCAGGGGTCGTCACGTACGCGATGGCTGATCCGCCCGGCGGTCCCGGCGGCGCGTCCCAGAGCCGCAAGCCGGCCGTCCACACCGTGAAGCTCGAGGAGAAGGGCTCCGGGCGCAAGGGCCTGGGCAAACAGGACACGGACCGGTTCAGCGCGGTACTGCTGACCTGGAACGACCCGGACGCCCGGGTCCGGGGCACGGCCGAGGTGCGGACCAGGGATCTGGAGAGCCGGCGCTGGTCGGGCTGGCAGAAGCTGGCGGCCGACCCCAGCCAGGCCGACGGCGCGGAAGGCGAGCGGGCCGCGCTGCGCGGTGGCACCGAGTCCCTCTGGACCGGCGACGCGGACGGCGTCGAGGTGCGGGTCGTGAACGCGGACGGCACGGAGGCGGGCGGTCAGCCCGCCGGCATGGACGTGAAGCTCCTCGACCCGGGCACCGACCCGAAGGGCGCCATCCGGCCCGCGGCCTACGCCGAGGAGACCCCCACCCCGACGACGGAGCCGACGGCCCCCACCCAGACCCCGACGACTCCCACCGAGGCCCCGACGGAGACGGCCACCCCGACCGAGACGGCCACGCCGACAGGCACCCCCGGCGACACGGCGTCCCCGACCACGTCCGCGTCTCCCACCACACCCGCGTCCCCCACCCCGACGGCATCCCCCTCCCGACGCCCACGGTCCCCGCGCCCCGCCCCTCCACCGTCGTCAAGCCGCCGGTCATCACGCAGGCCGAATGGGGCGCCTCCACGGACTACGACGGCACACCGGCCTACGGCACCGAGATCAAGGCCGCCGTCGTCCACCACACCGGCATGGACAGCGACAACACCCTGTCCTGCGCGCAGTCCCGGGCCCGAATGCGCTCCATCCAGCAGGAGCACTTCGCCCGCGGCTACTACGACATCGGCTACAACTTCGTCGTCGACAAGTGCGGCCAGATCTTCGAGGGCCGCAGCGGCGGCATGGACCTGCCGGTCACCGGCGCCCACGACGTCGGCTTCAACACCGACACCGTCGGCATCTCCTACATCGGCAACTTCGAGAAGGCCCGGCCGAGCCGCGCCGCGCTCGACGCGATCTCCCGTCTGGTCGCCTGGAAGTTCGGCATGTACGGCATCGACCCGACCGGCAAGGTGACGCTCACCTCCGGCAGCCCGGCCGGCCAGGACGGCAACAAGGTCGACAAGGGCGTCTCGATCACCCTGCCCCGGGTCTTCGGCCACCGGGACACCAACGCCACCGCCTGCCCCGGCGCGAACCTCTACTCCCAGCTCTCCCGCATCGCCCAGGTCGCCAAGACCCCGGGCATCTCGCACGCCCTCGCCACCTCCGACTACAACCGCGACGGCCTCACCGACCTGGTCGCGGGCACGCCCAAGGCGCTGAGCGGCGGCGGCACCGTCACCGTCGTCCCGGGCGGCATCGACGGCCCGGTCACCGCCGCCAAGGTGACGCTCAGCCAGAGCAGCCCGGGCGTGCCCGGCTCCCACGAGCCCGGCGACGGCTTCGGCACGTCCACCGCGTGGGGCGACGTCAACGGCGACGGCTACGCCGACCTCGCGATCGGCGCACCAGGCGAGGACGACACCAGCGGCCACGCCGACCGCGGCGCTGTCACGGTGATGTACGGTCCCGCCCTCGACACCGGCTTCTCCTACACCACGTCAGGAGTCACCTCGACGGGCGCCAAACTCGGCTCCACGGTCGCCGTCGGCGACTTCAACGGCGACGGCAAGGCGGACGTCTTCTCCGCCGGCACCGGCAGGGGCGGCAACTGGAACGCCCGGCTGACGGGCGGCGCCACCAAGTACGGCACGCTCACCACGGCCACGGGCGCCGTCTCCTACCTCGACGCCGCGACCGGCGACTTCAACCGGGACGGCTACGCGGACATCGCCCTGAACTACCGCGACACCGGCGGCATCGGCCGGGTCGTCCGCTTCGCGGGCTCCGCGACCGGTCTGACCAAGGTGGGCGTCATCTCCGTCAAGGGCGGCCGCTCCCTCGCCGCCGGTGACATCAACGGCAACGGCTACGACGACATCGTCATCGGCCAGCCGGTCGCGTCCGAGTCCGGCGGGAAGTCCGGCGGCCAGATCACCATGGTCCCGGGCACGGCCACGGGCTTCACGACCACCGGCATGACCGTGATCCACCAGGACACGGCGTACGTGCCGGGCGGCAACGAGTCCGGTGACGCCCTCGGCACCTCCGTCTCGGTCGGCGACTACAACGCCGACGGTTACGCGGACGCCCTCGCGGGCGCCCCGGGCGAAGACCTGACCCGGGACGGCGTCAACCGCGCCGACGCGGGCGACGCGATCCTCGTCAAGGGCACCGCGTCCGGTCTGACCGGCTCCGGCTCGGTGGGGATCTCGCAGGACACCTCCGGCGTCCCGGGCTCGACGGAGACCGGCGACCGCTTCGGCTCGTCGGTGTCGCTGACGGACCTGTCCGGCTACGGCCGGGCGGACCTCACGTTCGGCGCCGACGGCGAGGACGGGGGCGACGGCGTCCTGCTGTACCTGCCGAGCAACAGCACCGGCCTCGGTTACGCCGACTCCGTCGTCTTCGGCAAGTCCACGCTGGGCACCCCGACGGACGCTCACCTGGGCCAGACGCTGACGCCGTGACAACTCGACCGGTCCTCGGCCGTTCGCCGGATTTCTCCGGAAGACCGAACGGACGGGTGGGCGATGGGGAAAGCCTCCCCCATCGCCCCCAAGAGGACCGGAATCGAGCCACGCATGACACGCCTTCTGCTGCACACCGCCGTCGCCACCGCCCTGGCCGCCGGCACGCTCGGCCTGACCCAGCCCCGCCCGGACCTCCTCCTCCGACGGCGTGCACACCGTCCGGGTGCCGGACGGTGACCCGCACCAGCGGTCCCTCGCCCCGCGCACCACCGAGCCGTTCAGCATGATCGGTGTCACCTGGGACGACCCGGACGCGGCCCTGGACGGCACCGCGCATGTGCGCACCCGCTCCCGCGAGAGCGGCGCATGGAGCGCGTGGCGCGCGCTCGACACCGACGTCCGGACGCCCGAGACGGGCCCCGACCGCCACCGCGCCGGAGTCCGCGGCGGCACGCAGCCGCTGTGGACCGGGCCTTCGGACGGCGTCCAGGTGCGGGTGTCGGGCGGGCGGCTGCCCAAGGGGCTGCGCGTCGAACTGGTCGATCCGGACGGCGGGGCGGACGCCGTGCAGGCCACGGCCGTCGAACCGGACGTAGTGGAACCGGGCGTCGTCGAACCGGCCGCCGGTGCGCCCCACGCCGAACGTCCCGCCGTCACGTCGCGTTCCGCCTGGGGCGCCGACGAGTCCCTGGTGAAGGACCCGCCCACCTACACCACCGACACCAAGGCGATGTTCGTCCACCACACGGCGGGCACCAACGACTACACCTGCGCCCAGTCGGCGTCGATCGTGCGCGGCGTGTTCCTCTACCACGTGCAGAGCAACGGCTGGAACGACATCGGCTACCACTTCCTCGTCGACAAGTGCGGCACGGTCTTCGAGGGCCGTGCGGGCGGCATGGACAAGCCCGTCCTCGGCGCGCACACCTACGGTTTCAACACCGCCACCAGCAGCGTCTCGGTGCTCGGCGACTACAGCAAGACGACCGCGAACACCGCCGTGCGCGAGTCGGTCGCCAAGGTCGCGGCCTGGAAGCTCGGCCTGTACGGCATCGACCCGACCGGCACGGTGGTGCTGACCGCCGGTGCCGACAACGGCAAGTACAAGGCGGGCCAGAGGGCCACGCTGCACCGCATCTCCGGGCACCGCGACGGCTACCCGACCGAGTGTCCCGGCCGGCACCTCTACAGCGACCTGCCCGGGATCCGCACCCTCGCCGGGAAGGCCGCCAGGCCCGACGAGATGGCCGCGGGGCACGACGAGATGGCGACGGGGCCCGACGAGATGGCCGCGGATCCGGTCGGTCCCGGAACCGAGGACACCACGGTGGCGTTCCCGCGCTGAGCTACCGCCGGGGCGCGGCCGTCGTCGCGTCCCGGCACAGCAGCCGCAGCGAGCCGTGCCCGGCGTAGCAGCGGCGGGCCTCGTCGATCGGGTCCCAGAGGCGCCCGTCGGGGGTGCGGATCCAGTGGTCGCCGCCCGTCGCCCACCACTCGGCCCCGGCCTGACGTGCCATCACCTCACCGGCGTAGGCCCCGAATCCGCGCAGCACCTCCTGCACGGCGGCGTACGGCGCTCCTTCCCGCCGTATCCCCTCGATCATCCGGTCGATGCTCCACAGGCTCTGTGCCGAGTAGTCGAGGCGCAGCCGTGCTCCCTCGCGCATCGTCGCCACCGTGTCCGCCGCCCACCGCAGCGGCTTCGCCGCGGCCGAGGGCCTGGTTTCCGCTTGAGTCGTCACACCCCGGAAAGCGCTGCGGCGTGGCGTTTCGTCACACGGAATCGGCGACTTCCCCGAAGCGGCGCAGGACCGCCCCACCTCGCCCAACGGACGGTCACAGGACTCTCCCAGGAACGGGGGTTTAGGCCGGTCAGGGAGCCGGGCGCGGTGTCCGTCAGGTCTGTTGCCGGCTCCGGCGCGAGACGACCGCGCGCAGCACCCGTCGCCCCTCGGTCGACACCTCCAGCGCCCGCCGCAGCCCGGCCGGGCCGTGTCCGGCCAGGACCTCCAGGACGGTGATCTGGCGGCGCAGTTCCGCGGCGACGAGCGGCGACATGCCCTCCGTACGGCCCTCGCGGCGCACGGCGACCGACGAGGCGTCGTCGGCCGCGGTGTCGAGGAGGCGGTGGATCTGGAGGGACGCGACGGAGCAGGCGTCGGCCCACACCCGCACCCCGCCGGGGGACCGCTCGGCGGGAGCGGCCTCGAGCATCCGGTGGGCGAGCACGATCGCCTCGTCCCCGGTACCGGCGGCGTCCAGCTTCTTGCGCACCTGCTCCAGCCCCTCACCCCAGTCGCCGCTGCCGGCGCCGTCGCTGAGGCTCGCCCACAGCGGCCGCAGGGTCTCGTCGTCGCCGCCCAGCAGGGGCACGCACCGATCCAGACAAGCCAGCCCGCTCGCGGCCAGCCCGCGTTCGTCGGCCTGTGCGATCAACTCCACCAGGCTCATCCACGCCTCCCTCCGCGGGCCTTGCAGGGGCCCTACCAGGCCGCTTCCGGCCCTCACCCCTCACGGAACCCGCACTTCCCCTTACTGCGCGCAACGGCCCCGGAACGTCACAGGGGCACGACGCCCAGTCGGTCGAGGAAGCGGAAGAAGAGGTTTTCGGCCAGCGGGTCGGGGTCTGAAGTGAGTACGTCCACAAGAGCGTCGGCGTTCACTTCGTGCCCGGCCTCGGCGGACCAGCGGACCGCGCGCTCGGCGGCGTCGCGGGGTTCGAGGAAGTAGTCCTCCAGAGTGAGGCCCTCCCGGTCGGCCCCCAGGTACCCGGCCATGGCGGCCCGGGCGAGGCAGGTCGTCCACGTCCCGCTCTCCGGCGCCGCGGCCTCCAGCACCACGCACTCGCTGTTCATGACGTACCCGAACAGCGCGGGCGCCCCGGTCTCCCGGGCGAGGGCGTTCATGTTCCCCACGTCGCCGTCGCTGCTCGGGTACTCCCAGACCTGCCACCCGCCCGGCGCCGAGGTGCGCCGCACCATCCCGTCCGTCACACCCGTCAGAGCGTCCAGCTCCGCCAGCGGCCGCTCCCCACGGCCCACGACGAAGTACCCCCAGTACCCCATGCTCCGGTTCCCCCCGGCATATTCGATTCGGCTCGCGTCAGAAGACCACCACACCCGTACGGCAGTTCGCAGCCGTACGGGCCAATTCGTGTGCAGTCAGCCGAGCCTGTCCGCAAGCGCCCGGAACTCCGCCCAGGACAGCTCGGGCCGGCCCGGGTCCCACAGCTTCTGGACGGTCGCCCGCAGCGGCATCCGGATCCCGGCCGCCACCTGGTCCTGCGTCTGCGCGTTCGGGACGTCTCCCCAGACGGCGAAGACCCCGCCGAGGATCTGCCCGTCGTAACGCTCCGGCACGGCCTGCGTGTCGCGCAGCACCCGTGGCGTCCACTGCTCGTAGATCCGCTGCCCCGTCGGGTAGACGAAGGTCTGCGGCTCGCCGAGCACGTAGTACAGGAACTCGTCGTTGTAGTTGATCACCTTCCGGCCCGCGCTCAGGTACACCGCCGGCGGCCGCGCCCCGATCTCCTTGCCGGTCCAGTAGCCGACCTGGATGTCCTTGTCGGCGTCGACGGAGGTGTCCCTGAAGAAGCCGTCGTTCCACGCGCGCGGGACGCGCTCGTGCTTGCGGACGGTGGCGGCCCGGTCGTTGAGCCAGCCGGTGGTGAGGTCGGCGACCGTCGCTCCGGAGCCGTACTTCTCCCGCGCGGCGGCGGCCAGCTGCGGGAACGACGCCTCCGGGTCGGAGCGCACCAGTGCCTGGTACTCGTCGCCGCCCAGGTGCCACGGCTCGCCGGGGAACAGGTCCGCGTACTCGTTCAGCAGGTCGTCGACGATCTCGGCGCTCTCGCTCTTGGAGATGTCGATGGCCCCTTGCACCGCCGACCCCTGCGCGGTGCGCAGCTGGAGGTCGGGGTGGGCGTCGAGGACGGCGCCGAGGTGCCCGGGCGAGTCGATCTCGGGCACGACGGTGATGTGCCGGCTCTCCGCGAGGTCGACGATCTTCCGCACCTGCGCCTTGGTCAGATGCTGCTGGGACACGATCTCCGGATGCGAGTCGGACTCGATCCGGAATCCCTGGTCGTCGGAGAAGTGCAGACCGAGCTGGTTGAACTTCAGATCGCCCAGTTCGCGGATCCGGTCCTCGATCCAGCCGGCCGTGTAGTTCTTGCGCGCGATGTCCAGCATGAACCCGCGCTCCGGCTTGGCCGGCTCGTCCCGCACCACGCCCTCGGGCGCGGTACCGCCGTCGTGCACCTCCTGCTTGAGGGTGCGGGTGCCGTAGAAGACGCCCGCGTCGGCGGGACCGCTGATCTCCACCCGCCCGTCGCGCACGGTCATGACGTACGACTCGGGATTCGCCTTCTTGTCGTCGTCCAGCGTCAGCCGTACGTCCCCGGCACGCCGGTCGTCCTTCTCGCCGTCGTACCTCAGCCCGAGCTCACCGGCGATCAGCCGGCCCTCGTCGGCCAGCGCCGGGTCGTCCACGACGACACGGTTCCCGCTCGCGGGGCGCCAGCCCGGGCCGCGCGCCGCGGTGTGCTCGCGCACGGCGGGGATCGTCTGCGGCGCCTTGGACAGGGCGTACGAGCGGCTCGGACTCGGGGCGCCCTCCGGCGAGGTGCCCCGCGGGGCGGCCGCGGACCGGCCCTGGGACGATCTGGCCTCCGGCCCGGTGGCCCCGCCGTCGCCGCCCGAGGCCGCCCAGAGCCCCAGGCTCACCCCGGCCGCGATCACGACCAGGGCGACGGCCATGGCCACGACCAGCACCTGCCGCTGCTTCCCCTGCTTTCCCTGCTTCGCCGCACCTCGGCGCCTGTGCTGACTCACATCGCCAACCTAAGACCCCCCGTCACCTCACGCCCGTCCACCACGCGTGCCGAATCTCTCTCTCCCGGGTGAAATTCGGGCATCCGTCGGACACGTCATGGTCGTACTCGATAGCGTGACGTCACATCTCTCACAACACACCCTGCCGACACACGTGACGCCCACGAGGACCCACGCTGCCTGCGCACCGTCTCCCAGACCTCCCCGGCCGACTCGCCATACCGGTGGAGCACTTCAACGCGGCCTCCGAGGAGGCCCTGGAGCAGACCCTCCTGTCCTGCCTGCGCAGCCCCCGCTGGTGTCGGCGTGTCGCGGAACACCGCCCTTATCCGGACCTGGACTCCCTGCTGGCCGCGGCGGACGAGGCGGCCTACGACCTCACCTGGCCCGACCTGACCGAGGCCCTGGCAGCGGAGTCCTTGCCGACGCTCCCGCCCGGCACGTACTCAGCGGCCTACACGGCCCTCAGCGCAGCCCACGCCGCATACGAGGCCCGCTTCGGACATGTGTTCGTCATCTGCCTGGAGGGGGTGCCGCGGGGTGAATGCCTGGACCACATCCTCGAGGGCATCCGGTCACGATTGACCAACGATCCAGAGGAAGAACGCGTGGTGGTGGCGGAAGAGCTCCGCCGCCTGGCGAGAGAACGGTTGGTACATGCCCTCAGGGGCGCGGGGAACTGCGCGAGCAACCACAACGAACCCGCACCAGGCAGATAACAGGACACCCCACCCCACAAGCCGCAAGGCTAGCCCGTACGCATGCCAGTTTGATCACACAGCCAGACCCCGGCTCAGCCCAGCGGCAGCGCCTCGCTACGATGCTGGGGGCCGGTGGACCGTACCCGGCCGGGCCCGACCGACACACCAAGCCGGCGCGGCCCCAATCCCCGCTCCCGGAGGAAACTTCCGTGCCGGCTGGAACGCTGTACCGCGGCCGGGAAGGAATGTGGTCCTGGGTGGCTCACCGAGTCACCGGCGTCCTCATCTTCTTCTTCCTGTTCGTTCACGTGCTGGACACCGCACTCGTCCGTGTGTCGCCCGAGGCCTACGACAAGGTCGTGGCCACGTACAAGACGCCGATCGTCGCGCTGCTGGAGTACGGCCTCGTCGCCGCCATCCTCTTCCATGCGCTCAACGGCCTGCGCGTCATCGCCGTCGACTTCTGGATCAAGGGCGCCCGCTACCAGAAGCAGATGCTCTGGACCGTCGTCGCCCTGTGGGTCGTGCTGATGCTCGGGGCGATCTACCCCGTCCTCGGCCACGCCGCTCGTGAACTGTTCGGGAGCTGACGCCAATGTCCACGTCTGAGAAGACCGCCGCCGGCGTCGGCCCCGTCGAGGGTGGCGCCGTCTACACCGTCGACAACCCCGCGCCCTTCATCGAGGCCCCGCGCAAGCGCACCAAGAAGACCCCGAAGAGCACCCGGGGCAACTTCGAACTGGCCGCCTGGCTCTTCATGCGCCTGTCCGGCGTCGTGCTGGTCGTGCTGGTCCTCGGCCACCTGCTGATCCAGCTGGTGCTGGACGGCGGTGTCTCCAAGATCGGCTTCGCCTTCGTGGCGGGCCGCTGGGCGAGCCCCTTCTGGCAGGTCTGGGACCTGCTGATGCTGTGGCTCGCGATGCTGCACGGCGCCAACGGCCTGCGCACGGTCATCAACGACTACGCGGAGCGCGCGAACACCCGGCTGTGGCTCAAGGGCCTGCTCTACACCGCCACGGTGTTCACCATCCTGCTGGGCACGCTGGTGATCTTCACCTTCGACCCGAACATCCGCTAGGCACGGGGCTGCGAGAATCATGAAGATCCACAAGTACGACACCGTCATCGTCGGCGCCGGTGGCGCCGGTATGCGCGCCGCCATCGAGTCGACGAAGCGCAGCCGCACCGCCGTGCTCACCAAGCTCTACCCCACTCGCTCCCACACGGGCGCCGCGCAGGGCGGCATGGCCGCCGCGCTGGCCAACGTGGAGGAGGACAACTGGGAGTGGCACACCTTCGACACGGTCAAGGGCGGTGACTACCTGGTCGACCAGGACGCCGCCGAGATCCTGGCGAAGGAGGCCATCGACTCCGTCCTCGACCTGGAGAAGATGGGCCTGCCGTTCAACCGCACCCCGAACGGCACGATCGACCAGCGCCGCTTCGGCGGTCACAGCCGCAACCACGGCGAGGCCCCGGTCCGCCGCTCCTGCTACGCGGCCGACCGCACGGGCCACATGATCCTCCAGACGCTGTACCAGAACTGCGTCAAGGAGGGTGTGGAGTTCTTCAACGAGTTCTACGTCCTGGACCAGCTGATCACCGAGGTCGACGGCGTCAAGCGTTCGGCCGGTGTGGTGGCGTACGAGCTGGCCACCGGCGAGATCCACGTCTTCCAGGCGAAGGCCGTGATCTACGCGTCCGGCGGCTGCGGCAAGTTCTTCAAGGTGACGTCGAACGCGCACACGCTGACGGGTGACGGCCAGGCGGCGGTCTACCGCCGGGGCATCCCGCTGGAGGACATGGAGTTCTTCCAGTTCCACCCGACCGGCATCTGGCGCATGGGCATCCTGCTGACGGAGGGCGCCCGCGGTGAGGGCGGCATCCTCCGCAACAAGGACGGCGAGCGCTTCATGGAGAAGTACGCGCCGGTCATGAAGGACCTCGCCTCGCGTGACGTCGTCTCGCGCTCCATCTACACGGAGATCCGGGAAGGCCGCGGCTGCGGCCCCGAGGGCGACCACGTCTACCTCGACCTCACCCACCTCCCGCCGGAGCAGCTGGACGCCAAGCTGCCCGACATCACCGAGTTCGCCCGTACGTACCTCGGCATCGAGCCGTACACGGACCCGATCCCGATCCAGCCCACCGCGCACTACGCGATGGGCGGCATCCCGACGAACGTCGAGGGTGAGGTCCTGGCGGACAACACCACGGTCGTCCCGGGCCTGTACGCGGCCGGCGAGGTCGCCTGCGTGTCGGTGCACGGCGCGAACCGCCTCGGCACGAACTCCCTCCTGGACATCAACGTCTTCGGCAAGCGGGCCGGCATCGCCGCGGCCGAGTACTCCCAGACGGCGGACTTCGTCGAGCTGCCGGAGAACCCGGCCGAGTTCGTGCTCAAGCAGGTGGAGATGCTGCGCGACTCCACCGGCACCGAGCGCGTGACGACGCTGCGCAAGGAGCTGCAGGAGACCATGGACGCCAACGTCATGGTGTTCCGCACCGAGCAGACGATCAAGACGGCGGTCGAGAAGATCGCGGAGCTGCGCGAGCGCTACAAGAACGTGTCCATCCAGGACAAGGGCAAGCGGTTCAACACGGACCTGCTGGAGGCCATCGAGCTGGGCAACCTGCTCGACCTCGCCGAGGTCATGGCGGTCTCCGCGCTCGCCCGCAAGGAGTCCCGCGGCGGTCACTACCGCGAGGACTACCCGAACCGCGACGACGTCAACTTCATGCGGCACACCATGGCGTACCGCGAGGTCGGCGCCGACGGCTCCGAAACCGTCCGTCTCGACTACAAGCCGGTCGTCCAGACCCGCTACCAGCCGATGGAGCGTAAGTACTGATGGCTACCCCCGTTCTGGACAAGTCGGACGCGGCCGGAAAGCCCGAGCCCGGCTTCGCCGACTCCCCCTACATCACGGTCACCTTCCGCATCCGCCGGTTCAACCCGGAGGTCGCGGCGGAGGCCAGCTGGGAAGACTTCCAGCTGGAGATCGACCCGAAGGAGCGCGTCCTCGACGCCCTCCACAAGATCAAGTGGGACCTCGACGGCACGCTGACGTTCCGCCGTTCCTGCGCGCACGGCATCTGCGGCTCCGATGCCATGCGGATCAACGGCAAGAACCGCCTTGCCTGCAAGACGCTGATCAAGGACATCAACCCCGAGAAGCCGATCACGGTCGAGGCCATAAAGGGCCTGACGGTCCTGAAGGACCTGGTCGTGGACATGGAGCCGTTCTTCCAGGCGTACCGGGACGTCATGCCCTTCCTCATCACGAAGGACACGAACGAGCCCACGCGCGAGCGTCTGCAGACGGCCGAGGACCGCGAGCGCTTCGACGACACGACGAAGTGCATCCTCTGCGCGGCCTGCACCACGTCGTGCCCGGTCTTCTGGAACGACGGCCAGTACTTCGGCCCGGCGGCCATCGTCAACGCGCACCGCTTCATCTTCGACTCGCGTGACGAGGCGGGCGAACAGCGCCTGGAGATCCTCAACGACCGCGACGGCGTCTGGCGCTGCCGCACTACCTTCAACTGCACGGACGCCTGCCCGCGCGGTATCGAGGTCACGAAGGCGATCGCGGAGGTCAAGCGAGCGCTGATCACGCGTCGCTACTGAGGTCTTCCTCGGCAGTCCCTCGAGGGCCCCGTCTCCGGTTCCGCACCGGGGCGGGGCCCTCGCCGTGCCTCGTTCGAGTGAGTTGCCCAGGGTCGACCCGTACGCCTACGTGATTGTCGGCAGGACGCATCAACGCCTCCACGTCCTCACTGGTCCGGCCCGGGACGGCTCGGCGCCAAGGTGGCTCTGGACGTCGCAGCGATCCTGAAGGCCGGCCGGCCGAAAAAGGCCGAGTGACCTGATCCGGACAGAAACGGAACGTGACCGGCCACTTGGGGAGCAACTACTGTCACGGCTGTAACTCCCGTGGCCAGACTCCCCGCATGGCATACCTCAGAAGGACCGCCGCCGCGCTCCTGGCCACGGCTTCCGCGCTGCTCCCGGTATCCCCCACAGCCTCTGCAGCCCCCTCTCCGGTCCTCGCACGGGAGAGCTTCGACCGCCTTCCCCTCGGCCCGGTCACCGCAGGCCGCGACTGGACCTCGGACACCTCCGACGGCACGCTGACCGTCACCCGCGCCTCGACCGGCCACGGACGTGAACTCCGCATCCGCACCGAGGGCAACGGCCGCGCCTTCCTGGTGTTCCCGCACCTCGCCCCGCCCGGCAACAGCTTCTGGGCCCGGATGCGGCTGAAGGTGGACGCGTTCCCGACCGCCCCCGACTGGGCGCACTGGACCCTGGCGGAGGCCTCCGGGCCGGACTCCCCGACGCTCGTCCGCCCGCTCGGCGGCCAGTACGTGCCCACGGAGAAGCGCAACTTCTACGGTGTCGGCTCCGACCTCGGACCCACCGGCGACTGGACCGCGTGGCAGACCTCCGCGCCGGCGACGGCCGGGAAGTGGCAGTGCGTCGAGTTCCACCTGGACGCCACGGACAACCGCGTCACGGTCTACTTCGACGGCGTACCCCAGCCCGACCTGACCGTCTCCACCGACCGGCACGGCGGTACGACGGACCCGTTCATCTTCCCGACCTTCGACAAACTCAAGCTGGGCTGGCAGCTGTACCAGTCCGACCCGAGCCCGTCGTCGTACGACGTCCGGCTGGACGACATCGCGCTGAGCACGCGGAGGATCGGGGGGTGCGCGGACTGACGGGACGCCGGCAATCACCCTGGGCCACGTGTTGAACATGTTCAAAAAGGGGTCTAGAGTCATCCCCGACAGCGTTTTGAACGTGTTCAAGAAGGGTGGGGCAATGGACCGCACGGTCATCGCCTACGTCATCTACCTGCTGGTCAGCATCGGTCTGACCATCTGGGTGGCCCGCACGCTCAGCCGGAACGGGAGGATCTTCCTCGCCGACGTGCTGCACGGCAACGAGAAGCTCGCCGACGCCGTCAACCACCTCCTGGTGGTCGGCTTCTACCTCGTCAACCTCGGGTTCGTCGCGCTGTACCTGAGCGGCGACGGAACCATCACCGACACGCGCGGTGTCTTCGAGGCCCTGTCGACCAAGCTCGGCGTGGTGCTGCTGGTGCTCGGCGTGATGCACCTGGCCAACGTCTACCTGCTCAACCGGATCCGGCGGCGCGGTGCCATGGAGCGCGAGCAGGTGCCGCCGGTGCCGCCGCAGGGCTGGGCCGCCCCGCAGGCCCAGGCCTGAGCGGAGCGCGGCATGAACGCCACCGCACCGGTCCGCCGCCTCACCGTCCTGTACGACGCCGAGTGCTCCCTGTGCGCGTTCCTGCGCGACTGGCTCCTGCGGCAACCGAAGCTGGTGCCGCTGGAGCTGGTCCCGGCCGCCTCCGAGGAGGCCCGGGGGCGGTTTCCCGGCCTCGACCACGGCGCCACCCTCGAAGAGATCACCGTCGTCGGCGACGCCGGGCAGGTCTACCGGGGCCCCGCCGCCTGGATCGTCACCCTGTGGGCGCTGCGCGAGTACCGGCCGCTCGCCCACCGGCTCAGCACCCCGTCCGGCGCCCGGCTCGCCAAGGGCGCGGTGCTGGCCGCCGCCAAGTGGCGCGGCGCGCAGTGGAACCGGGGGCAGGGAGGCGGGGCGCACTGGGGCGAGGCTCAGTGGGGCGGCCGGGTGTACCGGCGGGCGGACGGATGGGCGTACGACCCGGACGTCGGCTGGACCCATACCGCGCCGGGCTGCGCCGACGGCACCTGCGCCCCTGACCGGGCGCCGGGGCGCTGACGTTAGGCTCTCTTCCCGTGTCCGCGAAGAACGACGGCCCCGACGACGGCGCCACCCCGAGCAAGTCCGAGCAGACCCGCGCCCTGATCCTGGAGACGGCCATGCGGCTGTTCCAGGAGCGCGGCTACGACAAGACGACGATGCGGGCCATCGCCAAGGAGGCCGGGGTCTCCGTCGGCAACGCGTACTACTACTTCGAGGGCAAGGAACACCTGATCCAGGGCTTCTACGACCGGATCGCCGCCGAGCACCAGGTGGCGGTCCGGGAGATCCTGGACCGGGAGACCGATCTGGAGGCCCGGCTCGCGGGCGTGCTGCGGGCGTGGCTGGACATCGCCGCGCCCTACCACGAGTTCGCGGTGCAGTTCTTCAAGAACGCCGCCGACCCGGACAGCCCGCTCAGCCCCTTCTCCCCGGAGTCGGAGCACGCGCGCGAGGAGGCCATCAGCGTCCACCGGGAGGTGCTGGCCGGGGCGACGAAGACCAAGGTGGCCGAGGAACTGCGGGGCATCCTGCCCGAGTTGATGTGGCTGTCCCAGATGGGCCTCGTCCTGTACTGGATCTTCGACCGGACCGAGGGCCGGGAGCGCAGCTACCGGCTCGCCGAGCGCGGGGCCCGGCTCACCGCGCGGGGCGTCTCGCTGGCCCGCTTCCGGGTGCTGCGGCCGCTGGTGCGCGAGGTGCACGAGCTGTTCACGGACTTCCTGCCGGGCATGACCCGGGCGATCCCGGACCCGGCCGCGCGCCGGACCGAATCCTAGACCGCCGGCGCCAGGAGCCCGTCAGAGCTGCGTGAGGCTCCAGAGGCGGAACACGCCCGTGCCGTCCGACAGGTACTGGCCGCCGCCGATGTCCTCGGTGGTGACGACGTACTCCTTCGCCTGCCACAGCGGCAGCACCGGCACGTCCTGGGCGACGGTCTGCTGCACCGACTGGAAGTCCCGGTCGGCCTCGCCGCGGTCGGCGTAGCGGCGGCTGTCCTTGATGAGCCGGTCGACGGCCTTGCTGCTGTAGCCGGTGTTCATGGCGCTGCCGGTGCCGACGAGCGCGGCCTGGAAGGTGTCCGGGTCGGGGTAGTCGGCGACCCAGCCGACGGCGTACGCGTCGAGCTCGCCGCTCGCCCAGCGCTTCTGGAAGTCGGTCCACTCGTAGCCCTTGAGGGTGACCTTGAACAGGCCGCTCGCCTCCAGCTCCCGTTTGATCTCGGCGGCCTCCTGCGCACCGGCGCCGCGGCCCTTGGCGTAGCCGTAGGTGAAGCGGACGGGCAGGGTCACGCCGGCCTGGGTGAGCAGCTTGCGCGCCTTCTTCGGGTCCTGCCGGGGGTAGTCGTCGAAGAACGAGGCGGTGTGCCCGGTGAGGCCCGCCGGGATCAGGGAGTACAGGGGGTCGACGGTGCCGTCGTAGACGGTGGCGGCCAGCCGCTCGCGGTCGATGAGCCAGGCCATGGCCTGCCGGACCTTCGGATTGTGCAGGGGCTTGCCCGCGCGGGTGTTGAAGTACAGGTTGCGGGTCTCGGAGCCGTCCGCCTCGAAGACGCGCTGCGCGGGATCGCTCGGGTTCAGGTCGGCGAGGACCGCGGGCGGCAGCTGGTCGGTCGTGACCTCGACGCGCTTGTCCTTCCACGCGGTGTCCAGGGCAGCGGGGGTGGCGTAGTAGCGCAGTTCGACGGGCCTGTTCGCACCGCCTTTGACCGCGCCCCGGTAGCGGCTGTTGGGCGCGAGGACCGCCGTGGCGTCCTTCGTGTAGGAGGTGAGGGTGTACGGGCCGGTGCCGTCGACACGGCTGCCGGTGCGCAGCTTGCCTGCCGGGTAGGCGGTGTGGTCGACGATCGAGCCCGCGCCGGTGGCCACCTTGAACGGGAACGTGGCGTCGGGCGAGGACAGGTGGAAGGTGACGGTCAGCCCGTCGGCGTCCACGGAACGGAGGGTGTCGAGCAGGGACGCCGGGCCGACCGGGGACTTGATCCTCATGATCCGGTCGAAGGAGTACTTCACGTCCTCGCCGGTCATCGTCCGGCCGCTCGGGAAGGTGAGGCCGGAGCGCAGTTCGCAGCGGTACGTGGTCAGGTCGCCGTCGGCGAACGCGCAGCTCCTGGCCGCGTCCGGTACGGGTGCGGTGCCGCCCGGGGCGAAGGTGAGCAGCGACTGGAAGACGTTGCTGAACAGCGCCCAGGAACCGGCGTCGTAGGCGCCCGCCGGGTCGAGTGACGTGACGGCGTCCGTCGTGCCGACCGTGATGGCCGTGCCGTCCTTCTTCGAGGGCACGAGCTGCCAGGCGCCCACCCCCACGGCCGCCAGGACGAGCAGTCCCGCGAGTATCCGCATGCGAACCGATCGCATCGGCCTTGCCCTCCCAGGCCCGTGGGCCCTTGTGCCAGTGCCACACCCCTTTGTGGCGGCCTCACCCAATCACAGGTGTTTGAGCGGGCGGAAGGGAGATCTGCCGAGTTGGGAAAGAACTTACCGATGGGCCTTTCGGTCCGGTTTCACAGCGCTCTCACAGGGTCAGGCCTGCCGCGACGCCAGCTCGATCAGGGTGATGTCCGACGGTGCCCCCACCCGCGTGGGCGGGCCCCAGGCGCCGGCGCCGCGGGAGACGTAGAGCTGGGTGTCGCCGTAGCGCTCCAGGCCCGCGACGGTCGGGTTCGCGGCGGCGGCGATGAGGTTGCCGGGCCAGAGCTGGCCGCCGTGGGTGTGGCCGGACAGCTGGAGGTCGACGCCGTGCTCGACGGCGTCGTGGATCTGCACGGGCTGGTGGGCGAGCAGTACGCACGCGCGTGCCGTGTCGCGGTCGCCGAGGGCGCGGGCGTAGTCGGGGCCCTGGCCCTCGTCCTCGCCGGTGACGTCGTTGACTCCGGCCAGGTCGAAGTACGGCATCTCCCTGCGGGCATTCTCCAAGGGGGTGAGTCCGAGGCGGCGGACCTCCTCGACCCACTGCTCGGCGCCGGAGAAGTACTCGTGGTTGCCGGTGACGAAGTAGGACCCGTGACGGGCCTTCAGCTGGGCCAGGGGGGCCGCCGCGGGGCCCAGGTCCTTCACACTGCCGTCGACCAGGTCGCCGACGACCGCGATCAGGTCGGGCTGGGTCGCGTTGATCGTGTCGACGACCTTCTGCGCGAAGCCGCGGCCCAGGACCGGGCCGAGGTGCACATCACTGACCACGGCGATCCGGTACCCGTGCGCTGCGCGCGGCAGTTTGGCCAGGGGCACGGTGACCCGCTTCACCTTGGGCCCACGCAGCACGCCGTACGTCCCGTACCCCACGGTCCCGGCAGCAGCGGCCGCGGCGGCCCCGGCGACGACCCGGGAGACGAAGAGACGGCGGGAGGGGCCGGTGGGAGCGGAGGCGGTGCTGTCGGGGGCGCCTGGGGTGGTGAGCGGCTGCGGGGAGCTGTCGGGGGTGGCGGGTGCGGGGCCGGCCTGCGGGTGGGGGTCGGTGACGGGGCGGTCACCGTGCCGCCGGGGTCGGCGTGCATGGCGGTCGCCGCCACGGACGTGGGTACACCGCCGGGCGCACCGGCACCGTCATCCGTCCGCGGGCCGCTCGCCGTCGCGGACAGGGGTGCCCCGCCGGCCCGGTCCGTCTGTGGTGCGGCAGCGGGGTCACCGGCGGCGCCGGGCGCACCGGCACCGGGCTCAAAGCCCGTGCCGTTCGCCCTCGCCCTCGCCCGCCGCTCGAGGAACCACCGCAGCACCGGCCGTACGGCCTCCCCCGCGACGACCGCCAGCAGCAGGTATACCGACAGGGCCAGCCACAGGAAGCCCGGCCAGGCGAGGACCTGCTGGAGCCAGAAGGGGGCGCCGGTGCGTTCGGCGACCAGGGCCGTGATCGCGAGGAGCCAGCCGCCGGCGATCAGGGCCGCGCCCGCGCGGCGGGTGAGGCCCGGGCCGCGGGTCGTGTCGCGGAACAGGCGGCGCCACACGTACCAGTTGGCCGTCACGATGACGGCCAGGACGAGCGTTGCGACGAGTACGAAGACGAAGGCCACGGTGTCGTGTCTCCCGATTGCCGTTATGACGTCCGGCGCAGTGCGCGCAGACCACGCAACCCGATGGCCCCGATGGCCGTCCCCAATACGAAGGAGACGACGGCGAGCAGCAGGTGCACCCAGAAGTACGCCGTGGGATGACCGTCGTCGAAGGCGAGCCCGCTGCTGTCCTTGACAAGGTTCTTGACGAAAGTGATCCAGATGACCCAGCTCCACACCCCGAAGGCGAGCAGGAACCAGGAGACGGGGCGGCTGAGCTTCATGAGACCAGTATCGCCAAGGCCTGTCCGGTTCCGTTCGCGGGGTGGGGCGGAGGCGGGACTTCCCTGCGTACTGCATGTACGTTTCCGGTCGTGCCCGCTCCGAAGAAGACCGCCAGGCGATCCCTGCTGGTCACCTCCGCCGTCCTGTCGTCCCTCGCCCTGGCCGCGCCCGCCGCCGTCGCGGCCCCGAGTCCCTCGGGCAGTCCGTCGGCGAGCCCTTCGGGCAGTCCGTCGGCCACTCCCCCGGCGTCGATGTCGACCGTGGGCGGCGCCCGGCTCGGGCAGCCGGGCACGCAGGTGAACCTCGCGAGCGGCGTGCCGGTGCTGCCGAAGGACGTGAGCGCCCGCTCCTGGATCGTCGCCGACGCCGAGTCGGGTGACGTGCTGGCCGCGCACAACGCGCACTGGCGGCTGGCCCCGGCGAGCACGCTGAAGATGCTGTTCGCGGACACGCTGCTGCCGAAGTTCCCGAGGACGGCCAAGCACAAGGTCGTCCCCTCCGACCTGGCGGGCATCGGCTCGGGCTCCAGCCTGGTCGGGATAAAGGAGGACGAGACCTACACGGTCCACGACCTGTGGCTCGGCGTCTTCCTGCGCTCCGGAAACGACGCCGTGCACGTGCTGTCGGCCATGAACAAGGGCGTCGACAACACCGTCAAGGAGATGAACGAGCACGCCGAGGAGCTTCAGGCCCTCGACACGCACGTCGTCAGCCCGGACGGCTACGACGCCGAGGGGCAGGTCTCGTCGGCGTACGACCTGACGCTGATCGCCCGCTCGGGGCTGCAGAAGAAGGACTTCCGGGAGTACTGCTCGACGGTCAGCGCGAAGTTCCCGGGCCAGACGAAGAAGAACAAGAAGGGCAAGCCGGCCCGCGAGTCCTTCGAGATCCAGAACACCAACCGGCTGCTGAGCGGCGACGCGGGCCTGCCCGTCTACCAGGGCATCGCCGGCGTCAAGAACGGCAACACCACCAACGCCGGTGCCACCTTCACCGGTGTCGCCGAGCGGGACGGCAAGGTGCTGCTGGTGACGGTGATGAATCCGGAGAAGCAGGAGCACAACGAGGTCTACAAGGAGACCGCGCGGCTGTTCGACTGGGGCTTCAAGGCGGCCGGGAAGGTGCAGCCGGTGGGTGAGCTGGTGCCGCCGAAGGGCGCCGCGCAGGCCAGTTCCCAACCCGGTGCGAACCCCTCCGGGGAGGCCGGCGGCTCCGGGAGCGGCGCGGGCAGCACGGCCGGGACCGGTTCGAAGCCGGTGGCCAGCGGCCCGGCCGCGGACGGCTCCAGCGGCATCGGGATCGCGCTCGGCATCACCGGCGGTGTGCTGGTGCTGCTCGCGGGCGGCGCGTTCCTGGTCAACCGCCGTTGGCCGCTGCCGGATCTGGTGCGCCGCCGGACCCGCCCCTGACCTCCGGGACGTCCGGGAGTTCGTCCTCCTTGCTCTGCGTCGCCGTCCAGGAGGCGCAGAACAGCACCAGCTTCGAGGTGAAGTTGATCCACAGCAGCAGCGCGACGGGCACGCCGAACGCGCCGTACATGCTCTTCGCGGCCACACCCTGCAAGTAGCCGCTGAGCAGCAGCTTCAGCAGCTCGAAGCCGACCGCGCCGGTCAGCGCCGACACGAACAGGCGGTGGCGCGTGGGCTCCACGCCCGGCAGCAGCGTCAGGACGTAGAGCAGGAGCAGGAAGTCGGCGAGTACGGCGATCAGGAACGCGGCGATGTGCAGCAGGACGCCGCTCCAGCCGCCCTCGTCGATGCCCAGGTGCCGGGTGATCCAGCCGATCATCGCGGAGGCGACGGTGGAGGCGGCGATGGTGACGAGGAGCGCGCCGCCGAGGCCGATCAGGACGCCCGCGTCCTTGGCGTAGCGCAGGACCGGGTTCTCCTCGTCGTCGGGCAGTTCCCACACCGCGCGCAGGCACTCGCGCATCGAGCCGGCCCAGCTGATGCCGGTGAAGAGCAGCAGGGCGCCCGCGATGAGGCCGATGGTGCCGGCGTTGTCCACCAGGCCGGCGATGTCCAGCTGGTCGGAGATGCCGGGCACCTGCTCGGCGAGCTTGTCCTGGAGCTTGTCCTGCTGCTCCGTGCTGAGCGTGGCGGCGGCGATGGTGGCGGACACCGTCAGCAGCGGGAACAGCGCGACGAAGCTGGTGAAGGTCATCGCGGCGGCCAGCCGTGTCCACTTCACGCGGTCCAGCCGCTCGTACGACCGCCACGCGTGGGTGATCATCAGCCGCTCCGCCCACGGCCCGATGACCGGGAGCCTTTTCAGCCAGTCCATGATCCGACTCTGCCCTCCGCCCGGAAGACCCATGTACGGGTACCCCAGAACCGGAGGACTGTGGCCAACGCCATACCGACGACCGCGCCGGAGACGGTGTCCGCGCGCTGCGAGGTGAGTCCGAGGCCGTAGTGGCTGACGGCCAGGCACAGCAGTTGTACGGCGGCGCCGGCGAGGTTCACCAGGAAGAACGCGGCGTACGGGCGCAGGCCGCTGATCCGCCTGTCCCGGTAGGTGCCGAGGGCGTTGCCCGCGTAGGCGACCGAGCAGGCCGCCACGAAGGACAGGGCCTTGGCGGTGAGCGGGCCGAGTCCGGCGGGGCCGCGCAGGCAGGTGAACAGGGCCAAGTCGACGGCGTAGGCGAGGAGACCGGCGGCGGCGAAACCCAGGAGCTCCCGGCGGCAGGGGGCCGTGGGGCGCGACCACGCGCGCGTGGTCACCAATTGGCCACCGCCAGGCCGTACATCGCCATCCACACCAGGCCGATGAGGGCGAGCGCCCGGTCGCGCAGGACGACGTCCTCGGGTTCGCCGGCCGTGCCGCGGTCGGCGAAGACGGCGTACCGGAGGATCGCGAGGATGAAGGCGACCATGGACAGCTGGCGCCAGGGCAGCACGCTGGTGTGCGGGACGCCGCCCTCCTCCATGGCCCACAGGCAGTAGCCGAGGACGGCGACACCGGCGGCGAGCTGCCAGACGAAGCGGAGATAGCCGGTGGTGTACTCGGTGAGCAACGCGCGCGTGACGCCCTCCTTTCCGGCCATCTGCACGGCTTCGGAGTAGCGCTTGGCCGACACCATGAACAGCGCGCCGAAGCCGGTCGTGATCAGGAACCAGCGCGACAGCGGGATGCCGAGGGCGAGTCCGCCGACCATCGCCCGCATCAGGAAGCCGGTCGTGACGACGGCGAGGTCGACGACGAGGACGTGCTTGAGGCTGACGCAGTAGGCCAGTTGCATGCCGAGGTAGGCGGTCAGCAGGGCGGTGACGGCCGGGGGGCAGAGCCAGGCCGCGGCGGCGGGCGCGAGGACGGCGAGGCCGCCGCCGACGGCGTAGGCGAGGGGTACGGGGACCTGTCCGGCGGCGACCGGGCGGTGCCGCTTGGTGAGGTGGGCGCGGTCGGCGTCGGCGTCGCGGGCGTCGTTGACGAGGTAGACGGCGGCGGCGCATGCGGTGAAGAGGACGAAGACGAGGGCGAGTCGGGTCAGGGCGTGCCGGGAGAAGAGCTCGCCGGCGGCCGCCGGGGCGGCGACCACCAGGACGTTCTTCACCCACTGTTTGGGTCGCGCGGTCCAAAGCAGACCTGCCAGGAGACCGCCCTTGCGGGGTGGCGCGGGCCGCTCCTCGTGGGTGCGCTGCCGCAGGACGGCCGCCTCAGTCATGGTGGGCCTCTCCCTTCATCCAGCGGGCGCCGAGCCGGGCCGTGAGTGCGCCGAGGGCCGCGCCCGCCGCGACGTCCGAGGGGTAGTGGACGCCGGCCACCAGCCGCGAGACGCACACGGCGGCGGCGAGCGGCGGGACGGCGCGCGCTCCGAGGGCGCCGAAGGCGACGGCGGCGGCAGCGGCGGAAGTGGCGTGCGAGCTGGGGAAGGAGTGCCGCCCGGCGGTGCGCACCAGGGGCTCGACGTGCGGGGGGCGCGGTCGGCGCACGACCCGCTTCACCCCCATGCTGACGAGGTGCGCCCCCGCGATGAGCGCTGCGCCGCGCAGCCAGGCGCCGCGTCTTGTGCCGTCGACGGCGGCTCCGGCGAGCCCCGCCGCCAGCCACAGCGCCGCGTGTTCCCCCGCCCAGGACAGGGCGCGTGCGGCGCCCGCCACGCGCGGGTCGGTGCCGCACGCCCTGAGCGCCGAAACGATCCGGTGGTCCATGTCGTGCAGGTCGTCGAGGTCGTCCATGTGGACTCACTGTTCACGCCCACATGGCCTGAACTCCGGCAATATTGAGCGACATCCCATTAATCACCCGTTTCGGGGAGGGGCGCCATGTTCTCTAACTAAGAGCTCACATGGGGACGATACGGTCACGGACATGTCTGCCGACACCGCTTTCGTCCCGGACGTCTCGGGCCTGGACCACACCACCGTCACCGGCTGGGGCCGCACCGCTCCCACCGCCGCCCGGCTGATCCGCCCGCGGACGTACGAGGAGGCCGTGGCGGCCGTCCGCGACTGCGGGGCCCGCGGCGGGATCCCCCGGGGCCTGGGACGGGCGTACGGGGACGCGGCGCAGAACGCGGGCGGGTCCGTGCTCGACATGACGGGCCTGGACCGCGTCCACGCGATCGACGCCGCCGGCGGCACCGTGCTGTGCGACGCGGGCGTCTCCCTGCACCGGCTGATGGAGGTGCTGCTGCCGCTCGGCTGGTTCGTGCCGGTCACCCCCGGCACGCGCTACGTCACCGTCGGCGGGGCGATCGGCGCCGACATCCACGGCAAGAACCACCACGTCTCGGGCTCCTTCGCGCGCCACGTGCTCGCCCTCGAACTGCTCACCGCCGACGGCGAGATCCGCACGGTGATCCCCGGCACGCCCCTGTTCGACGCCACCGCGGGCGGCATGGGACTGACCGGGGTGATCCTCACCGCGACGATCCGGCTCCAGCCGGTCGAGACCTCGCTGATGTCGGTCGACACCGAACGCGCGGCGGACCTCGACGACCTGATGGCCCGGCTGGCGGCCACCGACCACCGCTACCGCTACTCGGTCGCCTGGATCGACCTGCTGGCCCGGGGCGCCGCCACCGGCCGCGCGGTCCTCACCCGCGGCGACCACGCGCCCCTGGACACCCTCCCCGCCCGTGTGCGCCGGGACCCGCTGTCCTTCCGCACCTCCCGCTTCCCGGCCGCCCCCTCCCTCCTCCCCGAGGGCCTGCTCAGCCGCACGACCGTGGGCCTCTTCAACGAGCTCTGGTATCACAAGGCCCCCCGCGCGCGGTCCGGCCAACTCCAGCGCATCTCCGCCTTCTTCCACCCCCTGGACGGCGTGCCCCACTGGAACCGCGTCTACGGCCGGGGCGGTTTCGTGCAGTACCAGTTCGTCGTCGGCTACGGCCAGGAGGACGCCCTGCGCCGCATCGTGCGCCGTATCTCCGAGCGCCGCTGCCCGTCCTTCCTGGCCGTCCTCAAGCGCTTCGGGGAGTCCGACCCGGGCTGGCTGTCCTTCCCGGTGCCCGGCTGGACGCTGGCGCTGGACATCCCGGCGGGCCTGCCCGGCCTCGGCGCGTTCCTCGACGAACTCGACGAGGAGGTCGCCACCGCCGGCGGCCGCGTCTACCTCGCCAAGGACGCCCGGCTGCGCCCGGAACTGCTCGCGGCCATGTACCCGCGGCTGGACGACTTCCGCGCCCTGCGCGCCGAGCTGGACCCGCACGGGGTGTTCGTGTCCGACCTGGCCCGCCGCCTCCACCTCTGAGCGATCCCTAGGAGCTGTCATGAAGGACGCCTTCGGTCTCCCCCAGTCCCTGCTCGTCCTCGGCGGTACGTCGGAGATCGCGCTGGCCACCGCCCGCCGGCTGATCGCCCGCCGCACCCGCACGGTCTGGCTGGCCGGCCGCCCGTCGCCCGCCCTGGAGGAGGCCGCCGGGCAGCTGCGCGGGCTCGGGGCCGACGTGCACACCGTCGCCTTCGACGCGCTCGACCCGACCTCCCACGAGGCCGTGCTCGGCAAGGTCTTCGCCGAGGGCGACATCGACATGGTGCTGCTCGCCTTCGGCCTCCTCGGCGACCAGGCCCGCGACGAGCGGGACCCGGAGGCGGCGGTACGGGTCGCGCAGACCAACTACACCGGCGCGGTCTCGGCGGGCCTGGTGTGCGCCCGCTCACTCCAGTCCCAGGGGCACGGCTCGCTGGTCGTGATGTCCTCCGTCGCGGGCGAGCGGGCCCGCCGCGCGAACTTCATCTACGGCTCCAGCAAGGCCGGACTCGACGCCTTCGCGCAGGGCCTGGGCGACGCGCTGCACGGCACGGGCGTGCACGTCATGGTCGTACGCCCCGGATTCGTGCGGACGCGGATGACCGCCGGGCTGCCCGAGGCGCCGCTGGCGACCACGCCCGAGGCGGTGGCGACGGCCGTCGAGCTGGGGCTGCGGCGCCGCTCGGAGACGGTGTGGGTGCCGGGGGCGCTGCGCGTGGTGATGGCGGCGCTGCGGCACCTGCCGCGCGGGTTGTTCCGGCGGCTGCCGATCTGATCTACGGGCGGATCACCAGGTCGGGACCGAGCCGCGCTCCACGTGCCCGGCCTGGGGCGGGACGACCGAACCGCCGAAGGGGAACTCGCGCAGCTTGCGCCAGACGCCGTCGGCGCCCTGTTCGTAGAGGGCGAAGCCGGTGCACGGCCACTCGGCCTCGTAGTCGGCGAGTTCCTCGAAGGCGCGGTCCATCGCCGCCTCCTCGATGCCGTGGGCCACCGTGACGTGGGGGTGGTACGGGAACTGCAGTTCCCGTACGACCGGCCCGGCGGGGTCGCGGACCTGCTCCTGGAGCCGCGTGCAGGCCTCCGCTCCCGCGACGACCCGGACGAAGACGACCGGGGACAGGGGCCGGAAGGTCCCGGTCCCCGACAGCCGCATCGGGAAGGGCCGGCCGGCCGCGGCGACCTCGGTCAGATGCGCCTCGACGGCCGGCAGGGCGGACTCGTCGATCTCCGTCGGCGGCAGCAGGGTGACGTGCGTGGGAATGCCGTGAGCCGCGGCGTCGCCGAAGCCCGCGCGCAGCTGCTGAAGCCGGCTGCCGTGAGGCTCCGGGACCGCGATCGAGACACCGATCGTTACGGTCCCCACGTCGTCTCCTGTCGTTAAGTTTGCGGGTCGCTGATACGACCACCCGGTTATCGACTGTACGGCCACGACCCGGTTACGGGCAGGCGCAACCGAAGTGATGTACAGCGCTGTTCGGTGGTACGGCTGTGCGCGGGAGCGGGTTCAGTGCTTGGCGGGCAGGAAGCCGACCTTGTCGTACGCCTGGGCGAGGGTCTCCGCGGCGACGGCGCGGGCCTTCTCGGCGCCCTTGGCGAGGATCGAGTCGAGCGTCTCCGGGTCGTCCAGGTACTGCTGGGTCCGCTCCCGGAACGGCGTGACGAAGTCGACCATGATCTCGGCGAGGTCCGTCTTGAGCGCGCCGTACATCTTGCCGGTGTACTTCTCCTCCAGCTCACCGATGGTCTCGCCGGTGAGGGTCGAGTAGATCGTGAGGAGGTTGCTGACGCCCGGCTTGTTCTCGGCGTCGTAGCGGATCACCGTGTCCGTGTCGGTGACCGCGCTCTTGACCTTCTTCGCGGTGGCCTTCGGCTCGTCGAGGAGGTTGATGAGGCCCTTCGGCGTGGACGCCGACTTGCTCATCTTGATCGACGGGTCCTGAAGGTCGTAGATCTTCGCCGTCTCCCGGAGGATGTACGGCTTCGGGACGGTGAACGTCTGGCCGAAACGGCCGTTGAAGCGCTCGGCGAGGTCGCGGGTGAGCTCGACGTGCTGGCGCTGGTCCTCGCCGACCGGGACCTCGTGCGCCTGGTAGAGCAGGATGTCCGCGACCTGGAGGATCGGGTACGTGAACAGGCCGACGGAGGCGCGCTCGGCGCCCTGCTTGGCGGCCTTGTCCTTGAACTGGGTCATCCGGCTCGCCTCGCCGAAGCCGGTGAGGCAGTTCATGACCCACGCGAGCTGGGCGTGCTCGGGGACGTGGCTCTGGACGAAGAGCGTGCAGCGGTCCGGGTCAAGACCCGCGGCGAGCAGCTGGGCGGCGGCCAGGCGCGTGTTCGCACGCAGGTCCTTCGGGTCCTGCGGGATGGTGATCGCGTGCAGGTCGACGACCATGTAGAACGCGTCGTGGGTCTCCTGCAGGGCCACCCACTGGCGGACGGCGCCGAGGTAGTTGCCGAGGTGGAACGAGCCGGCGGTGGGCTGGATACCGGAGAGCACGCGGGGTCGGTCAGAGGCCATGTTGTTTATTGTCTCAGAGGGCCGCGGGTGGTTTCGGCGGGTGGGGAACCGCGGACCCTTGTGGCTGGTCGCGCCCCGCGGCGGAGCCGCAAATCGATGCGGCCCCGCGCCCCTTACGAGGCCTTCAGCCGAGGTCGATTTCCGGGTACAGGGGGAAGCCGGCGACCAGGTCGGTCGCCCGGTGGGAGATCTCGTCGGCGATCTTCGCGTCGAGGACGTGGGCCGCCTTGGAGGGGGCGCCCGACTTGGTCGTGCCCGGCTCCGTGGTGGTGAGGACACGGTCGATCAGGCCGGCGACCTCGTCCATCTCCGCCGTACCCAGGCCGCGGGTGGTCAGGGCCGGGGTGCCGATGCGGATGCCGGAGGTGTACCAGGCGCCGTTCGGGTCGGCGGGGATGGCGTTGCGGTTGGTGACGATGCCCGAGTCGAGCAGCGCGGCCTCGGCCTGGCGGCCGGTGAGGCCGTAGGAGGAGGCGACGTCGATCAGGTTCAGGTGGTTGTCCGTGCCGCCGGTCACGAGGGTCGCGCCGCGGCGCATCAGGCCTTCGGCGAGCGCCCGGGAGTTGTCGACGATGCGCTGGGCGTAGTCGCGGAAGGACTCCTGGCGGGCCTCCGCGAGGGCGACGGCCTTGGCGGCCATGACGTGCGGGAGCGGGCCGCCGAGGACCATCGGGCAGCCGCGGTCGACCTGGTCCTTCAGGGAGTCGTCGCACAGGACCATGCCGCCGCGCGGGCCGCGCAGCGACTTGTGGGTGGTCGTCGTCACGATCTGGGCGTGCGGGACCGGGTCGAAGTCGCCGGTCAGGACCTTGCCCGCGACCAGGCCGGCGAAGTGCGCCATGTCGACCATGAGCGTCGCGCCGACCTCGTCGGCGATCTCGCGCATGATCCGGAAGTTCACCAGGCGGGGGTAGGCCGAGTAGCCCGCGACGATGATCAGCGGCTTGAACTCGCGGGCCGAGGTGCGCAGGGCCTCGTAGTCGATGAGGCCGGTGGCCGGGTCCGTGCCGTAGGAGCGCTGGTCGAACATCTTGCCGGAGATGTTCGGGCGGAAGCCGTGGGTGAGGTGGCCGCCGGCGTCCAGGGACATGCCGAGCATGCGCTGGTTGCCGAAGGCGCGGCGCAGCTCCGCCCAGTCGGCCTCGGAGAGGTCGTTGACCTGGCGGGCGCCGGCCTTCTCCAGGGCCGGGACCTCGACGCGCTGGGCGAGGACCGACCAGAAGGCGACGAGGTTGGCGTCGATGCCGGAGTGCGGCTGGACGTAGGCGTGGCGGGCGCCGAAGAGCTCCTTGGCGTGCTCGGCGGCGAGGGACTCGACGGTGTCGACGTTGCGGCAGCCGGCGTAGAAGCGGCGGCCGATGGTGCCCTCGGCGTACTTGTCGCTGAACCAGTTGCCCATCGCCAGCAGCGTGGCCGGGGAGGCGTAGTTCTCCGAGGCGATCAGCTTGAGCATCTCGCGCTGGTCGGCGACCTCCTGGCCGATGGCGTCGGCTACGCGCGGCTCGACGGCGCGGATGACGTCGAGGGCGGCGCGGTAGGCGGTGGAAGCGGTGGAGAGGGGCTCGGCTGGCATGTGGGACCTCCGGACGTTGCGTTCAGCGTTCACGGTACGGCCCAGGCGCACGGCTCTGTCTGCTCGGGCCGCTCCCCGATGGTTTTGTCCATCCCAGCGCGCCAGTCACGGCCCGGCGATCAGCCTACCGGCTGGGTCGGGGAAGCGTCTGCCGGGTTGGTGAGCGTTGCCGGGTGCGGGGTGCGTTGTGGCTGGTCGCGCAGTTCCCCGCGCCCCTGAAAAGCAGGTCGCTAAAGGATCACGTGGGGCAGGAAGCGGGCGTACTCGTCCGTGATCAGGCCCGAGGACTCCCGGATGCCCAGGCCCGCCGACTCGTTCTCGACCACCCACGCGCCCAGGACCACGCGGTTGCCGTCGAAGTCGGGCAGGGGGGCCAGTTGCTGGTAGCAGCAGGGCTCGTCGCGGAGGACGGGGTCCGTGCCGGGCTCGTGGATCGTGACGCCGGCTCCCTCCCGGCCCAGGAGGGGCTTGGCGACCCAGCCCTTGGCGGGCAGGTCCCGGGGGCCGTCCAGGTAGGCCGGGAGGAGGTTGGGGTGGCCGGGGTGCAACTCCCAGAGGACGGCCAGGAGCGCCTTGTTGCTGAGGAGCATTTTCCAGGCCGGCTCGATCCAGAGGGTCGTGCCCGTGCCGCCGCCGTTGTCGAGGGTGTCCAGGACGTGGCCGGCGAAGCGGTCGGTGGTGAGCCACTCCCAGGGGTAGAGCTTGAAGATGCTGCGGATGAAGCGGAGGCGGTTGTCGACGAAGCGGCCGGAGAGGCGGTCCCAGCCGATCTCCTCCATGGAGATCCAGTCGGTGTCCAGGCCTGCCTGCTCGGCGGTTTCCTTGAGGTAGGCGACCGTCATCAGGTCCTCGCCGAGTTCGTCGGCGGAGGAGTACGCGAAGTACAGGGGACTGCCCGGCGGGAGCAGGGCGGCCTGTTTCCGCCAGGCGTCGATCAGGCGTTCGTGGAGGGAGTTCCACTGGTCGGCGCCGGGGAAGCGGTCCTCCATCCAGAACCACTGGGGGGACGCGGCCTCCACCAGTGAGGTGGGGGTGTCGGCGTTGTACTCCAGGAGCTTGGCCGGGCCGGTGCCGTCGTAGCGGAGGTCGAAGCGGCCGTAGACGGAGGGGAGTTCGGCGCGGCGGTGCCAGGACTCGGCGACCGTGCGGGCCACGCGGGGGTCGGTGATGCCCAGGTCCGCGAAACGTTCCTGCGTGACGATGTGGTCGGCCGCCGCCAGGCACATGCGGTGGAGCTCCTCGACGACCTCTTCCAGGGCCTCGATCTCCGGGAGGGTGAAGGTGTAGTAGGCGCTTTCGTCCCAGTAGGGACGCAGGGAGCCGTCGGGGTAGCGGGTGAGGGGGTAGATCAGGCCCTGTTCCTCGACGGTCTGCTGCCAGGCGGGGCGGGGGGTGATGGTGCGGCGTTCCATGTGCGTACGACCCCGGTCAGCCGCCGCCGCTGCCGGAGCCCGAGCAGCCGAAGCCGCCCCGGTCGACGGCCTCGCTGCGGCTGAAGGTGCCGTTGTCGGCGTAGCGGCCGCTGACGTCGGCGTCGTAGTACCAGTCGGCGTCCGTGGTGCCGGTCTTGCCGGTCTTCTTGCGGCCCTTGCCGTACGAGGAGGACGAGGAGCCCGACTTGCAGTTCTTGTCGGCGACGATCTTGTAGCCGTTGATGTAGTCGTAGCTGTCCCGGTCCACGCAGCGGCGGTCCGGGTCGGAGCCGCACGCGGACAGGGCCGCCGCGAGGACACCCATGCCGCCCAGCACCACCGTGCTCGAGCGCAGTCGTCGCCGTGTTTCAGCCATGTGCGTGTCTCCCCGTGTCCCCGTGTACTGCGTGTCCCTGTCATGTACTGCCGAGCGGTCAGCCTAGAGACCGGTGTGAACGGGCCTGCATGACCCCCCGGCTCACGCCCCCTCCCCTACTGTCGTTTTGTGATCTTTGGAATGGTGTGCGCCCTTGGTGCGGCGGTCTGCTTCGGTACGGCGACAGTGCTGCAGGCGATGGCCGCGCGGGCGGTGGCGAGCGGCCCGGGCGGGGACGTGGCGCTGTTGTGGCGGGCGCTGCGGCAGTGGCGGTATCTGGCCGGGCTCGGGATGGACGGGCTCGGTTTCCTGCTCCAGATCGTCGCACTGCGGTCGGTGCCGATCTACGCCGTGGGGGCGGCGCTGGCCGCGAGCCTCGCGGTGACGGCCGTGGTGGCGGCGCGGCTGCTCAAGGTGCGGCTGAGCCGCGTGGAGTGGGCGGCGGTGGGGGTCGTGTGCGCCGGGCTCGCGCTGCTGGGGCTGGCGTCCGGCGCGGAGGGCGACGAGGGCGGGCCGGTCTGGCTGAAGTGGGCGATGCTCGCGGCGGCGGGCGGGGTGCTGCTGCTCGGGGCGGTGGGCGGGCGACTGCCGGAGCGGGGGCGGGCGCTGGCGCTCGGAATGGGTGCCGGGCTCGGATTCGGGGTGGTGGAGGTGGCGGTGCGGCTCATCGACGGGCTGACGCCCGGTGCGCTCCTCACGAACCCTGCGGTGTACGCGCTGCTGCTCGGCGGCGGGGCCGCGTTCCTGTTGCTGACCTCCGCCCTCCAGCGCGGGTCGGTGACCACGGCGACCGCCGGGCTGGTGCTCGGGGAGACCGTCGCGCCCGCGCTGATCGGCGTGGTGTGGCTCGGCGACCGTACGCGGCCCGGGCTGGGCTGGCTGGCGGTGTTCGGTTTCGCGGTGGCGGTGGCCGGGGCGCTGGCGCTGTCGCGGTTCGGGGAGGCGCCGGTCGAGCAGGAGGAGAGCGCCGTCACGCCTGGGTGATCCGGGGGCTGGCGCCCAGGTGATCCGGGGCTCGCGCCCAGGTGATCGAGGCTCACGCCGACGCGCTCCGAGGTGTTTCCCACCTGCCGAAAAGCTTCACTTTCCGGACGATCGGAAAATTGTTTGTTGAATCTTGAACGCGGGTGAACCGCTTTCCGTATGGGACGGCGTGACCAGTAATCCCGTCACGGTCACCGTGGCCTATCGCGTGACGCCGGGCCGTGCGGCCGACTTCCACTCCTGGGGGTGGGCCATGCTGGGCGCGACCGCGCGGCAACCGGGGTTTCTGGGGGGTGGGGTACTTGTCGACGGAGGGGCGGAGTGGCATGTCGTCTATCGCTTCGCCAGCGAGGGTTCGGCCCTGGCCTGGGAGAAATCACCTTCCCGGGCACAGTGGGACGCCCGGCTGGAGGGACTTGCCCAGGAGGCGGCGCGCAGGCGGGTGCGGGGGGCCCGGGCCTGGTTCGAGGCGCAGACTCTGACACCCGCGCCGCCGGCTCCGCCGTCGAAATGGAAACTGTGGTTCGTGAATATGAGCGCGGTTTTTCCCCCGGTGCTCCTGTTCAACCTGACGGTGCTTCCCTATCTCGGTGACCTCAATGCGCTGATCCGCACGTTGTTGTTATGCCTGTGCGTGACGGCCCTTGTCACCTGGATTCTCATGCCGCGGCTCCAGCGTTTCTTCAGGAAATGGCTGTACCCGTCGCTCCAGGCGCTCCGCGGACGGCACAAACGCCGGGCCACGTAGGCCCGCGAACGAACAGAGGGAGGTGGGCGGGTGAAGACCCTGCTCATCGACAATTACGACTCGTACACGTACAACCTGTTCCAGCTGATCGCCGAGGTCAACGGCGAGGAGCCGGTGGTCGTCCGCAACGACGCCGCCGTCGACGGGATCCCTGATCTCCGGGATTTCGACAACCTGGTGGTGTCCCCGGGCCCCGGGCACCCGGCGGACGCGCGTGACTTCGGCATCGCGGCGAGGCTGGTGGCGACCTCCCCGGTTCCGGTGCTCGGCGTGTGTCTCGGCCATCAGGGGATCGCGCTCGGGGAGCGGGCGGTGGTGGGGCCCGCTCCGGAGCCGCGGCACGGGCATCTCTCCACGATCCGGCACGACGAACGCGACCTCTTCCAGGGCCTGCCGCAGAACTTCACCGCCGTCCGCTACCACTCGCTGTCCGTGCGCGAACCGCTGCCGGAGATGCTGGAGGCCACGGCCTGGGCGGAGGACGGCGTCCTGATGGGACTGCGGCACCGCACCCGGCCGCTGTGGGGCGTGCAGTTCCACCCGGAGTCCGTCCTCACGGAGTTCGGCCATCGCATGCTCGTGAACTTCCGCAACCTGACCGCGGAGCGGGCCGGCAAGCTGCGGACGAAGAACACGGCGGTGCCGTCACCGGAGGCGGCCCGACGCCGCGTGGTGGTACCGGAGTGCGAGGTCGGGATCGCCCGGCCATCGGCCTCGGGCCATCGGCCTGCGGCCGCGCTTCAGGCGGCGGTGATCCCGGTGACCGGGGCAGCTGCAGCGGCCGCCGGGGGCGGGTGGCGGGGCGAGGTGGACCGCGAGGGTGAGGCGGGCGCAGGGCGTGGCGAGGGCGGGGCGGCCAGGGACTCCGGCCCCTCCGACGCCGTCGCCCCTCCCACCGCCACCATCCCCCGCCCCCGTCGCCCCCACCGCGTCGGGTACCGGCTGCACAGTCGGCGGATCGTCGGGGCCGTGGATGTCGAGGCGGCCTTCGGGCGGATGTACGCGGGGGCCCCGCGGGCGTTCTGGCTGGACAGTTCACTCGTGGAGCCGGGGCGGTCGCGGTTCTCGTTCTTCGGGGACGGCAGCGGGCCGCTCGCCGAGTTCGTGCGCTACGACGTCGAAACCGGGCGCTGTGAGATCGAGCGGGCGGGGCGGCCGGTGAGGAAGGTCGCGGCCAGTGTCTTCGACTACCTCAAGCGGCAGTTGGGCAACCGCCGTGTGGACGCGACCGGGCTGCCGTTCGACTTCACCGGAGGGTACGTCGGCTACTTCGGCTACGAGGTGAAGGCGGACTGCGGTTCGCCCAACCGGCACCGCTCCCCAGTCCCGGACGCCGCCTGGCTGTTCGCCGACCGGGTGATCGCGGTGGACCACCAGGAGGGCTTCACGTACGCCGTCTGCCTCGCGGAGGACACCCCGCAGGCCGCGCGGGAGGCCGCCGACTGGCTGGAGAGCACCCTGGCCGACCTCACCTGCGTGGCGACGCAGCGCCCGCCCCTGCCCGTGGCGCCCGCCCGGCGGACCCCGGCGCCGCCGAGCCGTGGCTGGTGCGCGACCGGGCGACGTACCTCGCGGACATCGAGGCGTGCAAGCGGGAGTTGCGCGCGGGCACCAGTTACGAGGTCTGCCTGACCAACGCCGCCCGGCTGCCGGCTCCGCCCGACGCGCTGGAGTTCTACCGGACGCTGCGCCGCGACAACCGGCCCCGTACGCGGCGTTCCTGAGGTTCGGGGAGCTGGAGGTGGCCGGGTCCTCGCCCGAGCGGTTCCTGCGGATCGGGCGGGACGGCACCGCCGAGGCCAAGCCGATCAAGGGGACCGCACCGAGGGGCGAGGGGCCGGAGGAAGACGCCCGGCTGCGGGACGCGCTGGCGTCGGACGCCAAGACCAGGGCCGAGAACCTGATGATCGTCGATCTGCTCCGCAACGACCTGGGCCGGGTCTGCCGGACGGGGTCGGTGCGGGTCTCCAAGCTCATGGCCACGGAGACGTACGCCACCGTGCACCAGCTCGTCTCGACCGTGCAGGGCAGACTGCGGGCGGACACGGACGCGGTGGACTGTGTCCGGGCCTGTTTCCCCGGCGGCTCGATGACCGGCGCGCCGAAGCTGCGCACCCTGGAGATCATCGACTCGCTGGAGTCCGAGGCCCGGGGGGTGTACTCGGGCGCCCTCGGTTACTTCGGGTGCGGCGGCGGAGCGGATCTCAGCATCGTCATCCGTACCGCCGTGTTCGCCGACGGCCAGATGCACCTCGGCGCGGGCGGGGCGATCGTCCTCGGCTCGGATCCGGACGCGGAGTACGCGGAGATGCTGCTGAAGACCGCGGCCCCGATGCGGGCCCTGCACCAGCACACGGCCGAGCGGATCCGGCGGCAGGCCCCGCCGGGTGACCGGGCCGGGGCCACCGAGGAGGCGCGGCGATGACCAGTCCGCAGGCGGTGCTGCACCCCGCTGCGGCCGAGGCGCCCGGGAACCTCGCGGCCCAGCTCGAAGAGCTCGCCGAGCGGCGCGGATGGAGCGGACGGACCGCCTTCCACCAGGGGCACCGGGCGTGGACCCACGGCGAGGTGCACGACCTCGCGGCCCGGGCCGCCACCGTGCTCGCCGGCCACGGGGTGCGCCCCGGGGACCGCGTACTGCTGGCGCTGCCCGACTCCCTCGCCTGGGTGACGGCCTTCCTCGCCACCGCCCGCCTCGGCGCCGTCGCGGTCCTGGTCAACCCCGAACTCACCGCGGCCGACCACGCGTTCATGGCCGACGACACCGAGGCCGTGCTCTGTGTGACGGGCCCGGGCCTGGAGGAGCGGTTCGCCGGACGGGCCCGCCTGGGCGCCGACCAGCTCATGGCGCTCGCCCCCGCCGCCGAGCCCGCGCCCGCCCACCAGGTCCACGCGCACACCCCGCTCTACGTCCAGTACACCTCCGGCACCACGGGCCGCCCCAAGGGCGTCGTGCACACGCACGGCGATCCACGGACGTACCACGACCTCGTCGGCCGGCGGGTGCTGCGGATCACCGCGGAGGACGTCACCCTGTCGGTGTCGAAGCTGTTCTTCGCCTACGGCTTCGGCAACGCCTTCGTCTTCCCGCTGTTCTCCGGCTCGTCCGCGGTGCTGGTGGACCGGCGCCCCACCCCGGCGACCATCGACGAACTCGTCGCCCGGCACCGGGTGACGCTGCTGTACTCGGTGCCGTCCGCGTACGCCGCGCTGGTGGCCGAGCGGGGCCACGGGCACGAGGGCTGCTTCGCCTCGGTACGGGCCGCGGTGTCGGCCGGCGAGGGGCTGCCCGAGGGGCTCGCCCGGCAGGTGACCGCGCTGCTCGGCGCGCCCGTGCTGGAGCAGATCGGCTCCACGGAGGCCGGTCACGCGTTCTGCGCCAACGGTTTCACCCACAACCACCCGGGCACCGTCGGCCGTCCCGTGCCCGGCTTCGAGGTGGAGCTGCGGGACCGGGACGGCCGCCCGGTGCCGGACGGCGAGGAGGGCGAGATGTGGGTGCGCGGGCCGACGGTGACGCCCGGCTATCTGAACCGGCCCGAGGAGACCGCCCGGACCCTGGTGGGCGGCTGGCTGGCCACCCGCGACCGGGCGTGCCGCGAACCGGACGGCTCCTACCGGCATCTGGGCCGGGCCGACGACATGGAGATGGTCGGCGGCATCACCGTCTCCCCACTGGAGGTGGAGGCCGTGCTGCGCGGCCATCCGGCGGTGCGGGAGGTGGCGGTCGCGGCCGTGCCCGACGGGCGGGGCGCGAGCCGGCTGCGGGCCTTCGTGGTCCCCGCGTCGCCGGTGCGGGACGGCCTGGCGGACGAGCTCGTCGGCCTGGCGCGGGAGAGCCTCGCCGCGTTCAAGGTCCCCCGCAGCGTCAGCTTCGTCCCGTCGCTGCCGCGCACCCCGACCGGGAAGCTGCGCCGCCATCTGGTGCGACGGGGCGCCTGGTGAACCCCGTAGAGAGGCACCTGATGAGCCCCGTGGAGATGCGCCCGGTGAGCCCCGCAGAGAGGAACGACCCCATGCGAGCACCCCTGTTCACCGACCGCGGCTTCTATCTCGGACCGGTCTTCCGGCGTGCGGCCGACCGGCACGGAGCCGTCTTCGTCACCCTGGACCGGCCGCTGGACGTCGCCCCCTCCCTCGGGGTCGACCTGAGCTACACCGTGCTGGCCGACCTGGTCGAGGACCTGTCCGGGCGGCTGTGGGAGGCCGGGGTGCGGCCCTCGGAGCAGGTCGTCGTGCACAAGGCGGACAACGTCGACATCATGCTGCTGACCTGTGCCGTCTCCCGTATCGGCGCCGTGCCGGTGCTGTTGTCGCCCGCGCTGGCCCCCGCCGTGGCAGGGCAGCTGCTCGAACGGCTGCGCAGGCCCTGGCTGATCACCGACAGCCCCACCCTGGACGGCCTGCGGGAGCTCGCCCTGTCCGGGCTGGTGCGGCGGACGCTCTGCGTGGACGACGCGGCCGGGGCCGAGCCCCTGGCGAAGTTCGCCGGCGCCGAGCCGCCCCCGCCGGTCCGGCTGCACCCCCGCGAACCCGCCCTGATCACCCACAGTTCGGGCACCACCGGCGTCCCCAAACTGGCCGTGCACTGCGCGCACACCATGTGGAACAGGCTCGTGCCGCAGCAGGCGATGGGCTGGCCCACTCGGGGCGAGCCTGCGGCGCTGCACATGTCGTTCGTGCACTCGCGCTTCTACCACCTGCTCGGCGTCCTGCTGCACTTCGGCAGCCCGCTGGTGCTGATCACCGACCCGGATCCGGCCGCGGTGGGCCCGCTGCTGGTCCGGCACCGGCCCGGCATCGTGGAGACGCACCCCAACACGTTCGTGCTGTGGGAGGAGCTGGCCGACGCGCCCGGCGCCCCGCTGTCCCGGGTGCGGGCGTACGGCTCCACGTTCGACGCGATCCATCCGCGCACCGTCCGGCGGCTGCTGGGCGCCTCGCGGCGCCGTACGCCCTGGCTGGTCCAGCTGTACGGGCAGAGCGAGACGGGCCCGGTGGCGTTCCAGGTGGTGACCCGGCGCAGCGCGGCCCGCGCGGACGGGCGCCGGGTCGGGTTCGGGATACCGGGCTTCACCCGGGTCCGGGTCACCGGCGCCGGGGGCGGGCGGGTCCCGCCCGGCACCCCGGGCCGGATCGAGGCCCGCACCCGGGGCCGGATCCTCACCTACCTCGGCATGCCGGAGCGCTACGACCGTCAGCTCACCGACGGCTGGTGGGAGATGGGCGACATGGGCTACCGGAGCCGTCTGGGCGCGCTGTACCTGATCGACCGGGAGGTGGACCAGATCGACGCCGTGCACAGCAATCTGGAGGTCGAGGACACGCTGATGTCCCGGCTGGAGGAGCTGCGCGAGGTCGTCATCGTGCCGGGCGCGGACCGGGAGCCGGTGCCGGTGGTGTGCGTGCGCGGCGAACGGCCCCTGGACCCGGAGCGCTGGCGCCGGGCGACGGCAGGGCTGCCGGCGATGGCCGAGCCACGGCAGTGGCGGTTCGAGGACCTGCCGATGACCGCGACCTGGAAGGTGAAGCGGGTGGAGATCGCCCGGATGCTCACCGAAGGCGTCCGGGCATGACCCCGGTCCTGGTCGTGGGCGCCGGACCCGTGGGCCTGTCGGCGGCTCTGGCGCTGCGGGCGCACGGGCTGCCGGCCGTCCTGCTGGAGGCGGAGCCGGAGGACCGTGCACGGCCCGGCAGCCGGGCCCTGTTCGTGCACCGGGAGACCCTCGGCCTGCTGGACGCGATGCGGCCCGGCCTCGCCGCCGAGATCACCTCCTACGGGCGGACCTGGCACACCAGGCGCACCCTCTACCGGGGACGTGAGGTGTACTCCCGCACCTTCCCGCCCCCGTCCGGCCCGCCGCCCTTCACCAGCCTGCGCCAGACGGACACCGAGCGGTTCCTGCGCGCGGCCTGCGCGGAGGCCGGGGTGGAGTTCGTGTGGGGCGCGCGCGTGACGGGCGTGAGCGCCGGCGAGACGGAGGTCCGGCTGACGGGTGAGGACGGGCGGGTGTGGTCCGGCGCGTTCGCGATCGCCGCCGACGGGGCCCGCTCCACGGTCCGGCGCGAGCTGGGCATCGCCCTGGAGGGCACGCACGGCGAGGGCTTCCACGTCGTCGTGGACGTCGCCGACGTGCCGGGCGCGGAGCTGCCGCTGGAGCGGGTCTTCCACTACGAGCATCCCGGGGTGGGCGGACGCAGTGTGATGCGGGTGCCGTTCACCGGGGGCTTCCAGGTCGACCTCCAGTGCCGGGACGACGACCGGCCGGAGGAGTTCGGCACCGAGGAGGCCGTACGGCGCTGGCTGCCCTCGGTCGTCGGGGACGGCTACGGTGAGCGGATCCTGTGGGTGTCGACGTACCGCTTCCTGCGCAAGGTGGCGGCGTCGTTCACCGATCCGCACCGGCGGGTGCTGCTGGCCGGCGAGGCGGCGCATCTCTTTCCGCCGTTCGGGGCACGCGGCATGAACAGCGGGATCGCGGACGCGGCGGCCGCCGCCGAGGCGATCGCCGCGGGGACCGGCGAGGCGGTCGCCGGGTTCGCGGAGGTGCGGCGGGCGGCCGGCCTGTTCAACAGTGCCGCCGCCGGTGCCGCCCTGGACCATCTGCGGCCGCGCCGCCGGATCGTCCGGGTCAGGCAGCGGACGGCGGCGGCCCTGGCGCCGGTGCTGCCGTGGTGCGGGTCATGGCTGGAGCACGCGCCGTACGGGCCCCGGCACGGGGCGCCGGCCGTGGCGGGACGCAAGTACTGAGGAGGGTGTGGGTGACGACACCGGCGGTGGCGGAAGGCCTGTGGGCGTGGACGCCCGGCCGTGGCCTGGCCCCGGCCGCGGACCAGGCGGCCGGGGGGCGGCTGCTCGTCGCGGACTCGTGGCTGGTGCGCGAGGGCCGGGTGCGGGCCTATGACCGGCACCGGGAGCGGTTCGCGCGGGCCTGCGCCGACTGCGGCGGGCCACAGCCGCGCCGGCTTGTCGCGTTCTGGCAGGACGTGACGGCCGTACTGCCACGCACGGGTGCGTGGTTCCCGCGGGTGGAACTCGCGGCGGGCTCCCTGGAGCTGCGGCTGCTGCTGCGGCCCGCACCGCCGCTCGGCACGGGGGTGCGGTTGTGGGCGGCGGGCCAGTCCGATCCGCGGACCGTGCCCCGCCGTAAGGGCCCGGACCTGGACACCCTGGCGCGGGTGCGTCGCCGGGCCTGCGGCGAGGGCGCGGAGGAGGCGGTGCTGATCGCGCCCTCGGGAACCGTGCTGGAGTCGGCCACGGCCAGTGTCCTGTGGTGGGAGGACGACACCCTGTGCCTGCCCCCGCCCCGGCTGCCCGTCCTGCCGAGCGTGACGTCCGGGCTGGTCCAGGAGCGGGCACTGCGCTCCGGGATCCGGATCGCGCACCGGGAGCGGACCGTGGCCGAACTGGACGGCCGGGAGGTGTGGCTGGTGAACGCGCTGCACGGGATCCGGCCCGTGACGGGCTGGGTCGGGCGGCCGATGGGAGTGCCTCCGGCTCAGCGCGCCGGGGAATGGCGGAACTGGCTGGACGGCCTCATGGAGCCGCTGCCGGCCGACTGAGTCGAGGAAATGGCGACGCCGGGTCGAATTCGACCCGGCGCGTTTTTCGCTGACTGCTTCGATTATTTTTCAGTTCTTCGGAACCATGCGCGTCGCTATCGCGATCCGGTTGTACGCGTTGATGACCGTGACCGACCAGATGAGCGCCGCGATCTGGTTCTCCTCGAACACCCCGGCCGCCTCGGCGTACACCGCGTCCGGGACGTGGCCGTCGTGGACGAGCGTCACGGCCTCGGTCAACGCCAGTGCCGCACGCTCGCGTTCGGTGAAGAACGGCGTCTCCCGCCAGGCGTTCAGGGCGTAGATGCGCTGCTCGGTCTCGCCCTGGCCGCGGGCGTCCCTGGTGTGCATGTCGATGCAGAACGCGCAGCCGTTGATCTGCGAGGCGCGGATCCTGACCAGTTCCAGCAGTTCCGGTTCGAGTTTGGCGTCCTGCGCCGCGGAAACGGCGGCGGCGTGCAGGGAGCCCATTGCGGCGGAGACGTCGGGAGTTATTTTCTTCAGGGCCACGCGGGGCAGGGAAGTGCTTTCGCTCATGGGGTGACCATATCCGTTGAGCGGCATTCCGGAGGGGAATTCGCGCGATTATCCGGCCAGTACCGCGCACAGCGCGTCCAGCGCCCCCGACCACGCGTGGTCCGGCGGTGTCCCGTAGCCGACGACGAGGGCGTCGGCCGGCTCGGCGACCGCGGCGGCGTGCCGGTAGCGGGTGAGTCCGTGGACCGCCAGGCCCTGCCAGTGGGCCGCCTGGACCACCGACTGCTCGGTGCCGGGCGGCAGTCGCAGCAGGACGTGCAGCCCGGCCGCGATGCCGGTGACCCGGGCCTGGGGCGCCCGGGCCGCGACGGCGGCGACCAGGGCGTCGCGGCGGCGGCGGTAGCGCAGGCGGGCCGCGCGGACATGGCGGTCGTAGGCCCCGGCGTCGAGGAACTCGGCCAGGGTCAGCTGGTCCAGCGCCCCGCAGGTGTCGATCCCGCCCTTGGCCGCGGCGGTCTCCTGCGCGAGGCCCGGCGGCAGCACCATCCAGGCCAGCCGCAGCCCGGGTGCCAGGGCCTTGCTCGCGGTGCCGAGGTAGACCACCCGGTCGGGGTCCAGCCCCTGGAGCGCGCCCACGGGCTGACGGTCGTAGCGGAACTCGCCGTCGTAGTCGTCCTCCAGCACCAGCCCGCCGGTGCGGCGCGCCCAGTCCACGACGGCCGCGCGGCGGTCGCGGTGCAGGGGGACGCCCATGGGGAACTGGTGGGCGGGAGTGAGGAGGACCGCGTCGGCGGCGGACAACGCGCCGGGGTCGGTGCCCAGCCGGTCGAAGGGCAGGGGGACCGTGCGCAGACCGGACGCGGCCAGGAGTCTCCAGTGCACATCGAGCCCGTACGACTCGACGGCGACCGTCCGTGCCCCGCGCGCCCTCAGGGCCGTGCCGAGCAGCTTCAGGCCGTGCGCGAACCCGGAGCACACCACGATCCGTTCGGGGTCGACGCGTACGCCCCGGGCCCGGGAGAGGTAGCCGGCGAGCGCGGCGCGCAGCTCGGGGCGGCCCCGGGGGTCGCCGTAGTCGAGGGCGTGGTGGGGGGCGGCGGTCAGGGCGCGGCGGGCGGCCTTGAGCCACTCCGCGCGCGGGAAGGAGGCGAGGTCGGGGCTGCCGGGGCGCAGGTCGTAGGCGGGGCGGCCGCGTTCACGGGGATGGGGCGCCGTGCCGGCCGGCGGTACCACCGTCCGGGCGCGACCCGGGTCCCCGAGCCCTGCCGGGCGGTGAGCCAGCCCTCGGCGACCAGGTCGGCGTAGGCGTCGGCGACCGTGTTGCGGGCGATGCCCAGGT
>KE354233.1 GCA_000415505.1 Streptomyces afghaniensis 772
TCCTGCGGACCGGGCACGTGCCAGACGGTGCGGTGCCCCAGGGAGAGCAGGTGCTCGTTGGCGAGCCCGGCCGCCGCCACACCGTCGGCGCCGACCACGGCGCTCGTGCCCGGCGTCAGCTCCACGCCCTCGCCGAGGCTGACCACCGGCAGTTCGGCGCTCAGTCTGAGCGGCGTGCCGTCGTCGATGGGCTCGGACAGCACGATCCCGTCCACGCCCTGTTCCAGCAACGCGTCCACGGCGACCGAGACTTTCTGCCCTTCCAGGGTGCTGGCCAGGGCGACGGAGTAGCCGGCGCGCTGCATCGCCCGCTCCAGGGCGATGAGCAGGGTCGAGGGGCCGTAGAGCGAACTGCCCAGCGAGACCACGCCGATCCGGCGGTAGCGGCCGAGGAGCAGGGCCCGGGCGGCGGTGTTGGGACGGTAGTCCAGGTCGCGGACGGCCCGCAGGACGCGGTCGCGCACCTCGGGGCTGACGTGCGGTTCGCCGTTGACGACCCGCGACACGGTCTTCTGCGACACCCCGGCGGCCCGCGCGACCTCGGTCATCCCGGGGCCACGCCGCCGGCGCCCACCGGCGGCCGGGTGGCCTTCGGCTCCGCTCGTCATGTGGTCTCCCGGGGGTGACAAAAGGGTGTGGACTACGTAGTCAACGACGGCACGATGGATGAACGGGCCGGGTATGACTACGTAGTCACGCCAGTGTCGAGGCGCCTCACCGCCGCGTCAATGGTCCGGACGGAAGCGGTTTCCCGGTGCACGGTGCACGGGGTGTGCGGCTTCCGCAACGGCTTTCCTGGGCGGCTGGACAGAACCCGGGGCCTCGCGGAGGATGTGGGCGATGCGGCCCGACCCCAAGCACTTTCTCACCCACGCGGTCCGTCGCGTCGCGCGCGCCGGACATCCGGCGCAGGTACTGGAGGAACTCTGCGGGGCGACGGTGCCGTCCGTCGCGGACGCCCTCGTCGTGTATCTCGACGCCGCGCCGGGCACCGCGGACCCGACGGCCTCCGACGCGCAACTGCGCCTGAGCGGAACGGGGTTCCGCCGCTCCCCCATCCCGGCCCAGCCCTCCGGCCCGGCCTCGTCCCCGGCGGGCGGTCCGCCCTACGACACCGGCGCGCAGTGGCATCCCGGGTCCCAGGACGGGCTGTGCGGTGTCCTGGGCGGGGCGGCGCCGGTCACCGTCTCGATGGCGCCGTCCGGCGTCCTGGCGAAGGTCCTGGACGCCGGCGAGGCGCTGGGCGGGGACTCCGGTGATCTGGATCCGGCCCTGCGCGAGCTGCTGGGGCCGAACTCCCGTGTGCCGCGGGGGGACCGTGTTCTCCTCGTCCCCCTCGTCGGCCCCGAGGGCACCGTGGGTGCCGCTCTGTTCCTGCGGCGCCCCGACCGGGACGTCTTCCGGGCGCAGGACCGGCAGGTGCTCGGCGAGTTGTCGGCTCATGCCGCGCTCGGCGTGAGCGGGACGCCGCCGGCCTCGCACCCGGCGGCCGCCCCCGCCGCCCCAGGCCTCGCGAGCCGCTGCCGCCGGACCGATGCGGCAGGACGCGGACCGGCTGCGGTTCGTGGGTGCCGCGACGCGGCGGATCAGCCGTGCCATGGATCTGGACGAGATCGTGGCGGGCCTGTGCCGGGCCGTCCTGCCCAGCTTCTCGACGGGAGTCCTCGTCTGTCTGCGCGAGCCGCTGCCGGTCGGCGACGAGCGGCCCACCGGCCCGTTGGTCCTGCGGCTGCACCGCGCCGACCGCGCCCCGGCGGAGGACGACACGGACGCCTCCCCGTCCTCCGAGCCGGGCATGCCCGCCCCCGGACTGCGCGAGGTCCGGCCGGGCAGCGATCTCGCCGAGGTGCTGCGGGGCGTGCGCCCGGTGTTCACCGACTCCCCCGCCGGCCGCGGCGCACTGTCCGAACTGACCGGCGAAGACGGCGCGTTCGCCCCGCCGGACGGACAGCGCGCGATCCTCGCCCCGCTGCGTGGCCGGCGCCGCGTCATCGGCACGGTCCTGTTCCTGCGCCGCCCCGAGAGCAGGCCCTTCGAGGTCAACGACCTCCTCGTCGCCGCGCAGCTCGCCACCCACAGCGCCCTCGGCATCGACAAGGCCGTGCTGTACGGCCGCGAGGCCCACATAGCCGACGAACTCCAGCGCACGATGCTGCCCGAGACCCTGCCCAGCCCGCCCGGCATCCGGCTCGCCGCCCGTTACCTGCCCGCCGCCGAATCGGCCCGGGTCGGCGGCGACTGGTACGACGCCATCCCGCTGCCGGGCAGCCGGGTCGCCCTGGTCGTCGGCGACGTCATGGGCCACTCCATGACGTCGGCCGCCATCATGGGCCAGCTGCGCACCACCGCCCAGACCCTCGCCGGCCTGGGGCTGCCGCCGCAGGAGGTCCTGCACCACCTCGACGAACAGGCCCAGCGCCTCGGCGCCGAGCACATGGCGACCTGCCTGTACGCGGTGTACGACCCGGTCTCGCACCGCATCACCATCGCCAACGCCGGGCACCCGCCGCCCGTCCTGCTCCACCCGGGCGGCCGGGCCGAGGTGCTGCGCATGCCGCCCGGCGCGCCCATCGGCGTCGGCGGCGTCGACTTCGAGGCGGTCGAGCTCGACGCCCCTGGGGGCGCGACGCTGCTGCTCTACACCGACGGCCTGGTCGAGTCCCGCCTGCGCGACGTGTGGACCGGCATCGAGCAGTTGCGCGACAAGGCGGGGACCACCGGCAGGCTCGCCGGACCCGACCGTCCCCCCGCGCTGGAGACCCTGTGCGACGACGTGCTCGACATGGTCGGCCCCGGCGACCGGGACGACGACATCGCGCTGCTGGCCGCCCGCTTCGACGGCATCGTGCCCGGCGACGTGGCGTACTGGTCCCTGGATCCGGAGGACGCCGCGCCCGGCCAGGCCCGCCGGCTGGCCCGCCGCACCCTGTCCCGCTGGAACCTGGAGGAGCTCGGCGACTCCGTCGAACTCCTCGTCAGCGAGCTCGTCACCAACGCCGTGCGCCACAGCTCCCGGCCCGTCACCCTCCGCCTGCTGCGCACCGATGTGCTGCGCTGCGAGATCGGTGACGACGCGCCCGAACTGCCACGCCTGAGGCGCGCCCGGCCCACGGACGAGAACGGCCGGGGGCTGTACCTGGTCAGCCGGCTGGCCATGCGGTGGGGCGCGGCCCGGCTCAGCACCGGCAAGATCGTGTGGTTCGAGTTCGCCCGGCCCTGAAAGGCCACAAGCGTCGGTCCTGAAGCGTCTCAGGTCCGGACGGCCTCCTGGAAACGCCGGTTCAGCTCGCCGTGCGGCGGATCCGGCCCGCGTACTTCTTCTCCAGCTCCAGGTTGCCCTCGAACCCGCCGGGCACGTTGGCCGAGACGTAGACCGGGGGGCGCTCGCCCGCGGCGAGGAGGCGGCCGGCCGCCTCGGCGACCGTCATCTGGACCAGCATCACGCCGGTGAGCGTGGACAGGGCGCAGACCGAGCCGCCGCCGGGGAGTTCGAGCAGGGAGTCGCCGCGCGGGGCGGCGTTGTCGAGGACGACGTCGGCGATGTCGGCCAGCTTCCGGCCGCTGGGATGGGCGGCGGGGACGGCCCGGGTGTGGGCGAGGGAGGTGACGGCCAGGACGCGGTGGCCGTGTTCCCTGGCGTGCAGGGCCATCTCCACGATGACGTTGTTGACGCCGGAGTTGGAGATGACGACGAACAGGTCCTGGGGATTGGGGGCGGCCAGTTCGTAGAGCCGGGCGGCCACCCCGGCCCGGCGTTCGAGGAGCGGATCGTCCAGGACGGCCGGGTCCTCGCCGCCGTAGAGGACGAGGTCGGCGATGCTCAGCCGGTTGGTGGGGACCAGTCCGCCCGCGCGCCCGGCGAGTTCGAGGACGAGGGCCTGCGAATGGCCCGTCCCGAAGGCCTGGACGACGCCCTCCGCGCGGACGCACTCGGCGACCAGGTCCGCGGCGGCGGCCACGTCGTCCCGGGCGGATTCGATGACGTGCTGGAGGACGGCGAGGCTCTCCCGCGCGAACCCCTGGGCGCTCACAGACTCGACGGACACGCGTCACGCTCCCCACTGATGGATTGATTCACCCTACACTTCTCCACTGATGAATCAATAAATCACACACCTCCCCGGTCATCAATCGGGGCGTGGATCGGGCATCGGTCGGGTCCTGGTATTCAATCCGCGCCTGGAAGGGTGGCTGGTACCTTCTCCCCATGCCTCCCACGGACGTCACCACACTGATCCGCACCGAGCTGCCCCGGCTGGCGGGGTCCCTGCGGAAGGTCGGCGAGCTGATCCTGGAGGATCCGGCCGCCGTCACCCACTGCTCGGCCGCCGAGCTGGGCCGCCGCACCGGCACCTCCCAGGCGACGGTGACCCGTTTCTGCCGGGCCATCGGGCTGGACTCCTACCAGCACCTGCTGATCGAACTGGCCCAGGAGCGCGGCCGGGGCGAGGCCTCCGACTGGGGGACCGCCGAGATCGGTCCGGACATCTCCCCGGACGACAGCCTCGAACGGGTCGTCCAGGTCGTCGGCACGGCCGACCTGCGGGCCATCCAGCAGACCATCGACCGGATCGACCTCGACGCGCTCGAGCGTGCGGCCCAGGCGCTGTCCCGCGCCCGGCGCATCGACGTCTACGGCGTCGGCGGCAGCGGCGCGGTGACCCAGGAGACGGAGACCCGGCTGTTCCGCATCGGCTGCGCGGTCCGCGGCTGGACCGAGGTGCACGCGGCCGCCACCTCCGCGGCCCTGCTCACCCCCGCGGACGTGGCCATCGGCATCTCCCACTCCGGGGCGACCCGCGAGACCCTCGAACCGTTCGAGATGGCCAAGGAGCGGGGCGCCACCACGATCGCCCTGACCACCGACCCGCGCTCGCCGCTGTCCAGGTCCGCCGACATCCGGCTCATCTCGTCCTCCTCGGAGACCAGCTTCCGGGCCGAGAGCATCAGCAGCCGGCACTCCGTCCTGATGCTGGTCGACTGCCTGTACGTGCGGGTCGCCCAGCTCACCTACCAGCGGGCGAGCGCCTCGTTGGCGCTGACCGACCACATCACCCCGCAGCACGCCGTGAAGTCCCGGCGGGCCAGGTGATCCGACCGAGCGTGCATGGATGAACCACCAAGTTGACGTGAAGATGGTTGTTTGAATCACTCCTGCCGTGCAGGATGGGGCTCCCCCCAGAGCACTCGTAGGAGCCCCATGCGCGTCACCTCTGTCGAGTCGACCGAGCTCTTCACCGGGACCACCGAGCAGCCGCGCCAGGTGGTGGCCGTCGAACTGAGCCACACTCCGGGCCGGACCGTGCGGCTCACCGTCGAGGGCCCGGGCCTCACCGGCACCGCGGAGGCCACCGCCGGCGAGGACGGCACCGTACGCGCGGAGATCCCCGTCACCGGCGAGGACCTGGTCCCCGGCGACCGCCGCGAGATCACGGTCACCGCGGCCGACGGCGACCAAGTCACCACCCGTACTGGCGAGTTCACGGCGGCCGAGCCCGGCTGGACCATGTTCATGGTCAGCCACTTCCACTACGACCCCGTCTGGTGGAACACCCAGGGCGCCTACACCGAGACCTGGGACGTCGCCGACGACCCCGCCGCCACCGGCCTGCCCGCCCGCACCTTCGACTCGCGCGGCCAGTCCGGCATGAGCCTGGTCCGGGCCCACTGCGACCTGGCCCGTCGCGACCCGGCGTACACCTTCGTGCTCGCCGAGGTCGACTACCTCAAGCCCTACTGGGACGCCTTCCCGGAGGAGCGCGCCTTCCTGCGGCAGCTGATCCGCACCGGCCGCGTGGAGATCATGGGCGGCACCTACAACGAGCCCAACACCAACCTCACCGGCGCCGAGGCGACGATCCGCAACGCCCTGTACGGCGACGGCTTCCAGCGCGGCATCATCGGAGCGTCCCCCGAAACCGCCTGGCAGCTGGACGCCTTCGGGCACGATCCCCAGTTCCCGGGTCTGATGGCGGACGCGGGGGTCGGCTCCAGTTCGTGGGCGCGCGGGCCGTTCCACCAGTGGGGGCCGACGCTGTCGGTGTTCGGCGAGGAGCCGAGGGACCCGGGCCGGATGCAGTTCCCGGCCGAGTTCGACTGGATCGCCCCGTCGGGACGCGGGCTGCTGACCGCGTACATGGTCAACCACTACGGCGCCGGCTGGGCCCTCGACAACGCGCCCGCCCTGCCCGAGGCGGAGGCCGCCGCGTACACACTCTTCCAGCGGCTCAAGCAGGTCGCCCTCACCCGCAACGTGCTGCTCCCGGTGGGCGGGGACTACGCGCCGCCGTGCCGCTGGGTCATGGACATCCACCGCGACTGGAACGCCCGGTACGTCTGGCCCCGCTTCGTCAGCGCGATCCCCCGGGACTTCTTCGCCGCCGTCCGCGCGGAACTGGAGGCCGAGGGCCGCAGGGCATCACCCCAGACCCGCGACATGAACCCCGTCTACACCGGCAAGGACGTCTCCTACATCGACACCAAGCAGGCCCAGCGGTACGGCGAGACCCTCCTCGCCGACGCCGAGGCCTGGGCGACACTCGCCTCCCTTCTCACCGGCCGCCCCTATCCGGACGCGGCCCTGGACAAGGCCTGGCGGCAACTCGTCTACGGCGCCCACCACGACGCCATCACCGGCTCGGAGTCGGACCAGGTCTACATCGACCTGATGACCGGCTGGCGGGAGCTGCACGACCTCGCCCGGAGCGTGCACGCCGACGCGACCCAGGCACTGGCCGACCAGGTCACCCCGGGCGACGGCCCCGACCTGGTCGTGTTCAACTCCGCTACCTGGGAGCGCCGTGACGTGCTGACCGTCGACGACCCGGGGCTCGTACCCCAGGGGCTCCCCGCGGTCCGGGAGGACGGCCGGCTCCATGTCGTCGTCCCGGAGGTGCCCGGCATGGGCCTCACGGCGCTCCCGCTCACCGAGGGCTCCGCCCCCGGCTGGGCGCCCGGCGAAGGGCTGACCATCCGCAACGAGTTCTACGAGGTGACGGTCGACCCGGCGCGCGGCGGTGGCGTCAGCGCTCTGCGCGCCCTGGCCGACGGCGGCCGGGAGCTGCTGCGCCCCGGAGACATCGGCAACGAGATCGTCGTCCAGGAGGAGTACCCGAGGCATCCGCGCTTCGGCGAGGGCCCCTGGCACCTCACCCCGACCGGCACGACCGCGGCCCGCGGCCGGGACGTGACCGCCGAGGTGCGCGTCGAGCACTCCCCCGCCGGTTCCCGCATCACCGTCACCGCCGACCTCGGCCTCTTCCGCTACACCCAGCGGCTCACCCTGTGGCAGGGCGTCGACCGGCTCGACGTCACCACGACCGTCGACGGGTACGACGGCGCCGACCGGCTGATCCGGGTGCGCTGGCCCTCGGACGTACGCGGCGGACTGCCGGTGCACGAGGTGGCGGACGCGGTGATCGGGCGCGGGTTCGGCTTCGTCGAGGTGGACAGCGAACGGTTCCCGTGGACGCTGGACAACCCGGCCAACACCTGGTTCGGCATCGGCTCCACCGCCCGCGTCGCCGTCCACGACGACTCCGGCGTCCTCCTCGGACACCGCTCCATCGGCGTCGCCGAACTCGTCTACGCCGACTGGGACATCGCGGGCGACCTCGGCACCCCGCTCGCGGCGGCCCTGGTCCGCGCCGGGGTCACGGCGACCTCGACCATCGCGGGCGGCCCGCGCTACGGCGACCTGGAGGTCGACTCCAATCTCCCGGACGTCCGGATCGCCGTCGGCGGCCCCGACCGCAACGCCGTGGTCGCCGAGGCGCTCGGCTGGGACCCGGCGGCCGGCCGGGAGCTGAAGCGCCAACTGGCCGAACGGGGTGTGGCCGCCGTCTGGGTCGCGCCGCGCGCCTGTCTGCGCGAGGAGTGGGTCCCCGGGGCCGATCTGCGCGATCTGGAACGCCTGCCGCTGCTGGTGGTGGCGGGCGCCCGGCCGGAGGACGACGCCAAGGCGGTCGACGCGCTCGTCGCCGACCTGGACGACTTCACGGTGACGGCCACGGCCGCCGGCGGCGGCGAGGCACTGCCGCCCGGCGACGCCTGGGACGGCCGCAGCTTCGCGATCCTCAACCGCGGCACGCCCGGCTGCGTGATCACCTCCTCCGGCGACCTCTACATGTCACTGATGCGCTCCTGCACCGGCTGGCCGTCCGGGATCTGGGTGGACCCACCGCGCCGCACCGCCCCGACGGCTCGGGATTCCAGCTCCAGCGCTGGTCGCACACCTTCGAGTACGCCGTCGTCGCGGGCACCGGCGACTGGCGCGAACTGCGGCTGCCGCAGGCGGGGCACGCGTACAACCGCCCACTGACGGCACGGCTGCGGCAGTCCGCCGGTGACCTGCCCTCGGGTACCCGGTCCTCCGATGCCCTGCCGGGGAAGGCCACCCTGCTCGGCCTGGAACCCTCCGGCGAGGTGCTGCTCGACGCGCTCAAGCCGCTCGGCTCCCCGCTGGCCCGGGGCAGCCAGGCACCCGTGGATCCCGGACGGGGCCTCGTCGTCCGCGTGCACGAGGTCGACGGCCGACCGGTACGGGCACGCGTCACCGGGCCGGTGGCATGGACGGCGGGCGCCCGCGCCGACGTCCTGGAGAGGCCCGGGGCGCCTCTCGCCCCGGAGGAGACCGGCGGCCTCGAAGCCGACCTGACCGGCTTCGAGGTCGCCACCCTCCTCGTCACGCCGGCCCATGCGCCGGAAAGCGCGGTCGGCCCCGGCATCGGCGCCCACGAGCCCGCCCAGCCCGTCGCCACCCGCTACTGGCTGCACAACTCCGGCCCTGCCCCACGGGGCAACATGCCGGTCGCCGTGTACCTCTCCCCCATCGCCCTCACCGCCGACGGCCCGGTCACCGCGACCGTCCGGGTCTCCTCGGAGCTCACCGACGCGCCCGTGTCGGGCACGGTGGCCTTCGAGGTGCCGCCCGGCTGGAGCGCCGAGCCCGCCACACTCCCGTACACACTCGGCCCCGGCGGCTTCACCCTCACGGACATCACGGTGACGCCCCCGCCGGACCCGTCCCCGGCCGGCACTGGCTCGCCGCACGGCTGTCCTACGACGGCCAGACGTACGAGGACGTGGTGGCCCTGGACGTGCCGGACGGGCACACGGGCCCGACTCTGATGACAGATCTGGGAGTTGACCGGGTGACCGTACGCCGGGGCGAACGGGCCCGGGTCCCCGTGACCCTGCGGAACCCCACACGCGGCCCCGTCAATGGCACCCTGTGGGCCGTCTCCTCCTGGGGCACCTGGCCCGGAGTCGCCCCGGCCTGCCAGGGCTTCACGGTGCCCGGCGGGGAGCAGCGGGAGTGCGCGATCGAGGTGGACGGCGACGCGATCCCACCGGGTTCGTACTGGCTGATGGCGAAGACAGCCTGGCACGGCTGCGTGGCGTACACGAAGGCAGTGGAGCTGGAGGTGACGCCATGAGGGAGGAGTACGCGGCGCGCGTCCGGGGTGAGGCGATCCCGAAGCAGCACGTGGAAACCTTCCTGAGCACCGTTGCCCCCAGGGGCGCGGGGAACTGCGCGACCAGCCACGACGCCGCCGCACAGGCAAGACGACACCGCCAACAACGGCGCTGGGCAACCCAGGTCATCGTCACCGACGAACTCGCCCGCCACGCCTGCGCGGAACGCGGCCTGGCCCCACCGGACGACGTCCTGCCGATGCACCTGCTCACCATCCCGGAAACCGACGTCGCCGACCTGGGCAGCATCATCGCCGCAGCCCTCGCCCACTCCCCCGCCGCCCGAGCCCTGCTCGCCGACCTGGAACGCGAGCAACACATCCCCGAAACGGCCGTACGGGACTACTACGACCGCAACCGGGACCGCTTCCTCGCCCCCGACGCGCTGAGGCGCGGAGTCGACCCGTTCAACACCGTTGAACCGTCGGACATCCATCCCTACGAGCACGTCCGCGACGGCATCGCACAGCAGCTGCGCCACGCCGCAGCCCGCCGCGCCTTCTTCGACTGGCTCGACCGGGCAAAGGCGGACGTCGTGTACGCCGAAGGCCACGAACACCCCGGCGACCCCTCCCAGCCGGACCACGAACACCGGCACTGATCGCCGCACGCAACCGAACAGCAACACGGCAAACCATTGACCTCCGATGAATTCTGGTCCACCTTTTCATCAATCGAAGTCCAACTTGGTGATTTGATCCAGCGAAGACTGGTCCCAGGAGGGCAGCAATGCGCGCAAGAAGACTCACCGGATCCCTGACCTGTCTGGTCGTCCTGACGCTGACGGCCGCCGGCTGCGGTCTGTCCGGCGGGGGTTCCGACGGCGGTGACGCCACGGCCGGCGGCTGCAAGGTCGACAAGGGCAACGTCGGTTCCGGCAAGCTCTCCGGCGACGTCAAGGGAAAGATCACTTTCCAGACCACCAACCTGAAGAAGGACTTCGGGAAGTACTTCAACGGCGTCATCGACGCCTTCGAGCAGGCGCACCCCGGCACCAAGGTCAACTGGATCGACGACCCGGGCGACGCCACCTTCACCCAGCGCCTGGTCGCCGACGCGCAGGGCTGCACGCTGCCGGACGTGGTGAACATCAACGTCAACACGGCGGTGGCCCTGACGAAGAACGGCTACCTGCTGAACCTGGACGACAAGGCCCCGGACGCGGGCAAGCCGTTCGCGCCCGCGCTGTGGAAGTCGAGCATGTACGCCGACGGGGACGGCAAGAAGGTGCACAGCGTGCTGCCCTGGTACTCGGGCGGCATCGTGCAGACCTTCAACACCGACCTGATGGAGAAGGCGGGCCTGGACCCGGCGAAACCTCCGACGACCGTCCTCGGCCTGTTCGACGACGCGGAGAAGATAGCCAAGGCCTCCGACGGCAAGTACTACGCGTTCCTCGCCAACCCGCAACTGCGCATCCCCGCCGACTGGCAGCAGATGGACATCAAGATCCTCTCGCCGGACGGCAAGAAGTTCACCTTCGCCGACGACCCGAAGACGGCCCAGTGGGTCGAGGCCATGACGAAGCTCTACAAGGCCGGCGGCATGCCGAGGGACTCCCTGTCCTCCACGCAGGACCCGGCCAACGTCTACGGCCAGGGCAAGCTGGTCTACGGCCCCACCAACCCCAACTTCCTGCGGTTCATCCAGCAGAACAACCCGAGCGTCTACAAGAAGACGGGCGTGGCCCCCTTCATGCTGGACGCCCTCGGCCACACCGTCGGCGCCCCTCAGTACATCGGTGTCGCGTCCACCAGCAAGAACGCCTCGACCGCGCTGGCCTTCGCGCAGTTCCTGACGAACGCCGAGAACCAGCTCGCCTGGGCCAAGGACCCGAACGTCGTCATCTTCCCGTCCACCACGGCCTCCCTGAACGACCCGTTCTTCCAGTCGGTCAAGGGCGACGACCCGTTCGCCGAGGCCCGCAAGATCGTCGCCAGTGACCGCAAGACCGCCACGGCCGACGAGATCGCGCTGACGCCCGGCGAGCTGAACGCCATCTCGGCCCAGATCCAGCTGGCCATGCAGGGCAAGAAGAGCGCCGAGGACGCTCTGAAGGAGGCCCAGTCCAAGGCGAACCAGCTGATCGAACAGGGCAGTTGAGGATGACCCAACCGACCGTCCACCAGGCGCCCGTCCCCGCTCCCCCGGGTGCGGGCGCCCGCCGCCCCGGTGCTTCCCCCTCGCCCGGCACGCCGGGGCCCCTGCGCCGCGCCCTCCGCTTCGTCCTGCCCGGCCCGAGCGCCGACGCGGGGGGCGCGGCGCTCTACCGCCGCTGGTGGCTGCCCTGGCTGTGGATGACCCCGGCCATCGTCGGCGCGACCGTGTTCGGGGTCTTCCCGTTCCTCAACACGGTCGTCGTCTCCTTCACCGACGCCAAGCCACTCGGCGGGGCGTACGACGTCGTCGGCCTGGAGAACTACCGCCGGATGCTCAGCGATCCGGACTTCTGGCTGGCCACCCGCAACAGCCTGCTGTACGCCCTGTTCGTCGTCCCGCTGATGGTGCTGCTGCCGCTGCTGCTCGCGATCCTCGTGGAGAAGAACCTGCCGGGCATCGGCTTCTTCCGCTCGGCGTTCTACACGCCGGTGCTCGCCTCCAGCGTGGTCGTCGGTCTGAGCTGGCAGTGGCTGCTGAGCGACCAGGGACTGGTCAACACCTGGCTCCAGAAGGCCCACATCATCCGCGAGGCCATCCCGTTCCTGTCCGACTCGTGGCTGATCCTGCTGTCGGCGATGGGCCTGACCCTGTGGAAGGGCCTCGGCTGGTACATGATCTTCTACCTGGCGGCCCTGGGCAACGTCCCAAGGGAACTGCACGAGGCGGCGGCCGTGGACGGCGCGGGTGCCGCGCGCCGCTTCTGGCACATCACCGTGCCCGGCGTCCGCCAGTCGATGATGCTGGTCGGCACCCTGACCGGCATCGGCTCCCTGCGGGTCTTCACCGAGATCTACATGCTGGGCGGTGCCACCGGTGGCCCGGGCGGCGCCGACCGCACGCTGCCCTTCTACATCCGCGACGTCGGCCTCGACCCGCTCACCGGCAACGCCGGCTACGGCGCGGCGGTCAGCGTCGCCCTCTTCGCGCTCACCCTTGGCCTCACGCTGCTCGCCCAGCGCCTGACGAAGGAGGACGAGGCATGACGACCGCCGTCGACAAGCCCCGGCGCCTGATGCCCCGCTGGCGGGACTACGGCCGCCCGCGCGAACTGGTCGTCCGCTACCTGCTGTTGGTGTTCGTCCTCTTCATCACCGTCGGCCCGCTGCTGTGGCAGTTGCTGTCGTCCCTCAAGGGCGCGGGCGAGGACGTCTTCGGCGCCGGCGCCTCCCTGATCCCCCGTCACCCGTCGCTGCGGGCGTACCGCGAGGTCTTCGACCAGGTACCGGTGTGGACGTACATCCGCAACAGCGTGTTCGTCGCCCTGCTGTCCATCACCAGCCAGCTCGTCTTCTCCACCATGGCCGGCTACATGCTGTCCAAGCCCGGCTGGAAGGGCCGCAAGCTGGTCTGGATCGTGTTGCTGGCGTCCATGATGTTTCCCTTCGAGTCGATCATGGTGTCGCTGTTCCTCAGCGTCCGGGACATGGGTCTGGTCGACAACCTGGTGGGCGTCTGGCTGCCCGGCTTCGTCGCCGCGATCAACGTCCTCATCATGCGGGCCGCGTTCCTCGCCGTGCCGCGCGAGATCGAGGACGCGGCGATGCTGGACGGGGCGGGCGAGTGGAAACGCTTCCGGTACCTGTATCTGCCCTCCGCCTACGGCGCGATCCTCGTCGTCACCATCAACACCTTCATCAGCGCCTGGGACGACTTCCTGTGGCCGCTGATCGTGCTGCGCACCGAGGACCACTTCACGCTGACGCTGGGCCTGGCCCGGCTCCAGACCTCGTCCTTCGGCTATGACCAGCGGATGGTGATGGCGGGCTCGGTGATCTCCGTGATCCCCGTGCTGGTGCTGTTCGTCATCACCCAGCGGTGGTTCTACAAGGGGGTTTCCTCGGGGGCCGTGAAGCTCTGAGTCGGTACGGCGGTCAGGGCGGCCCGCGCGGACGCGGCGACGCGGAACTCGACCACCGTGCCGGGCGGCACGGCTGCGGCGAAGTCGGCGCCGAGCGGGAACGTGACCGTGCGGGTCTCGCCCGGCGCCAGATCGACGGCCCGGAAACCGTGCAGTTCGAGCGTGCGCGGCCAGACGGGGGTCCGCAGCCGGCGCAGGTAGAGCTGGGCGACGGAACGGCCGTGGCGCCGGCCCGTGTTGGTGACATCGGCCTCGACGGCGTGCCCGGACAGCCGCGGCGGACCGTACGCGAAGCTCGTGTACGACAGTCCGTGCCCGAAGGAGTGCAGCGGCTCGGCGCTGTCGTCCACGTAGCCGCCGTACTCGGTGTCCTTGTGGTTGTAGTAGACGGGGAGCTGGGCCGCGGAGCGGGGCACGGAGACCGGCAGCCGGCCGGCCGGCTCGGCTAGCCCGAGCAGCACCTCGGCGATCGCCTCACCGCCCCACGGGCCGGGGTACCAGGCGGTGAGCAGCGCGGCCGCCGTGTCGGGCACGACGTGCGGGCGGCCCTGGACCAGCACGACCACGGTCGGCGTCCCCGTCGCGACGACGGCGTCCAGCAGCGCGTACTGGGCGTCGCCCAGCCGCAGCCCGGCCAGATCGACGCCCTCGCCGCAGGTCATCTCGGACACGACGGTGCGCGCGGCTCCGTTGGCGTCGAAACCGGTCCCGGCGGAGCGCGCGCTGCTGCCGCCCAGCACCAGCACGGCGACGTCGCAGGCGGCGGCCCGGTCGATCGCCTCGGGGATGCCCGACAGGTCGCCGCCGGTGAGGGCGCATCCCCGGGCGTGGCGTATGTCGACGCCGGCCGGGGCGAGCTTCCGCAGCCCGTCGAGGACGCTGGTGCCGGTGCCGGGCCGTTGCGGGGCGGTGTAGTCGCCCAGTTGGTGGGCGACGGTGTCGGCGTGCGGACCCAGGACGGCGATACGGGAGACGGTCGCCGGGGAGATGGGCAGCACGCCGTGGTCGTTGCGGAGGAGGGTGACGGCGGCGCGGGCGACGGCGGTGCTCAGGTCGCGTCCGACGGCCGGGGACGGCAACGGCGAAGCCCGGTAGGGCTGTTCGAACAACCCCAGGCGGAATTTCAACCGCAGGACGCGTGCCACGGCCTCGTCGAGAGCGGCCTCGCTCACCAGGCCTCGCTCGACCGCCGCCTCCAGATGCGTGAAGCCCTCGTCCCACAGGCTCAGATCCACCCCCGAGTTGAGCGCGAGGGCGCCTGCGGAGACCTTGTCCCCGGTGATCCGGGCCAGCCGGTCCACAGCGAGCCCGTCCGCCATGACGAGCCCCTGGAAACCCCAGCGTTCCCTGAGCAGTTCGTGGAGCAGGGCGCGGTTCCCGGAGCAGGGCAGGCCGTCGACCTCGTTGTAGGCGGCCATGACGGCGGCGGCTCCGGCCCGGACCCCGGCGCGGGCGGCGGGGAGGTGGATCTCGTGCAGCTCCCGGAGCCCGAGCTCGGACTCGGCGGAGTTGCGGCCGCCGACGGTGGCGCCCTGCCCGGCGAAGTGCTTGAGGACGACGGGGGCCTTGTCGGCGGGGAAGTACTCGGCGGGTGCGCCCTGCATGCCGCGCACCAGCGCCTCCGTCAGCCGTGCGGCCAGATACGGATCCTCGCCGAAGCACTCCTCGGTCCGCCCCCAGCGCGGGTCGCGGGCGATGTCGAGGGCCGAGACCAGGGCGACATGCCCGCCGCGAGCGCGCAGTTCGGCGGCGGCGTGCGCGGCGGCCCGTTCGTACAGCCCGGGGTCCCAGGTGGCACCGACGGCCAGGTTGACGGGCAGGACCGTGCCGTCGAGGGCCATGTGCCCGTGCGGCACCTCCTCGACGAACAGGGCCGGGATGCCGAGCCGGCTGCGTTCGACGACGTGGCGCTGGACGAGGTGGGCCAGTTCGGCGCCGTCCCCGGCGCCGGATCCGGTGGCGTGGTCGACCCCGGACCAGGCGTCGGCGCGCAGCAGCCCGTACAGCGCGCCGAGTCCGGCGAAGCGCTCGGTCTCGGCGTACAGGGCGTCGGTGAGCTCGAAGCGGCCGTCGGGGGTACGCCGGTAGGCGTCCCAGCCGTACATCCGCTGGTTGAGCTGGCCGGCCTTCTCGCGCAGGGTCATACGGGAGAGCAGGTCACGGACGCGGGCGTCGACCGGGGCGGCGGGATCGCGGTACAGGGGCGCGCCCTGCCGGGTGGCGGTCACGTACGGCCGCCGTGGGCGAGCCGGGCCAGTGCGACGGCGCCCCGGCAGCCGTCGGGGACCCAGTCGAGGGTCAGGCCGAGGGCGTGGAGGCGGGTTTCGAGGCGGCCGGTGAGGGGCCCGTCGGGCCCGAGCAGCCCACCGGTGGCGACCACCCGCTCCCCCGGGCTCGGCTCCAACGCCCGTACAGTCTCCGTGAGTTGATCCGCAGCCTCGTCAAGGATCGCCAGGGCGACCGCATCCTCGGCGTCCCGGGCCGCCGCGACGACCAGCGGCGCGAGCCGTGCCAGCCGGACGGGGGCCTCGGCCATGACGGCGGGGAGCAGGTGCCTGCGGTAGGCCTCGCGGTGGGGGCGGGGCCAGGGGATGTGGTCGTGGGGCGGAAGAGGCCGCCGCCCGACGACCGAGGTCCCGACCACGCCTGGCACGACCCCGGCTGCACCGACCGGCCCCGGACCTCCGGCTACTCCGGCCTGCCCCGGACCCCTGGCCACGTCGGCCTGCCCCGAACCCCCCGCCACGTCGGCCTGCCCCGGGCCCCTAGCCACGTCGGCCTGCCCGAAACCGCCGGTCACACCGGCCTGCCCCGGACTCCCGGCCACACCGGCCTGCCCCGGACCCCCGGTCACACCGGCCTGCCCCGAGCCCGTCGGCCCTCCGGCCGGGCCGCCGGTCTCTCCAGTCTGCCCCTGGCCCTCCGACCGCCCGCCCACGTCCCCGCCTCTTCCGGACTGCCCGGGTCCCGTCGACCACCCACCCGCAGCGCTCGGCCCCGTCACCGGCGGCACTCCCTCCTGCCGCCCGTCACGCGGCGTGCCCTCCGCGGTGCCCGGGACGACGTCGGGGGACAGTCTCCGCACCGCGCCACCGGCTGCGCCGCCGCCGGGCAGGACGTCGCCCGGCAGCCCGAGTTCCCGGCCCACCGCCTCCGCCAGCACCGTCGGCGCGCCCCTGCCGTCGGCCATGCGCAGCGCGGCCCGTACTGCCGCGCGGCCGATCCAGAAGCCGCTGCCGTCGTCGCCGAGGAGCCAGCCGTCGCCGTCCACGGTGACCGTGCCGCGGCGGTCGGTGATACGCATGGCGACCGCGCCCGTGCCGGCCACCAGCGCGAGACCGCCGGCCGGGGTGCCCGGCGCGGAGGCGAAGGCCGCTTCGATGTCGCTGCCGATGACCGGCGGGCCGGCGTCGATGCCCAGCCGGCGCAGGGCGGCGGTGAGGGCGGCCAGGGCGTTGCGCCGCCCCGGCTCGTCGTCGGCGGCGTCCGTCGCGCCCGCGAAACCGCCGGCCACGGCCACCACCCGGTCCCGGACCGGCTCCGGCACGGCCCGCCCGATGGCCTCGGTGAGGTGCTCGGTGAGCTGCGGCAGCGGCACGGTCAGGGCATTGCCCGGCCCGGCGGCGCCCTCGCCCACCGGACGCCCGTCGTCCGCCGTCGCCAGGACCGCCCGGGTCCGCGTGCCGCCCGCGTCGATACCGATCACCAGGGACGAGGCGGCTTGACGCTCCTGGAGCAACTCCTGGTTCAATTCATTACCCATCGCCGACTATGGTGATTGATGCATTCACCCAGGGCAAGCACCAGGCACGCCTCGACCCGAGGAGGACCCCATCCTCACGCTCCGCTTCGGCGTCAACTACACGCCCCGCCGCGGCTGGTTCCACTCCTGGCACGACTTCGACCCGAAGCACGCCCGCGAGGACCTGGACCAGATCGCCGCGCTCGGCCTCGACCACGTCCGGGTCTTCCACCTGTGGCCCCTCCTCCAGCCCAACCGCACACTCATCCGCACCGCCGCCGTGGACCAGCTGGCGCACCTGGTCGACCTGGCGGCCGAGGCCGGTCTCGACGTCCTGGTGGACGGCGTGCAGGGCCACCTGTCCAGCTTCGACTTCTACCCGGAGTGGACCCGCAGCTGGCACCACCGCAACGTGTTCACCGACCCGGAGGCCGTCGCCGCCCAGGCCGAACTCATGCGCACCCTCGCCCGCGCCCTCGCCGGCCGCCCCAACCTCATCGGTCTCCAGCTCGGCAACGAGCTCAACAACCTGGTCGAGCACAACCCGGTGACCCCAAAGGAGGTGGACCGCTACCTCGACACCCTGCTGGCCGCCACCCGCGAGCACCTGCCCCCGGGCCGGCTCGCGACCCACTCCGCCTACGACGCCGCCTGGTACGGCGACGACCACCCCTTCACCCCTCACGCCTCGGCCCGCAAGGGCGACGTCACCACCGTCCACCCCTGGGTGTTCTCCGGCGACTGCGCCCGCCGCTACGGCCCCCGCTCCCCGCAGGTCCTGCACCTGGCCGAGTACGGCACGGAACTCGCCAAGGCCTACGCCGAGGACCCGGCCCGCCCGGTCTGGGTCCAGGAGACGGGCGCCCCGGAACCGCACATCCCGGCGGCCGACGCGCCCGAGTTCGCCCGGGCGACCGTGCGGAACGCGGCCGGGTGCGAGGGACTGTGGGGCGTGACGTGGTGGTGCTCCCACGACGTGGACCGCTCGCTGGCCGACTACCCGGAACTGGAGTACACCCTGGGCCTGTTCGACGCGCGGGGCAGCGCCAAGCCGATCGCCACCGCCCTCGCCGAGACGGTCGCCGAGGTCCGCGCGGGGCACCACCCGGCCCGCCCCCGCGACACGGCCCTCCTCCTCGACTGCACGCCGTCCACGCGTTCCGTGTCCGGCCCGGGAGGCGCGTACTTCGACGCGTGGATGGCCCTGCGCACCGAGGGCGTCCGCCCGGCGGTGGTCCTGGCGACCCGGGCGGACGACGCCGCGTACCTGGCGGCGCGCGGCATCAAGGAGGTCGTACGGGTGCCATAGGGATGCCGCGGGGATGCGGTAGGGGTCCCGTAGGGATGCCGGAGGGCTCAGCCGCCCGCCAGCGCCTCGGCGAGGGCCCGCAGATTCACCCGCCCCCGCCCGTAGGAGCACAGTGCGCCGCCCTCCGGCAGCCCGGTGTCGACCCGTACGGCATCGGGCCGCCGGGCCAGCAGGGCGGCGCGCAGCCGTTCCTGCCAGGGGTGCAGCCCGGCGTCGCAGGTGGCGACGACCAGCGGCGCGTCACCGGACGCGCGCAGGATCCCGTCCGCGACGGCGGCCGGATCGGCCGGCTCCCCGGCGACCGCCGTACCCGTGGCCGCGGGGTCCACGGCGCGCACCTCGCTCAGCAGGTCCTCGCCACCCCAGTTGAGCGCGGGGTGCGGCGGCGGGAACAGGTCGACGACATGGGCGCCGCGCACGGCCGACGGCACCGGACGGCTGCGCACGGCCCGGCGGGCCGCCTCCAGCCCGGCCCCCGCGTCCCAGCCCCCGACCGCCCCGTCCGTCACCGCGTACCGCCCGGCGAGCCGCCGCACCCGCCCGGCGGCCTCCCACAGCCGCTCCTCGGCCAGCACACCGGAGCGCAGCGCGCCGAGCACCGCGTCCCGGCAGGCCAGGGTGACCTCCAGGTCCGGCACGGCCACGATCACCTGGTCGGCACCCGCCGCGAGGGCGATCCGCGCCCCGGCGGCCTCGCCGTAGCGGTCGGCTATGGCCTTCATCTCCAGCGCGTCACTGACCAGGACCCCGTCGAAGTCCAGCTCGTGGCGGAGCAGATCGCCCAGGATGCGGCGGCTGAGGGTGGCGGGCCGCTCGGGGTCCAGCGCCGGGAAGACGACATGCGCGCTCATGAGCATCGGCACCCCCGCGTCGACGGCCGCGCGGAACGGTTCGAGGTCGGCGCGCAGTTCGTCGTACGACCGCGGGTCGACGGCGATGCCGTGATGGCTGTCGGTCTCGGTGCCGCCGTGGCCGGGGAAGTGCTTGGCGCAGGAGGCGACGCCCCGCCGCTCGGTGGCGGCGATCCAGGCCCGCAGATGCCGGGCGGCGAGCGCGGGCTCGGCACCGAAGGAGCGGGTGCGGACGATCGGGTTGCGCGGATGGTGCTGGAGGTCGGCGACCGGGGCGTAGGAGACCGTGATGCCGAGCGAGGCCAGATGCCCGGCCAGGGCGTCGGCGCAGCGGGCGGTCAGTCCGGGATCGTCGACGACACCGAGGGCGAACGACCCGGGCACCTCGGGAGCGCCGGCACCCACCAGGTGCCCGATCCCACCGCCCTCGTTGTCGATCCCCACGAGCAGGTCCGGCCGGACGGCCCGCAGCTCCCCGGTCAGCCGCCGCACCTGCTCCGCGTCCCGCACGTTGCGGGTGAACAGGATGACCCCGCCGAGCCCCCTGTCGACGAGCCGCTTGAGCTCGTCCGGAACGCCCCTGGTCCCGTCGAACCCCGCGACGAGACAGCGGTGGGCGGCATCGTCGAGGTCGGAGGGAAGGGTGGGGTCGGTGGAGGTTTGCTCGAAGACCGGCACCCCATCCATTCTGTGGATCACAGAACCGAAAGTCAACACGAAGGATGGATAATTGATTCATTCACGGCCCCGCGGGGGCTCACCCACGACCCACCATTCGTCTGTGTCCGCTTCGGCGTCCCCTTGCGAGGCGCGACCGGATCCGGCCACCGGTGCCGGCAGTGCCGGCCGCAACCGGGCCAGCAGTCGCCCCCGCTCCGCCGCGAAGGCCGGGTCGGCCTGGTAGCCGGAATGGCCGAGGATCGGTGCGGGCAGCGGATGCACATCCGTACGGCCGTAGGCCAACGGGTCCTTCAACGGCGCGTGGTCGACCTCGGGGCCGTCGCGGCCAGGAACGCGCACCGGGCCGCCGATGGGGTCGGTGAGCCGGTAGAGGTTGCGCCAGCAGTCGACCTCCCGGTGCAGGGAGCCGAGCGCGGCGGGGCCGAAGTGGGCCGGGAACCAGCGGCCGTAGAGCCGCTCCAGCGGGGAGCCGTACGTCAGCAGCGCGACGCGTCGGCGGGTGGACGGGGAGAGCTGCCAGGCCGCGGCGGCGGCGAGCACGCTGCCCTGCGAGTGCCCGGAGATGACCAGCCGTCCGCCGGTGGCGCGGGTCCAGGTCGCGATCCGCCAGGTCAGGTCGGGCACCGCGCGCTCGGCGTAGCAGGGCGGGGCGAAGGGGTGGGCGGCGCGCGGCCAGAAGGTGCCCACGTCCCACAGGATGCCGATGGTGCGCCGCGCGGCGGCGCCCTTGTAGGCGCGCCGCCCCCAGGTGACGAACAGGATGAAGCCGACCGCGATCAGCCAGGAGCCCAGCGCCTGGGCCGCCTGCGCGGCACCGCGCACCACGTGCGTACCGCGCGCGGCCTCACCCGGCGTCTCACCGGTCGCCAGGGCACCGACCAGAGCCCCGGCCCCGAGCAGCAGCGTGGCGGCGGCGGTCACGGCGACGACGAGAGGGGCCCGGTCGGTGAGCGTGGCCATCGCGCGCACGGACGCGATACGGCGGGAGCGCTCGGGGTCGGGCATCTCGCCCGGGTAGTCGTGGTCCACGACGGCCTGCTCGATGCGGGCCAGTCGCCAGGCGCGCCGGGCCGGCCAGGCGCAGAACGTCAGCAGCACGATCAGCAGCGGCGGGATCACGGACGCCTGCCAGGTCAGCAGGACCGGCGGTCCGTCGATCGACGCCCCCGTGCCGTCCAGCCAGTCCGACACCCGCTGGGAAACGCCCCCCGACATCACCCCACCCAGCGCGCAGGCCAGCATCGCGACCGCCGGACCGCCCTGTCCACGCAGCACTGCCCGCCGGTCGGGACGGGTGCGGTACAGGACGCCGGCGACCACAGCGAGGACGATCACGAGCAGGCCCTGGACCAGGGCGATACCACCGAAGATCGAGTCCCCCGCCAGCCGGCCCGACGACTCCCACCCCCGGCGCTCCCAGCCCGCGTACACGAAGGCGAGCGCGAGCAGGACCAGGGCGGCGAGCGGCAGCAGTCGTACCACGTGCTCGTCGAGTGCCAGGTCCGGACGCCTCTCGCTGCGGCCCCGGCGGCACACCACCCACACCACGGCCACCGCACCGACGACGAGCGCGCCCTCCAGCAGCACGCCCAGCACTTCCAGGACGACCGGACCGCCCGGCTCGCGGTCGTACCGGGCCGTGGTGCCGCCGACCGCGGCGGCGACCGTCAGCAGACCGGCGGCGGTGTGCGCGGCGCGCAGCCGTGCCACCAGGCGACGCCCGTACCAGAAACCGGGCCGGCCCAGCGCCGTGTGTCCGTCGGCCTCGGGCTCGTGGGCCTCGGGGGCGTGGGCCATCGGCTGCTGGGACTCGTACGCCCTCCAGGTCCGCAGGGACAGGTACCAGAGCAGGCCGGTCAGAGCCATGGGCACCAGCGCGGCGAGGGCGAGTCTGCGGCCGGGCGCACTCCACCAGCCGCCGCTGCCGGACGTGGGCGACAGGAAGCCCAGCCAGGAGCGCCGCTCGGCGCACGCGCGGGTGCCCGCGCACTGCCACGCCACCAGATCCAGAGCCACCTCGCAGGCCGCCGCGACGAGCAGCACCGTCAGGGACAGT
>KE354234.1 GCA_000415505.1 Streptomyces afghaniensis 772
TCTTGGACGGTGCCGTGGACGGACCGATCTCGCCCGGCGCCCACCACGAGCTGGTGCCCTGCGCAGGACCGCCGGCCCGAGCGAAGACCACCACTCCGGTCAAAGATGGATGCATGGGGTATCTCCGGCGCGCTCCGCGCCCGCCCCAGTCATCCGACGACGTCAGGCCGAACGGCCGGAGGACCAGGGAGGAACGGACATGATGGGCTTCGTTTTCCACGGCGCCGGGCAGTCCGCATGGGGGGAGGTCCCGGACCCGGGCCTCAAGGATCCCACCGACGTGATCGTCCGGGTCGACGCCGTCACGATCTGCGGGACGGACCTGCACATCCTCAAGGGCGACGTGCCGGAGGTACCCTCCGGGACGGTGCTGGGACATGAAGCGGTCGGCGAGGTCGTCGAGACCGGCAGCGACGTGCGGAGTGTCCGTCCGGGCGACCGGGTCCTCGTCTCCTGCATCACCGCCTGCGGCCGCTGCCGCTTCTGCAAGGAGGGCGCGTACGGCCAGTGCCAGGGCGGCGGAGGCTGGATCCTGGGCCACCTGATCGACGGCACACAGGCGGAGTATGCGCGCGTGCCCCACGCCGACCTGTCCGTGCACCCGCTGCCGGGGGCCCTGGAGAGCCAGGACGCCGTGCTGCTCGCAGACATCTTCCCCACCGCCTATGAGGTGGGAGTGACCAACGGGGGAGTACGGCCCGGTGACACGGTCGTCGTCGTCGGAGCCGGGCCGATCGGACTCGCCGCGATCCTCACCGCCCGGCTGTACTCGCCTGAGCGGATCATCGCCGTGGATCTCGCCGACTCCCGGCTCGAGGCCGCCAGGCGGCTCGGTGCCGACGCCGTCGTCCCTGTGCGAGACGAGCCGGAGCAGCTCGTCGCCGACCTCACCGACGGCCTCGGCGCCGACGTGGTCATCGAGGCGGTGGGAGTGCCGGAGAGCTTCGAGATGTGCACCCGCATGGTGCGGCCCGGCGGCCGGGTAGCCAACGTAGGCGTGCACGGCAAGCCCGCGACCCTGCATCTCGAAGACCTGTGGATCAAGAACGTGACCATCACCACCGGGCTGGTGGACACGTCCTCCACGCCCACGCTGCTGAGGATGGCGGCCTCCGGGCGGGTGCCCACCGCACCGCTGGTCACCCACACCTTCCCGCTGGACCAGATGGAAGAGGCGTACGAGGTGTTCGCACACGCCGGCGACACCGGCGCGCTCAAAGTCGTGCTCGGCGGGCAGCGGCACGACGAGCTGGCCGTTCCGGCGGCGTGATCCGAGTGGCGGTGCGGCGCACGGCCAGCGCCTTGCTCCCGAGAGGCGTCGCAACGGATACCGATTTCAGGAAGTGGTCAGCATGCTGGGTTACATCATGGTGGGACTTGACGGCTCGTCCGAGAGCCGGGCGGCCGCGGAGTGGGCGGCCCGCGAGGCCAAGCTGCGCGGACTGTCGCTGCGGCTGGTGCACGTCTGGGAGCCCGTCCCGGAACCGATGGCACAGGCTCCGCTCCTCGGTCCGACCCTGCAGCACTGGAGCGAGCGGATCCCACGCGAGACAGCCGAGGGGATCCGGTCGCGTCATCCGGGAGTGGACGTGAAGGCGGTCCACCTGACCGGGCTGCCGGGCGATGTCCTGGTGGACTTGGCGGGGGACGCCGAACTGGTCGTCCTCGGCTCCCGCGGCCTGAGCGGGATCGGAGGATTCATGGTCGGTTCCGTGGGCCAGGCCGTCATCGCGCGCACCGAGGTGCCGGTGGCGCTGGTGCGAGCCGGTGAGCAGGCAGTGGACGAGCACACCATGGACCCGGCCGGCATACCGTCCGCGGCGACCCCGTTCCGCGCGGTGCTCCTCGGCCTCGACACCCGCAGCCCTGACGACACGGTCATCACCTTCGCCTTCGAGGAGGCGGCCCGTCGCGACACGGCCCTGCGCGTCCTGCACGCCTGGAGCCCTCCGCCGTACAACATCTACGGCCTGTCCGACCATGTGAGCCTGTACGACGAACTCGCCCGGGATCATGCGGCAGAACTCACCGAGACGCTCCGCCCCTGGCGGCACAAGTACCCGGCCGTCGAGGTGATCGAGGCCTCCAGCGCCGGCAGTGCTGCGGACCAGCTGGCGAACGCCTCCCGCGATGCCTCCCTGGTCGTCGTGGGCCGGCGGATCCGGCGCAGCCGGTTCGGCGTGCACATCGGCCCCGTCGCCCATGCCGTCCTGCACCACGCCGTCGCCCCTGTCGCCGTGGTGGCACACGCCTGACTAGCCAGAAGGGTTGTACCAGGAGCGGTCAGCCCTCGGGCACGGCCAGGTCCCGGGCCACCATCGTTGCCCAGGTGCCGATCTGCTCGAAGTCGCGATAGTCGCCGCCCTTTCCAGAGTTGACGATCATCCGGGCGATGCGCCCTTTGACGTCCCCCTCCAGCCGTCCCCCGAAGGTGAGGTGACCCCGCGGGCCGATGCGGTTCATCACCCGCTGCACCCCGGGTGCCGGGGGGATGTCCCGCTCGGACGCCGAGGGGTCAAGGGGCCCGCTGCTGAACAGCCACACCGGCCGCTCGGCCAGGGCATTGCGGTGCCGCCGTGCGAAGCGCCGGGTGTCGCGATGCCAGCGGCCCCCGTAGAGTCCGCCGCCGAGGACGACCGCGCCGTACGACGCGAGGTCGGTGACGTCCGAGGCGGACCGCACGTCCACGGCCAGCCCTTCCTCGGCCAGGACCTCACCGACGTAGTCGGCGATCTCGGCCGTCGATCCGTTGGTGGAACCGTAGGCCACCAGAACCTTTTCCTTCATGATTGCCAGGCCTCCTCACGGCTTGCGCTGCCAGTAGTAGGGGAGCCCGTGCAGGGTCGGCTCCTCGGGCGACAGCCCGGAGTCGTCGAAACGGTAGGTGAGGTGGTCGACGACCGCGACCACACCGTCCATCCGGCGGCACATCTCCACCGCCGAGGTGGTTTCCACACGCCGCTCCAGCTGTCCGGTGAGCGTGACGACGCCCTCGCGGACGTCCACGTCGACGGCATCGGGCGGCAGCCACAGGGCCCGCCCCAGTACCTCGTTCCTGATCGCCTCCCGGATCTCCGCGTCGGGGCGCAGGAACACCTCGAGCAGATCGCGGCGGGTGACGATGCCGACGAGCCGCTCCTCGTCGTCGACGACCGGCAGCCGTTCGACGCGGTGCTGTGCCATGACGCGGGCCGCCTCGACCACGGTCGCGTCGCTGTGGACCGTGATGGCCGGACGGGACATGAGCTGTCCGGCGGTCCGCGCTTGTGCCTTGGCTCGGCGAGCGCGCGATCCCGGCGTCCAGCGCAGCCGGCGGAGCAGCCGTCGCGGCTCGGACGGGTCGCGGGTCTCCGCCTGCCTGGCCATCACGTCCGTCTCGGAGATCACCCCGAGGACCTTTTCGTCGTCGTCCACCACTGGCAGACCACTGATCCGGTGCTCGGCGAGCCGCCGGGCCACCTCCTTGAACGGCGTGCCGTACTCGGCGCGCACGACGTCGGCCGTCATCAGTGCGCCGACCTTGCTGTGCTTCATCGTGTTCCGCCTCCTTCGGCGGTGCGCAGGCCCGCGGTTCAGCGGAGCCGGCGCAGATAGGGGTCTTGGGCGCGGCGCGGCAGCAGCCGGATCCGCGCGTCGAGAGCGGTGACGTGCTCGGGGCCGGGCGAGGACCGGATTGAAGTCCACCTCCGCCAGCTGCGGCAGGTCGCTCGCCATCCGGGACAGTCGCAGCAGCAACTGCTCAAGACCTGGGAGAACGACCGGACCGGTGCCGCCCAGAGGGATCACGCAGTGCACCGCAGGCCCGTCGAAGCGCCGTTCCGCGCGCAGGCCCAGGTCGGCGAAGACCTTGAGCACCTCGTGGTTGTCGGTGAGCGCGCCCGCGGTGAACGTCCTGACGCCGTGAGCGCGGGCAGCGGAGATCAGGTGCTCCAGCAGCAGTGTGCCTACTCCGCGGTGATGGCGTTTGTTCCCCACAGCGAGCGAGATCTCGGCGCTGCCGGCCGTTTTGCCGACATCGATCTGGTACTCGGCGATGCGGATGATCCGGCCACCGCGCTCGGCGACCAGCGCCCGGTAGCCGGAGTCCTCTGGCTGGGCGACCCTCGCGGCGGCCTGCTCGCCGGAGCGTCGGCTGACGGAGAAGAAGCGCAGCCGCAGGCTCGCGTCCGACATCTCCGAGTGCAACCGGAGGGCCTTCTGGTCGTCCGGCCGCGCGGGCCGTACGCACACCGTCGTGCCGTCGGTGAGAAGGGCGTGCACCCGTTCGCCGGATGCCGGGGTGACGCTCATGGCATGCCTTTCGTCGCCGGTCCGCACTTTCAGTCTTGCTCTCGGAAGGCCGCGAGCCGATGGGCCGGACGGACATGTGGAGGGTCCGACGGTCCCAGGTAGGCCCCTCACGGCAGCGGCTCGCCCAGTTCCGTCTCCACGGCGCCCGCCAAGGGGCGCGGACATCGATGGCGCGCAGCGCCCGCGCCGAGTCCACGACCACGGTCAGACGGGCGCCCTCCCACAGTCCGATGAGGCGGGGCGGGCCCCCGTCGCAGGCACTCTCCACGGGCTCTGGAGGAGGAGCCACCCCGGCCGCCGTTCCATGGCCGTACGGCCCTCACCGGCGGGTTGTACCGCCCGCATGCGGGAGTAACCGTGTCGATCGAGACTTGGCGTATGGGCCGGTCGGCCCTCCGCGAGGACATTGCGGCCCCTGCACGGCGCCCGGCCTCGGCCCGTGAAGCATGACAGCGAGGAGCACATCGAGCTCAGGAGGTGCGCGTCATGGTTGCGCCTGCCATCGCCGGAGTCGCGGAGAGCCTGGGCGCCGCGCAACGGGCGGCCGCGAGGCGCAGCACCGCCAGAGCCCCCTCATGCTGGTGCGCGCCGAGCACGGGCACCCATGACGGAACGGCGAGGCCGTGAACACCGCCGAGCGCCGGTCGGCGCGGCGCACCCTCCGGGAGGCTGCGGACCGCACCCACGCCATGCGCCCCGACGGGCGCCTGGACGACGAACTGATCGAGGGCCCGGCCGCCCCCGGGCCGGCCGAGAGCCGCCGAGCAGGGCGAACCCCGGGCCCTGGGCTCACGCGGGTTGAGCGGTTTCACCGGCTTTTACTCGTTGCCGGCCGCCGGGTCACCGATCGCACGGAGGGCCCGCACCTGGGCACGCCGTCGTTCACCAGGTCGGCTGCCCCGTGGCCATCGTGCCGCACGAGTGAGAGACCCGATGCGAGATGAGCACACCGACCCAGTACGTGTACGAGTTCGCCGAGGGCGGCCGGGAGATGGCTGCCCTGCTCGGGGGCAAGGGCGCCGGCCTGGCCGAGATGACTCGGCTCGGACTGCCGGTGCCGCCCGGCTTCACCGTCACCACGGAGGCGTGCCGGGTGTATCTGGAGACCGGTCAGGAACCGCCGGAGCTCGGCGTGGAGGTGGCCCATGCGCTGGCGAACCTGGAGCGTGCCATGGGGCGCGATCTCGGGCGGGCCGACGATCCGCTGCTGGTGTCCGTTCGTTCCGGAGCGCGTTTCTCGATGCCCGGGATGATGGACACCATTCTTGACATCGGTCTCAACGACGACTCCGTGGCTGGCCTTGCCAAGGCATCCGGACGGGAGCGGTTCGCCTGGGACTCCTACCGCCGCCTGCTCCAGATGTTCGGCCACAGCGTGATGGGGGTGGACGCCGGGCTGTTCGAACGGGTCGTCGGAGCCCATAAGACCGTGCTGTCCGTGACCGACGACCACGCCTTGGACGCGGAAGAACTGGCCCACGTCGTCGAGGAGTTCAAGGGCGTTATCCGCCGCGAGACGGGAGAGGAGTTCCCGCAGGACCCCTTCGAGCAGCTCTACCGGGCCATCCGCGCGGTCTTCGGCTCCTGGAACAGCGAACGCGCCCGCGTCTACCGCCGCCGCGAACACATCCCCGACGACCTCGGCACCGCCGTGAACATGCAGGCGATGGTCTTCGGCAACCTCGGCCCCGACTCCGGCACCGGCGTCGCCTTCACCCGCGACCCTGCCACCGGAGAGCGTGGCATGTACGGCGACTATCTGCCCGACGCCCAGGGCGAGGACGTCGTCGCCGGCGTGCGCAACGCCGTCCCGCTGGCCGAGCTGGAGCACCTCGACCCCCGGGCGTACGAACAACTCGGCGATCACCTGCGCACTCTGGAGGCCCACTACCGCGACCTGTGCGACGTCGAGTTCACGGTCGAGCGAGGACGTCTGTGGATTCTGCAGACACGGGTGGGCAAGCGCACCGCCGAGGCCGCTTTCCGTATCGCGCACGAGCTCGACGAGGCGGGCACGATCACGTCCGACGAAGCTCTGGCCCGCGTCGACGGCACGGAACTGACCCGGCTCATGTTCCCCCGCTTCGCCACCCGCACCTCCGACGTGCCCCTCGCCCACGGGGTGCCCGCCTCGCCCGGTGCGGCGGTCGGGGCCGTGGTGTTCGACTCGGAAGCCGCCGTGCGCCGCGCTGCCGACGGACAGCACACCGTCCTGGTCCGCCGCGAAACCACCCCCGAGGACCTGCCCGGCATGATCGCCGCACAGGCGGTCCTGACCAGCCGGGGCGGCAAGACCAGCCATGCCGCCGTCGTCGCCCGCGGCATGGGCAAGGTCTGCGTCTGCGGCGCCGACGCGCTGGTCATCGACTCCGCCGCCCGGCAGTTCACCACGCCGGCGGGTGCTGTGGTGCGCGAGGGCGACACCGTCTCCGTCGACGGCACCGCCGGAACGGTGTACCTGGGCACAGTGCCGCTCACCGCCTCCGAGGTGAGCGGGCCCCTGGAGACAGGCACGGCGACAGGGCCCCTGACGCGGGCCGTCCTCGGCCTCCTCGATCATGCCGACTCCGTCAGGCGTCTCGAGGTCCGCGCGAACGCCGACACGCCCAAGGACGCCGCACGTGCCCGAAGGCTGGGAGCCCAGGGCATCGGGCTGTGCCGCACCGAGCACATGTTCCTCGGCGACCGCAGGGCCCTGGTCGAGGCGATGATCCTGGCCCGCGACGACACCGCACGGGAGGCGGCCCTGGCCGCATTGCTGCCGCTCCAGCGCGAGGACTTCACCGGCATTCTCAAGGCGATGGACGGACTGCCGGTGACGATCCGGCTGCTCGACCCGCCGCTGCACGAGTTCCTGCCGGACCGCACGGACCTGGCCGTCCGCATCGCCTCCACCGCTCACCCCGATCCGCACGACCGTGAACTCCTCACCGCCGTCGAGCGGATGCACGAACAGAATCCCATGCTGGGGCTGCGCGGGGTACGCCTCGGCCTCGCCGTGCCCGGCCTCGTTGCCATGCAGGTCCGGGCGGTCGCCGAGGCCGTCGCCCAGCGGCTGCGCGACGGAGGTCGGCCCCGCGCTGAGATCATGATCCCGCTCGTGGGGACGGTAGAGGAGCTGCGGCTGGCGCGTGCGGAGGCGGAGCGAGTGCTCGCGAAAGTCGCAATGGAGACGGGGACCACCCTGGACTGCCCGATCGGCACCATGATCGAGCTACCCCGTGCGGCACTCACCGCCGGCCGGATCGCCGAGGTGGCCGACTTCTTCTCGTTCGGCACCAACGACCTCACCCAGACGACTTGGGGCCTGTCGCGCGACGACGCTGAGGCATCCTTCTTCCCGCTCTACCTCGAGAAGGGCGTCTTCACCGCCTCACCCTTCGAGACCCTCGACCAGGAGGGTGTGGGCCGGCTCGTGGAACTCGCCGTCGAGGCCGGCCGGGCGGTCGACCCCCGCCTGGAGACGGGCGTGTGCGGCGAGCACGGCGGCGATCCGGAGTCCATCCACTTCTTCCACCGGGCCGGGCTGGACTACGTCTCCTGCTCACCGTTCCGGATCCCCGCGGCGAGGCTGGAGGCCGGGCGGGCGGCGCTCGTCGGTGCCGTCGGCAGTGACAGCAGGTGACGTCCGTCAGCCGTGCCGCCTGATCGTCGGCGCGAAGCACTTCGTTTCTCGGGGAGGCCGGGTGCCGCATGCCCGCGTCGGTTTCACCCGGCTCACCACACAGGGGGCCTGCGGTTTTGCGCCTGTCGAGTGGCCACCGCGGACGGAACCGGGGGAGGCTGGAGGGAGGCGGCGATCCACGTGCCCCGGCAGCCGTCCCCGGTCGCGACGAGGGCCGCGACCGGACAGGGTGTGCATCGGATGGGAGAAGACCCATGAAGGTCGGAGTACTGACCGGTGGCGGTGATTGTCCCGGCCTCAACGCCGTGATCCGCGCCGTCGTCCGCAAAGGCGTCCAGGAATACTCATTCGATTTCGTTGGTGTGCGGGACGGCTGGCTCGGATTGCTCAAGAACGACGTCGTTCCACTCGATATCTCCAGCGTTCGGGGAATCCTTCCCCGCGGCGGGACAATCCTCGGGTCCTCCCGCACGAACCCGTTCAAGCACGAGGAGGGGCTGCGACGAGTGCGGGACACGCTCGCGGCGCATGATGTGGACGCGCTTGTCGTGATCGGCGGGGAGGACACGCTGGGGGCGGCCACGGAGCTCAGCCGACAGGGGATCAATCTGGTCGGCGTGCCGAAGACCATCGACAATGACGTTTCGGGTACCGACTACACCTTCGGCTTCGACACCGCCGTCGGTATCGCGACGGAGGCCATCGACCGCCTTCACACCACCGCCGAGTCACACATGCGCGCCCTTGTGGTGGAGGTGATGGGACGGCATTCCGGCTGGATCGCCCTGCACGCCGGCATCGCCGGCGGCGCCAACGTGATCCTCATCCCGGAGCGGCCGTTCGACATCGAGCAGGTGTGTGAGCAGGTGAAACGCCGGTTCCAGATCAACTATGCGCCGATCGTCGTCGTGGCCGAAGGGGCGGCCCCCAAAGAGGGGCAAATGATCGTCAAGGACCAGTCTCTGGACGAGTTCGGTCATGCGCGGCTGTCCGGCATCGGTGAATGGCTGGCCCAGGAGATCTCCGCACGCACCGAGAAGGACGCCCGCACCACAGTCCTGGGCCACATCCAGCGCGGCGGCACCCCGAGCCCCTTCGACCGATGGTTGGCCACCCGCTTCGGGCTGCACGCCATCGACGCGGTCAAGGAGGGGGACTTCGGCTGCATGGTCGCCCTGCGGAGCACGCGAATCGTCCGCGTGCCCCTCGCGGAAGCCACAGCGGAGAACAAGGTGGTGGAGCCGTCGCTGTACGACGAGTTCGAGGCGTTCTACGGCTGATCCGTCATCCGGCGTGCGGTACGACCGCGACCGGGCAGCGGGCGTGGTGCAGTACGGCGTGGGCGACCGGGCCCAGTCGGCCTTCGGCCGCCTGCGGCTCGGTACGGCGCCCCACGACGAGCAGGCCCGCACTCCGGGAGGCATTCAGGAGTGCTTCCGCTGGGTGGAGCAGCATGACGTCGGAGCCAACCGTCACACCCGGGTACTTTTGCTGCCACGGACGCAGGGCGTCAGAGAGCCGCAGAACCTCCTGATCCTCCCAGGTGGCTCGATCCTCCTCGGTCACCACCAGGATGCGGGGTGAGACGGACTCGACGGGAAGGGCCCAGGCCTGCACCACGCGCAGAGGTGCCGCGCAGGCCTCGGCGGCCGAGAAAGCGAAGTCGGCCACCTCACCGACCGGCCGCTGCGCGTTGAACCCCAGCACGACCTGGCCAGTGCCGCGTGCCGCGGACGCCCCATCGGCGAAGGTGCCGGAACGGTGAGGGACGAGCACGACGGGGCAAGAGGCCACTGCCGCCGTCCGAAGGGCCACCGAGCCGACCGCCAGCCCCTCGAAACCACCCGTTCCGCGGGTGCCGACAACGAGGAGTGCGGCATCACGTGCCGCGCTGCGGAGGGCGCCGGCCGGGGAGTCATCGGCATGCTCGCCCTCCACTTCCAGGTCCGGGTAACGGTCGGCGAATTCCGTAACCGTCCGCTGGACCAACTGGGCGCCCATCTCCCGCAACCGGTTCAGTGCCGGGCCCGGCGCAATGGCCTCAGGAAGCTGTGGAGTTGCGTGGAGCAGTCGCAGCGGAACGCCGCGCAGCGCGGCCTCCCGCGCCGCCCAGTCGGCTGCCGCCGCTGCGCGCGCGGACCCGTCGATGCCCGCCAGCACAGGGGGACGCATCCTGGCCTCCTTCGTCCGGCCCGAACCTTCGCGGCGCCATGGGCCCATGACTCCTCTCCTCCACTGTTCCACGGCGTGACCGCTCCGGCGCCCGGGCCGGATCCCTGAAGCCACACTCTGCTCCGGCCGCCTGTCACTGCCCCGTCGTGGTGCTCGGCCTGAGGGCGATCCCTGTCACATGAGCCCGGTGGTCGGGGGAACCCGGGTGCCACCTGTCCCACGTCGCATTTCCCGACCGACCGAAGGGGCGAGCCGATGACCGACATCCAAGGCTTGCTGGGCGATGAGGCCGATGACCTGCTGGCCCACACCGCTCACGGGATCCCCAAGGAAGACATGGTGCTTCCAGGCCCCGACTTTGTGGAGCGGGCCGTGGCCGTGTCCGACCGCTCCCCCCGGGTCCTGCGCAACCTGCAGTCTCTTTTCGACCACGGCCGTCTGGCGGGAACAGGACACCTGTCGATCTTGCCGGTCGACCAGGGCATCGAACACTCGGCGGCGTCCGCCTTTGCCGCGAACCCCCGCTATCTCGACCCCGGGAACGTTGTCGAACTTGCCGTCGAGGGCGGCTGCAACGCGGTCGCGAGCACGCTCGGTGTGCTCGGTGCCGTGTCACGGCGCTATGCGCACCGGATCCCGTTCATCGTCAAGCTCAACCACAACGAGCTGCTGACCTACCCGAACCACTACGACCAGGTCATGTTCGGCGATGTCGAGCAGTGTTTCGACCTGGGCGCGGCCGGTGTCGGCGCCACCGTCTACTTCGGCTCTGAGCAGTCGGACCGACAGTTGCAGGAAGCCCGCGAGGCATTCGCGCGCGCCCATCAGCTGGGCATGTTCAGCGTGCTGTGGTGCTACCTGCGCAACCCGGCGTTCAAGAAGGACGGCGTGGACTACTCGGTGTCGGCCGACCTCACCGGGCAGGCCAACCACCTCGGTGTGACGATCGAGGCCGACATCGTCAAGCAGAAGCAGCCGGAGAACAACGGCGGCTATCTCGCGCTGGGCTTCGGCAGGACCGACGAGCGTCTGTACGACAAGCTCACCACCGATCATCCGATCGACCTCACGCGCTGGCAGGTGGCCAACTGCTACATGGGACGCGTCGGGCTCATCAACAGCGGCGGTGCGTCGGCCGGCAAAGGAGACCTCGCGCAGGCCGTACGGACCGCCGTGATCAACAAGCGGGCAGGAGGCACCGGCCTCATCACCGGCAGGAAGGCCTTCCAGCGTCCCACCGCAGAGGGCATCGCGCTGCTCAACGCCGTACAGGACGTCTACCTCGACGACGACGTCACCGTGGCCTGACCAGCAAACGGCGCCCCGCCGTGCACAGGCGCACCCGAGGGTCGGCCAGGGTCTCGGACCGCATCCGCTGCGCCCCTCGGCGGGGGCGTCCTACACATTCGCGTACGGGTGCAAGGCATTCGGTAACGCGGGCATCGTGGCGCTCCACGCGGACCAGCTGCGAAGCGCCACCAACGACGCGCGCCTCCAGAGCAGTCAAGGGCTCGACAGTGACCACGGCATGACTCACAACGACGTCGGGCACCACCGCCCGTGCATGTTCGACCGCCGGGCAACGTCGTGTCCGAAGCCTCACCCGCTGGCGCGGCTCAGACCGAGGGACGTCCGCCGCTCAGCGCAGTGAGAGTGGAATCGAGGTCGGTCGCCTTGGGCCGGTTGTACGGGAGCTTGGCGAGCAGGCGGGCCATGCCGCAGGTGTCGGTGACCGCGGAGAAGACCAAGCCACCGGCGACACCTGCGGAGATCCACCGCGCCCCCGGGTGGAGCCGTCCGGCGAGGAGGCCCGACAGGACGAGGGACCCGGCGGCCAGGCGGACCTGCCGTTCCATCGGCCAGGGTGCGCGGACGCCGGCGGGGCGGTGGACGTCGTGGCCGAGCTGGGTCCAGGTGCTGGTGCCTCCGGTGAGGGTGGCGGCTGTGATGCCAGCCTCGGCCAGTCGCCGGCAGGCTTCTGCGGAGCGGGCGCCCGAGGCGCACACGACCAGGAGGTCGCCGCGCTCGGCGGCCGTCCTGAGGGCAGGCAGGGCCGCATCGAGGTGGTCGAGTGGAATGTTGTGGGCGTCGGGCAGGTGGCCGGTCGCGTATTCGCCGGGGGTGCGTACGTCGATGACGGTCAGCTCGTGAAGGCGGGCGCTGGCATGGTCGGCGGTGAGGGCGGTGCGTGCCACGGGAATTTCCTTTGCTCTCTGTGCGTCACCCCTTCGGTAGGATACCCATGGGGGTATCCGCGAAGGAGTGTGGGCTGTGGAACTGGCGATGGCGGCTGAGGAACTGAGGACTGTGGTCAACAGGTTGCGCCGGGCGCAGGGCCAGATCGCCGGCGTGATCAAGATGATCGAGGAGGGGCGTGACTGCGAGGACGTGGTCACCCAGCTCGCGGCGGCGTCCCGGGCGCTGGACAAGGCGGGCTTCGCGATCATCGCCACCGGCCTCCAGCAGTGCCTGACCGACGGGGCCATGGCGGCCTCCGAGGATCGTGAGGAGATGCGGGCGCGGCTGGAGAAGCTCTTCCTGTCGCTCGCCTGACGCCAGGCGCACCGGTCCGGGCCTGCCCCGGTAGCCCGTTCATGTCAGGGCGTCGACAAGCATGAACGCGGCCACTGCCAGCAGCACGACGGCGAACGCGCGTTGCAGCAGGGTGCCGGAGACCTTGGTGGCCAGCCGCTTGCCGTCCCAGGCGCCCAGGATCGCGGCCCCGGTGAACGGTGCGATCACCGCCCAGTCGACGCTCGCCGTCGTGGCGCCCCGGGTGGCCAGGGAGGCGAGGGAGTTCGCGGAGATGACCAGCAGGCTCGTGCCGATCGCGGCCTGCATCTCGAACGCCAGCACCGTGATCAGGGCGGGGACAGCCAGAAAGCCTCCGCCGACGCCGAGCAGCCCGGTCAGTGCCCCCAGCCCCGCGCCGGCTCCGGCGGCCCGGGTCGGCCGTGTGCCCTGGGGCCCTGCGGAAAGGTCCCGGGCGGGCGCAGCATACGGACGGCCGCGACTGCGGCGACGGCGGCGAACGCGGCGGTCAGCAGCGACTGCGGCAGATGCCCTGCCAGGGCTCCGGCCACGGCGGCGGGCAGCAGCCCTGCCGCCGCGAACAAGGCACCGGTCCGCCACCGCACGTTCCCGGCGCGGGCGTGGCCGTACAGGGCGGTCAGCGAGGTGGCGACGACGATGAGCAGGGCGGTCGTGGTGGCCGCCGCCGGGGTGAAACCGAGCAGATAGATCAGCGCGGGCACCGCCAGGACGCTGCCGCCGCCACCGAGCGCGCCGAGCGCCAGCCCCACCACCCCTCCGGCGATCAGGGCCAGGATCAGCTCGCTCACGCTATGACACCGCCGCTGCCGTTCACACCGGTGACCGGCAGGCCCTGCCAGGCCCAGGCGGCCATGCCTCCGGTGACGTCGGTGGCCTCTAGCCCGGCGGCGGACAGCAGGTCCGCGGTCGTACGGGAGCGGTTTCCGGAGCGGCAGATGGCCACCACCCGCTTGCCCCGCGCGGCGGCGGGGAGAGGGGCTCCCGCCATCAGTCGAGTGAGAGGCAGGTGCAGCGCCCCGGGGGCGTGCCCGGCGTTCCACTCCTGCGTCTCGCGGACGTCGAGGAGCACGGCCTGCCCGTCGGCGACCAGCCGGTGGGCCTGCTCCGGGGTGACGCGGCCGGAGCAGCGTCGGAAGAAGGGCGACATGGTGCGTGTCTCCGTACGGAAGGTGCGATGCGGTCAGTCGGTGGCGACGGGCCCGGTGAGGGGCAGCCCGGCTTCGCCGGCGGCGGTGAAGGCGTCGTCGACGGCGACCACCTCACGGCCGGCGGCGTCCAGCAGGGAGGCGGCGATCGCCGCGCGCATCCCGCCGGCGCAGTGCACCCACACCACACCTGCGGGCACCTCACCGAGTCGGCCGTACAGCTCGTGGACGGGGATGTGCACCGAGCCGTCGACGAACCCGTCGGCCCGCTCGGAAGCGCGGCGCACATCCAGCACCACCACCTGCTCGCCCCTCTCGCGGGCCTCGGCGAGATCGGCGAAGCGGGCGCGACGGAACGTCGCCACCCGCTCGCCTTCGCGGACCCAGGTGTGTGCCTCTCCGGTGGCGGCGGCGGCCGGACGGTCGATGCCCACGCGGGCCAGCTCCCGCTGCGCCGCGGTGATCCCCTCCGGTGTGGAGGCCAGCAGGGTGACGGGCTTGCCCCAGGGGATCAGCCACGCCAGGTAGGTGGCCAGTTTGCCGTCGCCCTCGAAGTTGAACGAGCCGGCCACGTGGCCCTCGGCGAAGGCGACGCGGTTGCGCAGGTCCACCACCCACTCTCCGGCCGCCAGCCGGGAGGCGATCTCCTCGGCGTCGGCCGACCGCGGCGGGGTGAGGTCGACGGGCGCGGGACCGGAGGCGTTGGCCGGGCCCATGTGCGCGTAGTACGCGGGCACGTCGTCCAGGCCGGCGAGCATCTCCGCGACGAAGGTGTCGACGTCCGTGGTGAGGGCGTCGTTGTTCTTGCGCTCCGCGCCGATCGTCGTCGCGTCTCCCTCGGCCTGTGAAGAGGAGCAGAAGCTGCCGAAGCCGTGCGTGGGCAGCACCCGCACGTCGTCGTCGAGGGTGTCGGCCAGTCGATGGGCGGAGGCGTGCTGGGCGCGGGCCAGCCGCTCGGTCAGCCGCGGCTCCACCAGGTCCGGCCGCCCGACGCTGCCGATCAGCAGTGATCCGCCGGTGAAGGCCGCCACGGGCCTCCTGTCCGCCTCCAGGACATAGGACGTGTGGTGCGGCGTGTGGCCAGGAGTGGCCATGGCGCGCAGGAGCAGACCCTCGTCCACCGCGATCGAGTCGCCGTCGGCGACGGGTGTGCGGTCGAAGGACACCGAGGCCCCGGCCGGCACCAGGTAGCGGGCCCCGGTCGTGCGGGCCAGCTCCAGGCCGCCGGTGATGTAGTCGTTGTGCACATGGGTCTCGGCCACGTACGCGATGCGTACCCCGCGGCGGGCGGCTGCCGCGATGACCTGATCGATGTCGCGCGGGGGATCCACCACGACTGCGGCCTCGGGGCCTCCGGCCAGGTAGCTGCGGTTGCCCAGGCCTTCGATTTCCAGGGTGTCGACGAAGAACACGGCTACGACTCCTCTAGGACGGTGTACCCCGGGGGGTATCTGTTCTTCACCGTAACAGAAATACCCCAGGGGGTATTTCGGAAGGGCGGCGCTCGTCGGTGGCCTCGCGATGCCAAGGGGGTTGACACGTAGGGCGGCACTGGTGGACGACGAGTGAGCCGGCGACGCCGCGCTCGCGTCAGTGGCCTGCGATTACGTCCGGACGGGGGGAAGAAGGAGCCGCGCCGACCAGCGTCAGCCAGCGGAGCAGCCCGACGGGGTCGGCGGCCCCGCACTGGAAGCCGACATGCCCGTCCGGACGGACCGCGACCAGACCTCGGCCCGGACTGTTCGCCAGTCGAAGGACGGTGACCTGGGCGCCGGTCGCCGCCTGCGGCGGGGGATCGGCGTCGCGCTGCACGAGCAGGTGCACACCCGGGCCGGCCAGCAGCTGGTGCAGCCGCTGCGGGTCCCCTCCGATGCTGACGGTCGCGTCCGGCAGACGGTCGCCCGGGCGGGGAGCGCCCCGCAAGGGAGGTGATCCCTGCACGGACAGGGGGCTGTGCCGGTAGTTCACCCGCAGCTGGGAGACGACACGGACGGCCTCGGCGACCAGCCGACGCCGCTCCAGCAGGGCGGGCACGAACGGGGCCGCGCGCGGGGCGGCCACCCCGCGCAGCCAGGAGGGGATCCGCCCGGTCGACGCCTCCGCCCAGAACGCCGTGTGCGTGAGGAGGAGCCGGCGGTGGGCAGCCGGCCTGCGTTCCCCTTCGTAGGAGTCCAACAGCGCATCGTCACCAGGCCCGACCGGGGACCCGACCCCGGCACGTCCTGCCGCGAAGGCGAGTTTCCAGCCGAGGTTCACCGCGTCCTGGATGCCGGCGTTCATGCCCTGGCCGGTGGCTGGTGAGTAGTTGTGTGCCGCGTCCCCGGCGAGGAAGAGCCGTCCCCGGCGGAACCGCCGAGCGAGGCCGCAGCGCAGCGGCACCCGCGCGGACCACGCCAGGCGCTCGATCAGCGTCTGCGCCCCCGCGTCGTCCAGCAACCGCTGGAGCTCGGCCTGCGGGACGGCGGGGCCGGGTTGGCCGAAGTCCCGCCCGGCTCCGCCGTCGGCCGCCCGTGTGGCCAGCAGCCGCCAGGCGGCCTGCTCTCCGAGCGGGAAGAGGAACACGAGTCCGTCGCGCCCGGCGAACACCTGAGCACCGGAAGGACCGGGATGACTTGAGGCACTCGCCAGGTCGAGGTCGGCGAGGATCACCTCCACGGCGTACGGCCTGCTGTGCCACCCGATACCGGCGCAGGCACGCACGGTACTGGCCGGGCCGTCGCAGCCCGCGACGAAGAGGCAATGGATCTCGTCCGTGCCGTGCGGGGATCGCAGGACGGCCGACGCGTTCCGGCCGCCGTCGCGGGCGGCGAGCAGCTCGGTCCCCCGCTCCACGCGCACCCCGCGCTCGGCGAGTGCCCGCGTCAGCACGTCTTCGACATCCGTCTGCCGCACGAGGGACAGATGCGGGAACGCCGTCTCGGGCAGTGCGAAGCCGGCCAGCCTGGACTCGACTGCGCGGGAGCCGAGCCGGAGAACAGGCGCCGGGGCGGTGTCCGACCGTTCCAGCACGGCGTCGGTGACCCCGAGCGGGCGCAGCACCTCCAGGGTGCGTGGATGCAGGATGAGGGCCCGGGAGGGCCGGAAGGGATCCGGCCGCCGCTCCACGATCCGGACCCGTGCCCCGTGGTCGTGGGCCTCCAGCGCCAGGGCGAGGCCGGTCGGACCGGCCCCGACGACCAGGATGTCCACCGTCATTGCCCCGTTCCGGCAGTCACGCGCCACCAATCCGGGGCGTCGTCCCGCGCCACGCCCTCGACCAGTCCGGGGTCCGCGAGGACGTCGTCGCGGCGCAGCCCGGGCAGCACGGTGAAGCTGATGGATCCGGGCACACTGACCAGGGCCAGTACCCGCCACAGAGAACGGGCGTAGTGCTCGGCGCGCTGCGGGTCGTCCCACTCGTACAGGCCGCGGTATCGGCCGTCCTCGTCGTGGGCCAGCCACAATTTCGAGGCGAAGCCGGGGAAACCGACGAAAAGCGGAGTGTTCAGCAGGCTCTCCGCCCGGAACAGCGTGTGCCCGGGACCGTGGACCAGGCGCAGCCGGAAAACGACCACCAGCGTGCACGGATGCTGCGCCAGTCCGCTGCCGAGGCGGGTCTCCCGGTACACCCGGGCCGACGTGCCGTCGGCGAAGCGGATGCGCGTTCCCACCCGTTCTCTCGGCAGGTGGACCCGGCGCCGGGCGAGCAGCGCCCAGGAAGAGAGGACACATGCCGCCACGGCCCGCCAGGCCTCAACGGGGGCGAGCGGCGTCTGTTCGCTCATGATGGTCTCCTTACTCTGCCGGCGCTCGCGGCCACCGGTGACCCCTGAGATACCGGGCCGTGGCCGGGATCAGTCATGAGGGACGACGGCGACCGGGCAACGTCCGTGATGGACGGCCGTCTGCACGAGGGGAAGGAGCTCTCGGCGGGTTCCAGTCCACGGGAGCCGGGCACGAGCATCTCGGACTCCGAGGCCGCCTGGAGCAGGGCGTTCTCGGCGTCGTCGGCGGCCCAGCGGGCCGCGGCGAGACTTTCCGGTGAGCCGTCGAGGCCCACGGCGACGACTTGTGGCATGGCGGCGGCCTCCGTCCCGGAAGAAGCTGGAGATATGGCGGGCGGTCAACGAGCTGAAGGGCGAACGGTCAAAACCTCATGGCACGCCGACCGTGGTGTGCTCTCTCCTTCGAGGATCGCCCCGACACCCGCCACCGCGCATGCGGGCCGAGCGGCTCGTTCCGGGGCCGTCGGCGGGGACGGAAGTCCGGTCACGCCGGGACCTTCGGCCCTGTGACCAAGACCGTCGCCGTTCGATGGTGGGACCAGTGGTGGAGAACGGAACAGCGACCTGCCGGAGGTCGGCTCATGAGCGCGCGAGGTTCGCCGTACCCATCGGGTCCGCCGCCGCCCTGCAAGCACCACGTGGCGGCGGGGTCGAACCCGCTGAGGCGTCGGTCCGACTGGTTCGAATCCTGGTTCCAGCGCTTCCTGATGCTCATCCTCGTCGTCGGTGTGCCACTGACCGCGGTCGGCGCGGGACTAGCCACCTACGAGTCCACGATGCGCACCGTGCACGCCCAGACAGCGCAGTGACACGAGGTCACCGCCCGGCTGACCTCAGGCGTCGCGGGCGACAGTGGAGCGGCCAGGCAGTCGGCGCAGGTCCGCTGGACGGAGCGGAACGGCACCATCGCCGTCGTCTTCGACGACCTGATGCGCGGCGAGTTCCACCTCACCCCGGCCGGTCCCGGCATCGGACGGTGGCGTGGCTTTGTGGGCGCCGCCGCCTGCACCGGCGCTACGAGCGCAAGGCCGCTCCGGCTCCATCTCTTCGAGGACGAGGAGGGAACGACCAAGGCACACGCCGTGCTGCCGGAGGTCCTCGGCATCCAGTTCTGGGGAGAAACAGCTGTTCCCTGACACCCAGGATGGGCCGGACGGTCCAAAAGCAGGACCTGTCGACCCCTGCGCCCGTGCCCGTGGCGGCGTCACCCTGGATATGGGAAGCGACACGGCTTCCGGGCGTGCAGGGCATGGAACAACCCCTCGTCCCCACGCACGAGATGACCAGGAGGTGCCGGTCATGGCCAAGTCGGTTGTCGCCGGTGTGGACGGTTCTCCCGAGGGTTTCGCAGCGTCCGATTGGGCGGCCAGGGAAGCGCTTCGCCGAGGACTGCCGCTCCGGCTCGTGCACGCCTGGGAGGGCGGTCTGCCGGCGAGTGTCGCCCCCGACGTGGTGCTGCCGGAGCTGAGGGCCCCGCAATATCACGCCCACCATGTGCTGCACAGCGCCCTCGACCGGCTGGTCGAGCGTTACCCGCAGCTGTCCATCACCGCGGAACAGGTGTGCATGCCACCTGTCTCCACTCTGCTCGCCGAGTCCGAGAGTGCCGACCTTCTCGTCATCGGCAGCCAAGGCCCCAGTGTCCTGGGCGGATTCGTGTCCGGGTCGGTTGCCATGGCCACCGTCGCCCGTCTGGAGCATCCTGTCGTCCTGGTACGGGCGGATGAGACGGCCGAGACGGAGCACCTGCCGGCAGCCGAGGGGAAGCCCTCGTTCCGCCCGCCTTGCCGCGATGTGGCGGTAGCCGTCGACGTCGACGAACCGTCCGACGAAGTCCTGGACTTCGCCTTCCACGCCGCCGAGCTGCGCCGTGCACAGCTGCGCGCGGTACACGCCTGGCGGGTGCCCTTCTCCCACGGCTTTGCCGACGCCGAGGCGCGTGCCCGGCGCAGGGCGGAGGCAGAGCACGAGCTGGCGGAGCTGCTCGCACCATGGCGCGAGAAGTACCCCACCGCCGTTGTGAAGGAAGAGCTTCACGAGGGATGGCCGACGCACGTCCTCGTCCGGGCAGCCGCCGGTGCGGGGCTGCTCGTCGTGGGCAGCCGCAGGCGCCGTGCGGTGGTCGGCCCGCACGCCGGGCCGGTCGCGCACGCTCTGATCCACCACATGCCCTGCCCGGTCGCGCTGGTGCCGCACGACTGGTGCTGTTCGACAAGTTCGTCGTCGACAGCGGAAGCAGGAGACGCCCGCTGCCACAGAGGCCGAGTGTCAGCCGCTCAGCGTTCCCTCGTTCGCGCAGACAACGGTCCACCGGTGGGTGTGCGCGTTGTGCAGCCACAATCGCGGGCCCATACCGCCACTATGACGCCTGTTCGGACCGCGGCGACTGCTACCCAACGGTAGGCCGATGCCGTCGAGCGTGAGGTGGCCGTTTCCTCTTTGCCCTCCGGGTTCACCCTGGCGCCACATCGACCGCCTGTCCGCTGATACTGATGCCCTCCGGTGAGGCTGAGCACGATAGGTGTCGTATTTGCAGGACAACTGTCGTCATCCGCGTGCGGCCTCCTGGTGCAGGCGCTTGGGGGCCAGCCTCCGCGGGTCGCCGAGAAGCGGCGTTGTCGGTGGGCTCTGCCAGGGTGTGCGTCGTGGATGAATTGGTGGAGCGTGTCGACGGTCAAGATCACGTGCTGGGGGTGGTCAGCCGTCGGGAGGCCATCCGGGAGGGTTGGCTGCATCGGGTCGCCGTGACGGTGTGTCGTGATGATCGTGGCCGGATCCTCGTCCACCGGCGGTCGGAGCAGATGTCGCGCTTCTCCGGACTCTATGAGGTCGAGGTCGGTGGCGCCGCAAATGTCGGCGAGTCCTATGAACAGGCCGCCGCGCGGGAACTGGCCGAAGAGCTGGGCATTCGTGCGCTGCCGCGCCTGCTGTTCACGTTCATCAACCGCAGCGGTTTGAGCCCTCACTGGCTTGGCGTGCACGAAGCCGTGGTGCCGGACGCCGTGGTCCCCGATCCCGATGAGGTCGCCTGGCATGGCTGGCTGACCGAGCCGGAACTCGGCTCGGCTTTGCTGGAGTGGCGCTTCACCCCCGACAGCCACGAAGCTTTCAGCCGGTATCTCGCGTTCCGGAGCGCGCAGTCCTGACCTCTCCCGCCTCTCGGGCTGGGATGCCTGCTTGCGGCCAACGCGCCTTGTGAGAGCGGCTGATCGCCATGGCCGAACTCCCGGCGATCGCCGGCGCAGACCGCGCGACCGAACACCGCTACTTCGACGACTTCGCCCTCGCCGACTCCCCGCCGCGCTCGCCACGGCCCGTCAGGACACCGTCACGGCGGCCATGGCACCGCTGGCCGAGATGTTCGCCGACGCCGGCGGTATGGTCCAGCTGAGCCGTGAGCAGGCTCGCGGCCCGGCCGGCGACTTCGAGATCATCGAGTACATCCTGCGTGCTCAGCCCGGAGGCGTGCCCGGCACCTGGGGCCACCACTTCGACGACTACCTCCTGCACGCTCCCATCACCGACCAGCACCGCAACAAGATCGCCCACCAGGCCGCGCTCATCGAGTCCGCACTCGGGAGCGACCCGGCGGACGTCCCGAGCACGGCCCCCGCGCGCCACCGGCCGCCGCATCCTGCTGATCGCGTCCGGAGGCGCCGCCGACCTGCGCCGGGTCGACCCGGCTCTCCTGCACCCCGCCGACCGCCTGGTCCTCAACGACGTCGACCCCGACGCCCTCCAGCACGCCCTCACACACCTGCCGCCCGCGACCCGCGTCCAGACCGCCGCGGCCCCCGGCAACGTCCTGCGCACCGCCGCCCACCTGGCTGCCGACCACGGCCCCTTCGATCTGGTCCTGGCCGGAGGCCTCTTCGACTACCTCGAACGCTTCGCCCGAGCCCTGATCCGCACCACCCTGTCCCGCCTGTGCCGCCCCGGAGGCACGTTCTACTTCTCCAACATCGCGACCCCGAACCCGTACGCCGCCCTGATGACCCACATCGGCCGCTGGAACCTCGTCGAACGCACCCCGCCGACATCGAGGCCGACGTTCGCGCCGCCGCGCCGCCGGGAACCGTCGCCGGACTGGACATCACTGCCGATGCCACTGGCCTGGCGCTGTTCGCGACGGTGCGGCGCGCGGACGAGCCGGGGTGATCCCGGCAGTCGGCTTGGTGTTCGTCGCCGACGCAGCCTCGATCGTCAGTCGAGGCCTTCGATGATGCGGAAGTCGCGCTCGAAGCCGTCGGGGAGTTCGGCCAGCGCCTTCTGGTAGGCCGCACTCTCGTATGCGGCGACCGCCTGTTCGAAGCTGTCGAACTCGATCAGGACAACGCGCTCGGCGATTCCGGCTTCGTGTGCGACGACCCGGCTGCCGATGCTGGCGAGCACCCGCCCGCCTGCGGCCTTGACGGCCAGACCGGCCAGTTCGTTGTAGGCAGCAAGCCTCTCAGGGTCTGTGATGGTGGGGTAGACGCTGACCCAGTAGCCCTTGGCCACAGTTACCTCCTGTGTTCGGAATTGATGCTCAGAAGCTTGCTCAGATCCATGGCCGGCGCGCTGTAGGTCAGCGAGCCGACGGAGACGGCGTCGAAGTCGGACGGCTTCGATCAACCGGCTGGGGCTGCGGTCGGAGCCGGGCGAGTCGATGACCGGCCTCGCCGGAAGGGCGGCGGCCTGAACTGGAACGAAGATGAGCCGACAAGTAGGGAGGAGTCGCACCAGTACGGCGTGATCGGCCATCAACCCTGAGCCCCTGCCACAGATGCCGCCAGAACTGGCCGGGCTCTCACCGGAGCAGTTGGACCTGCTGGGCACCGGCACCCTCGCCTTGAGCGCGCGGGCCTCATCGCATGACCCTGCGCACGATCGCTGCCTGGCCGCCGACTCGGATCCGGTGTCCCGTGCGGTCGCGGTGGACGGTCGCTGTGATGGTGGACGGGCTGCCGAGGTGGTCACCCATGTCGACAGCGAGGCGGTGTGTGCCGAACTCGGCAGCATGCGCTGCCAGGCAGGCCGTGCTGTTGGCGTTGGCGATGTCCTCGGGGACGCCGATCGACGGGGCGAACATCCGGGCTGCTGCTCGGCCGTGTCGGTCCGGGGGCGAGTAGGCGTAGCAGCCCAGCAGACCGTAGCGGTCACAGGCTGCGCGTAACAGGGTTGATTCCGGCGTGAGTTCGGCCAGTGCGGCGCGGGATCGGATGGGCAGCAGAAGCCTCGGCCGCCCGTTCGACGCCACGCAGGCGTCGCCGACGACCGCGTCCTCCGTCAGTCCGAGGCCGCCTGCGACTGCCCTCAGTTCGGGTCCACCGGCGCTACGCAGGGTGACCGGGCCCGGGTCGAACGACGCCGTCAGACCGTCATCGTTTCGGCTTGCCCGACCGTCGAAGCTGCGGTGGGCCGTACGCAGGGCGGCGCGGTAGTCGTGGTCGCCGCCTTCCCGTTCGGCGAGCACGGCGAGGGCGGCGACGGTGCCGTGGCCGCAGGCGGGCAGTTCGCCCTGGGCTGTGAAGAACCGCACTGTGTACGCGGGCTGACGACGCTCGATTCCGGTCGCGCGGAGGAAGACGGCGTGCGATGTTCCCAACGCCGTGGGAATGCGGCATCGCTCCTCGTCGGTGAACGGCGCATCATCCAGAACGGCGGTCGGGCTGCCACCCGCGCCGTCTCGCTGACACGCGAGGACGACCGCTACCTCGGACATGGCACCGGGCCGGTGGTCAGCAGCATGGTCAGGTCCAGTGCGGGCGCGCTGTGCGTCAACGCCCCGACCGAGATGAGGTCGACGCCCGTCCCGGCGATGGCGGGAACTGTGTCCAGGCGGATGGTGCCCGAGGCCTCCAGCAGGATCCGGGAAGCGTCGGCCCGCCCGGCCCGGACCTTCACGACCTGCTCGATGTCGGCCACCGGCATGTTGTCGAGCATGATCCAGCGGGCTCCGGCGTCGAGGGCCTCGACGGCCTGGGTGACGGTCTGCACCTCGACATCGCTCTCCACGGTCTGCCCGGTGCGCGCCATCCCGCGCCTGACCGCCTCGATCGCGGCGGTCACCGCGCCCGCCGCGGCGATGTGGTTCTCCTTGAGCAGGACCATCGCCGCGAGATCGAGGCGGTGGTTGTGGCCGCCGCCGGCGGTGACCGCGTACTTGTCCAGGGCGCGCAGGCCCGGCGCCGTCTTGCGCGTGTCCAGGATGCGCGCCCTGGTCCCTGCCACAGCTTGGACGTAGCGGCCGGTCAGCGTCGCGATGCCGCACATGCGCTGCAGGAAGTTCAGCGCCGTACGCTCCCCGGTGATCAGGCTGCGCGCCGAACCGGACAGGTGCACCAGGACTTGGCCGTCGGCCAGTCGGGCGCCGTCGGCGACGGCCGGCTCGACCTTGACCTCGGGGTCGACCTGCGCGAAGACCTCGGCGACCACGGGGAGGCCGGCGGCGATGCCGCTTTGCCGGGTGCGGATCTCGGCCGTGGCCGCCAGGTCCTCGGGAACGCTCCACTCGGTGGTGATGTCCTTCCCTGACGCGTCCTCGGCCAGGGCGGCAGCGGCGGCGGCCCGTGCTGCCGCCGAGGGAAACTCGGTCGTGGTCATCTGGTCTCCAGCTCTGAGTGGACGTTGGCTTGGTGGCGGCAACCGCTGACGAGGCAGCACTGAAGTTCCGCTGGGCCGATTTGCAGGACCTGGTGGATCCTGTACTCGATCTCCCGCGTGCCGGTCACCCGTCCCCCCGCCACGAACGGGTTCCGGGTGAGCCGTCCGTGCGACTCGGCGCCGACGTCGAACTCGGGGCACCTTGCGCATGTACCGGTCCTCCCGGCCGGTCTCGCCTCCGTCGACCCGGGCTTTCAGGAACGCCCCTCACCCAGGTCGTCAGGGCAGGTGCCACAACAGCTCCTCCGTTTCGATTTCCGAAGCGGTCACCGATGCTAGCGTGTCGGAATTCGAAGCATCAACCCTGGAGAGCTGGACATCCCGACATGGCAACACCCAGACCTGGCAGTCCTGTTCGCGGCTCGACCACCGGCCGCCCCCTCATGGCCGCACTCGATCTGTTCGGGCGGCGGTGGAGTCTGCGCATCCTGTGGGAGCTTCGCGCGGGTCCGCTTGGATTCCGCCCCTTGCAGAAGCGGTGCGACGACATGTCCTCCAGCGTGATGCGGCAGCGCCTGACCGAACTGCTGGATGCCCAGGTGATTCACCAACTACCGGACAGCCGCTACGAGCTCACCCCGCTGGGACAGGAGGCGCGCCACGCCCTGAACCCCCTCGCCCGCTGGGCGGAACGCTGGGCGGCCACGATCGACCCGCAAGGGGCGGACCACATCGACGACCAGTCCGCCAGCCGCGTCTCACATCCGGACACCGTGGGCGACGGGGCGCCGGAGAGGGGCTCCGCGGACTGACGCCCCGCCTCGGATCGGAGGCGGGGCGGGACCGCCGGGTCACGAGGTTGCCGTGGCTCGGCCGAGCGCCGGGGGCAGGCGCGAAACCTCCGCCAATCCTTCTGCTTCGGATTTCAAAGCGGTGGTGTCCAGCCTGCGACAGTGCTTCGATATTCGACCCTTGTCGCGGTGGTGCGTGCGCTCCTTCAGCCGTTCCAGGAAGGCCCGTCCGGCCCGCCGACCGCCCTCGGTTTCGGTGAAGAAGAGGGAGAGCTTGGGATCCTGGCGTGTCAGGGCGCCCTTGAGCGTGGCCTGGAGGGTGAGCGCCGGGACCTTGTCGATGCCGGTGCCCCCGGCGGGGCCTGTGCCCGCCAGGATGACCTTGCGGATGAGGTGAGGTTCTTGTTCCGCGATGACCTGTGCGATGAAGCCGCCCATCGACAGGCCGAGCAGATCGACCTGGTCGAACCCGAGGGCTCGGATGAACAGCACCGCGTCGCGGGCCATCACCTCGATCGTGTCCGGCGTGGAGCCGCTCGATCCGCCCACCCCGCGGTTGTCGAAGGCGATGACCCGGCGTCGTGCGGCGAGTCCGTCGACGACGCGCGGGTCCCAGTTGTCCAGGACCCCGGCCAGGTGAATCAGGAGGATCAGCGGTACGCCGTCCTCAGGGCCGAGTTCCCGGCTACCGCGAGCTTGGTCCCCGGTCCGGCGTCCCGGTGGTCTTCCTCACCCACCTCGCCGCGGTTCTCGACAACTGGGACCCCCGGGTCGTCGACGGCATCGCCGCCAAGCGTCATGTCGTCACCTTCGACAACAGGGGTGTCGGTGCTTCCAGCGGTTCGACGCCGCGCACCATCCAGGCGATGGCGAAGGACGCCGTCATGTTCATCCGGGCACTCGGGCTCGAGTACGTCGATCTCCACGGCTTCTCGATGGGCGGCATGATCGCCCAGGTGATCGCGCAGACCGATCCGGACCTCGTCCGCAAGCTGATCCTCACGGGTACCGGTCCGGCGGGGGGCGAGGGCATTAAGGACGTGACCCGGTTGTCCCATCTCGACACCGTTCGGGGGCTGCTCACCCTTCAGGACCCGAAGCAGTTCCTCTTCTTCACCCGTACCGCCAATGGGCGTCGGGCCGGGAAGGCGTTCCTGGCCCGCCTGAAGGAGCGCCCCAGGGCAGGGACAAGGCGATCTCTCTCACGTCGTACGGCGCTCAGCTCAAGGCCATTCACTGTTGGGGGCTGGAGCGGCCCCACGACCTCTCGGTCATCCACCAGCCGGTGCTCGTCGCAAACGGCGAGAGCGACAGGATGGTTCCGACCCAGAACTCGGTCGACCTGGCGCGGCGAGTGCCGAACGGCGAGTTGGTCCTCTACCCCGACGCCGGCCATGGCGGCATCTTCCAGTTCCACGGGCAGTTCGTGGAGACGGCTCTCGAGTTCCTCGAGCGGTAAAAGGCGTGCGGTGCGGTCGTAGTCTGGGCCGCGGTTGGTGCCTCAGGGCCGTGGCGCCCTTTGGGTGAGCGGCTCGAGGCACCCGTTCACTGACGCGACCTCGCCTTCCGCCTCACCCCATGAACGCGAGAGCGTTCTCGATCCCCAGCTCAAGGACCTCATCGGCGTGCTTCTGGTCGGACAAGGCGCGGGAGAGTTGCAACGTCCCCACCAGCATGGTGAAGAGCCCGATGGCCTTGGCCTGAGCGGACCGCGGGTCCTCGGGTGTCAGGCGGGCGGAGATCTCCTCCAGGATGGCCCGCGCGCCGTCGCTGTAGGCCTGCCTGGTCCCGTCCTCGCAGCGGCCGATCTCGTCGAGAAGGGCGGCGGAGGGGCATCCGACGCCGGGGTTGTCCCGGTGCTCGGGGGACAGGTACTCGCGAATGAGGTCCTCGAGTCCCGGGCGGCCGGGTCGCAGGGTGCCGTACCTCGCGACCTGCGTGTGCAGTTCCTCGGCCACGACATGGGCGACGAGGTCGTCCTTGGGGTGAAGTGGGCGTAGAAGGCTCCGTTGGTGAGCCCCGCGTCCGCCATCAGCGTGGAGATGCCCGAGCCGTCGATGCCGTCCTGCTTGAACCGGTGGCCGGCCTTCTCGATGATGCGTCGCCGCGTCACCTGCTTGTGCTCCTTGGCGTAGCGCACCACGAGCTTCCTCCGTTCGCTCCGTAAGGCCCATGCTTCGCATTCAAGGGGTAATCCATGGCCTGACGCGCGTAATATCATGACCGGCGTGCCCATGTCCGGCGTCCGCATGACCGGCGTGCTCACGACCGGATGCGGGCACCGGGTCCGAGTCGGGCGGTGACTTCCCCGGGGGTGAGGGTGGAGTGCTCCGCGGAACACTCGACGATGACGCGGACCGGGGCGTCGCAGTCGGTGTGACGGATGTCCAGTACGGGCCCCTCGGGGCCGAGGGCATACACCTCGCCCCACTGGCTCAGCGCCATCAGGACAGGCCACAGATCCCAGCCCTTGCGGGTCAGGCGGTACTCGTTGCGGGAGCGGCTGCCCGGCTCCCGGTAGGGGATGGTCTTCAGGACGCCGGCCGCGATCAGCTTCCGGAGGCGGTCGCTGAGGACGGCTTCCGACAGGCCGATGTGGCGGTGGAAGTCGTCGAAGCGGCGGACTCCGTTGACGGCGTCACGCAGGATCAGCAGCGTCCATTTCTCACCCACCACGTCCAGCGTGCGCTGGATGGGGCAGTTCTCCGTGCTCGCCTCAAGCCACTCCATCCCGCCATCGTAAGGGCCTGGCTTCGCCATTGACAGTCAGGTGAGCGGGAAGCTAGCTTCACCTTCAAAAGTCAGATGGAAGGTGCCCGGTCGTGGGACGAACGCGTACGTATCAATGGGAAGATCCCGCGATCCTGGCGGAAGCCGCCGGACGCATGGCCGGCATCGACTTCCTGCGTGAGTTGCAGGCGGGGCGACTGCCGGGGCCGCCCATCAACTACTCCATCGACTTCACCCTGGACGAGGTGGAGCCCGGCAGGGCGGTCTTCTCCCTGACACCGGGTGAGGAGCACTACAACCCGATCGGCAGCGTGCATGGTGGCATCTTCGCCACCCTGCTCGATTCGGCGGCTGGTTGCGCAGTCCAGTCGACCCTTCCGCAGGGCGTGGCGTACACCTCGCTCGACCTGACGGTGAAGTTCCTGCGACGGATCACCGTGGACACGGGTACGGTACGCGCCATCGGCACGGTGGTCAGCAAGGGCCGTCAAACCGCCCTGGCCCAGGCACAGTTGGTCGACGGCACGGACCGTCTGCTCGCCCACGCCACCAGCAGTTGCATGCTCTTCCCGGTGCCTCCCTCGCAGAGGTGAGCCTCGGCGGCGACCGGTATCGGTCCGGGCCGTGATGCCGGACTCCCTCGATCTCGGCGGAGAACGCCGGAGTGCGAGGTGAAACGACTGCGGCGCACGTCGGTGGCAGCCCGTTGACTCCTCGGGTCGCCGGCCGCCGTGCGCCGCAGTCGTGCCCAGGCGCCCGAAGGAGATGATTCCTTCGGGCGCCGTGCTCTTCGTCAGGCGGCGTGGGTGGGGTAGTCGGTGTAGCCGGCCGCGCCGCCGCCGTAGAAGGTGGCGGGGTCGGGGGTGTTCAGGGGGGCGCCGGAGCGTACGCGCTCGACGAGGTCGGGATTGGCGAGGGCCATGGTGCCGACGGTGACGACGTCGGCCAGACCGTCTTCGACGTCCTTGGCGCGGGTGGCGATGTCGGCACCGGCCCGGTTGAGGATCAGGGAGGTGGGCCACAGCTTGCGGAGGGTGAAGAGGAGTTCCTCGTCGCCGCCGTGACCGATGTGCAGGTAGGCGAGGTTGAGGGGGGCGAGGGCGCGAAGGAGGTGCGGGTAGAGCTCGTGCGGGTCGCTCTCCGCGAGGTCGTTGAGCTTGAAGGGGTTGCCGGGAGAGATCCGGATGCCGGTGCGGCCGGCGCCGATCTCGTCGGCCACGGCCGTGGCGACCTCCACCGCGAAACGGATGCGGTTGTCGAGGGAGCCCCCGTACTGGTCGGTGCGCTGGTTGGCGCTGGGGAAGAGGAACTGGTTGACCAGGTAGCCGTTGGCCCCGTGGATCTCGACGCCGTCGGCGCCGGCCGCGATGGCGGCCGCGGCGGCGCGCCGGAAGTCGTCGACCGTCGCGGCGACCTCCTCGGTGGACAGCGCGCGCGGCTCCGGCATCTCCTGGAGCCCGGACGGGGTGAACGTCTGGCCGGCCGGCTTGATCGCGGAGGGGGCCACCGGCTGCCGGTGGTGGGGGGTGTTGTCCGGGTGGGAGATGCGCCCGGCGTGCATCAGCTGGATGACGATGCATCCGTCGGCCTTGTGTACGGCGTCGGTGACCTTGCGCCAGCCGGCGATGTGTTCCTCGGTGTAGATGCCCGGGGTCACCGGGTAGCCCTGGCCGTCGGCGGAGGGCTGGGTGCCCTCGGTGATGATGAGCGCGTGCGAGGCGCGCTGGGCGTAGTACTCGGCGTTCAGCTCGGTCGGCACGCCGTCCGGGGTGGCCCTGCTGCGGGTCAGGGGGGCCATGGCCAGCCGGTGCGGCAGGGAGATCTCTCCGACGGTGGTCGGGTTCCACAAGGCGTTGAGCATGGAGGATTCCTCAGGTGATGGGTGATGGTTCGAAAGGGGCGGGGGCGGACACCGCGTGGACGTGGGCACCGGGCTCTTCTGCTCCTGGGCCCGAAGACGCACCCGCCCTGCGCCCGCCGACTGAGTCGGGGTGGGCACCGGCCTATCAAATTACGATCGTAATGCTATGCGGTCGAGTGGGCTGTGGCAAGTGGGTCCCGGCATGGGGCACGAAGCCGCGCGGCGAAGCTCGCGCAAGAACCTCACGCCAGAGCGGATGAGAGTTCCGCAACGGCTGCTGGAATCGCCTGCTCCGCCCAGACGACCTTGCCCTCGCGGTTGTGCCGTGTGCCCCAGTGTTCGGTGGGCTGGACGAGGAGGGGCAGGCCCCGGCCGCCCTCGTCGAAGACCCGGGCGCGGCGCAGGTGCGGGGCGGTGCTGCTGGCGTCGGAGACTTCGCGCGTCAGGGCGGACTGCAGGATCATCCGCAGTTGGATGGGGCTCCTGCCGTAGCGGATGGTGGTCGTCACCAGTTCGCTGACCACCAGTTCGCTGACCAGGAGTTCGGTGGTGAAGGCCAGTTCTTCCAGCCCGCAGGCGGTCAGTTGATCGGATGCCTGGACGCGGGCCGTGGAGACGACTGCCGGGTCGCTGGGGAGACCCCAGGTCGCGACATGATCGGCGTCAAGGCTCCGGTGGGGCAGTCCGCCGGGCGCGACCGCCCACCGTCAGCCAGGGAAGGCGACAGTCGATCACGGGGTGTGACCGGCGCGGCGGAGGACCGGGCGCAGGACCTCGATGACGCCGGGGTCGTCCATTGTGGAGGGGATGGGTTCGTCGTGCCCGTCGGCGATGCCGCGCATGGTCTTGCGGAGGATCTTGCCCGAGCGGGTCTTGGGCAGGGCGGCGACGACCGTGACGTCCTTGAGGGAGGCGACGGCGCCGATGCGGTCGCGTACGAGCTGGACGAGTTCGGCCTCGGCCTCGCCCGGTTCGCGGTTGCTGCCGGCTTTCAGGACGACGAAGCCGCGCGGGATCTGGCCCTTGAGTTCGTCGGCGACGCCGATGACGGCGCATTCGGCGACGTCGGGGTGGGCGGCCAGGGTCTCTTCCATGCTGCCGGTGGACAGGCGGTGTCCGGCGACGTTGATGACGTCGTCGGTGCGGCCCATGACGAAGACATAGCCGTCGTCGTCGATGTGTCCGCTGTCGCCGGTCAGGTAGTAGCCG